>NZ_JAAKZW010000024.1 GCF_011044995.1 Streptomyces mesophilus | reverse complement strand
ACCGCAGCCCGCGCAGCCGCTGTTCGACCGGGGCCAGCTCGAACAGCTCGCCTCAGGCCGCATCTCCGACCTCTTCGGCCCGCTCTTCGCACCCCAGGACGGCTACGCCCGCCAGACCCGCATGCCCGAGCCACCGATGCTGCTCACCGACCGCGTGACCGCCATCGACGCCGAGCCCGGCTCGCTCGGCACCGGCACCATCCGCACCGAGACCGACGTCCGCCCGGACGCCTGGTACCTCGACCCGGCGGGCCGGATGCCCGCCGGGATCATGATCGAGTCCGGGCAGGCGGACCTGCTCCTGATCAGCTGGCTCGGTATCGACCTGATCAACCGCGGCGAGCGTGTCTACCGGCTGCTGGGCTGCGAGGTCACGTACCACGGGAGCCCACCCGCTCCCGGCGAGACCCTCCACTACGAGATCACCATCGACGGGCACGCCGAACAGGACGGCATCCGGCTGTTCTTCTTCCACTACACCTGCCGGGACGCGTCGGGCGCACTGCGCCTTTCCATGCGGGACGGCCAAGCCGGCTTCTTCACCGACGCGGAACTCGCCGACAGTCGAGGCGTGTTGTGGAGTCCGGCCGAACTCCCCCGCCCATCCGGCCCCGCCGAGGAGCCGCCCCTGCGCTGCTCACGGGAAGCCTTCGGCCCCGATCTGGTGCGGGCCTTCGCGGCCGGACGGCCCGCCGAATGCTTCGGACCCGGCTGGGAGACGACCCGCTCCCAGGTGCGGCCGCCGCGTATCCCAGACGACCGCATGCGGCTGCTGCACGAAGTCACCGATTTCGACCCCGCGGGCGGCCCGCACGGGCGCGGCTATCTGCGCGCGGAGCTGCCGCTCAGGCCCGACAGCTGGTTCTTCTCCGGGCACTTCAAGAACGATCCCTGCATGCCGGGGACGCTGATGTTCGAAGGCTGCCTGCAGGCCATGGCGTTCCACCTCGCGGCCCTGGGTCACACCGCCGACCGCGACGGCTGGCGTTTCGAGCCGGCGCCGGGCCAGGGCATCCCGATGCGCTGCCGCGGCCAGGCGACGCCCGACAGCCGGCTTCTGGTGTACGAGGTGTACGTCACCGAAGTGACGGGCGGACCCGAACCCGCCCTGACCGCAGACCTGTTGTGCACCGTCGACGGAGTCAAAGCCTTCCACGCGCAGGGGGTCTCCCTGCGCCTGGTGCCTGACTGGCCGCTGTCCCACTGGCGCGCACTCGGTCCGCTCGAGCAGCAGCGCACCGGCGAGCTGGTACCCGTGAGCACCCTGGGCGGCCTGGCCGGTCACGCCGACAACGGTCCGGTGGCCGAGGCGGACGGCTTCCGCTTCGGGTACGCCTCGCTGCTCGCCTGCGCCTGGGGGCGCCCCACGGAGGCGTTCGGACCGACGTACGCCCCGCTCGACGGGCCACGGCGCATGCCCCGGCTGCCGGGACCGCCGTACCACTTCATGAGCCGCATCACGACGG
Source organism: Streptomyces mesophilus (assembly GCF_011044995.1). Lineage (GTDB taxonomy): Bacteria > Actinomycetota > Actinomycetes > Streptomycetales > Streptomycetaceae > Streptomyces > Streptomyces mesophilus. Next base: position 51,527 of record NZ_JAAKZW010000024.1, on the reverse strand, counting down.
TCGAGGGTCCGATCGGCGCGATGCGGCCGGGCAGCCGCGTCACGGCCGAGTACGACGTGCCGGACGAGGTCTGGTTCCGGGCCGAGAACGGCAACCCCACCATGCCGTTCTGTGTGCTCTTGGAGGTCGCCCTGCAGCCCTGCGGCTGGCTGGCCTCGTACACGCGCCGACTGCCGGAGCCCGTCGGCGACCTGCTGTTCCGCAACCTGGACGGCACCGGCACGGTCACCGGCGAAGTACCGACCGGCACACAAGTGCTGCGTACGGAGGTAGAACTCCTCGACGTCTCCCAGACGGGCGACATGATCATCGAGTCGTTCGCCGTACGCTGTCACGCCGACGGCCGTGAAGTGTTCAACTGCACCACGGTTTTCGGGTTCTTCCCGCCCGAGGCGTTCCAGGACCAGGTGGGGCTGTCGCCGACCGACGAGGAGCGTTCGCGCCTCGCTCTGCCCTGCGACCGCACCGCGGACCTGACGGCCGGTCCCGCCCGGTACTGCGCGGGCGAGCTGCGACTGCCCGGCCCGATGCTTCTGATGATCGACCGGGTCACCGGCTACTGGCCGGACAGCGGCGCGGCCGGGCTCGGGCGGCTGCGGGCGGAGAAGACGGTCGATCCCGGCGAGTGGTTCTTCCGGGCTCACTTCTTCCAGGACCCGGTACAGCCCGGCTCGCTCGGTCTGGAAGCGATGTGCCAACTGCTGCAGTTCCACCTCATCGAGCAGAACATCGGCGCCGACGTGCCCCGGCCGCGATTCGAACCACTGCTGACCGGCCGTGAGTTCACATGGAAGTACCGCGGCCAGGTCGTGCCCGCGGACGCGCTGGTCACCGTGGAGATGGAGATCACCGAGGCGGGCACGGACGAACGCGGCCCCTACGCCATCGCCGAGGCATGGCTCTGGGTGGACGGACGGCGGATCTACCACGCCAGGGAACTGGGCATGCGGGTCGTATCCGGCCCGGATGACGGCACCGCCGACCGGCTCGACCCGGCACTCGACCGCTGGCTCGACGACCATCGCCCGAACCACACGGTTCCCTGCCTGCCCATGATGTCGGTCATGGACCGGCTGGCCGGGGCGGTCGCCCGGCGTACCGGACGCCGAATCACCGGCGTACGGGATCTGTCGCTCAAAAGTTGGGTGACCGTGCCGGGCCCCTTGATCCTGGACACCGGGATTTCCCCGACCGAGGACCCCGACCGGTGGACGGCGACGCTCCGGGCTCACGACGATTTGCCGGACACCGGTGTACGGCAGAACCGTTCGACGACCGACGATGCCCGCGCGACCGTGCTTCTCGGCACGCCTCCCCAACCTCCTTCGCCGTTCCCCCCGTTGGCCGACGCGGAAGCCGTCACGGACATCTACACCCCGTCCTGGACCATGCACGGGCCCGCCTTCCACTACCTCACCGAGTTGCGGATCGGCTCCAACGGCTCCTCGGCGGTGCTCGATCCGGCGGCCGGTTCCGTACCGCACGGGCTCCTGGGCCAGGGGCCGCTCGACGCGCTCACCCACACCATCCCGAACGCCGACTACCGACGCTGGTCCCCCGACGTCGAGCCCGGCATGGTCGCCTACCCACACCGCCTCGACCGCGTGGACTTCTTCGACCCCCTGCCCAGGTCCGGACTCCTCCAAGTGGAGAGCAGGTTCGCCGGCTTCGAGGACACCGAGTGCCGCCGACCCGTCGTCGACATCCAGGTGTCCTGCGACGGCCGCATGCTCCTGGCGATGCGGCTGATCGAACTCCTCTACCCGGTCGGGCCGTTCCTCAAGGCCGTACCACCCGAGCACCGCAACACCTTCTACCGCGACCGCCTCCCCGCCCCGCACGCCCGAGGCATCTCCGATGCCGTGGGCGACGCCACCACACTCTCCGCGCGCACGGTCAGCGTCTGCGACTGGATTCCCGGCACCCTCGCGCACATCTACCGGCTGCCCGAGGGCGTCCGCGGCCGACAACGGCTGGTGCGCATCGCAGTGGCCGACCACGTGGCCCGCCTGACCGGCACCCACCCGTCCCAGGTCGAAATCACCGCCGGCCTGAACGGCGCCACCGTGCGCGGCAGCGGCCCGCACATCCACCCCGTCGACGTCGTCGACCTCCCCAACGGGACGGTACGGGTGACCAGCTCGAAACCACGACCGGAAAGGTAGGACAGCGATGAGTGGCAAGACCTGGCCACCCACACCGGAACCGCCGGTACTCGCCCCCGTCCCACTGCGGGACGTGCTGCCGCAGGACGTGTGCTGGGCCGAGACACCCGTACCCATGCCTCGCCATCCCGCGCTGCTCCCCGCCGAGGAGGCCGCAGCCGCCGGGAGCTACCCGGACCGCTACCAGGACTTCATCGCCGGACGCGGCTGCGCGCATCGCGCCATGGCCGGCCTGGGTGTAGTCGGCGCCCGCCGCCTGCCGGTGCTGCGCGGCGACCATCGCGAACCGCTGTGGCCGCGCGGAGTGGTGGGGTCCATCACCCACCGCGCCGGCTACTGCGCCGCGGCCGTCGCCCGCCGGCGCCGCTTCGCGGGCATCGGAATCGACGCCGAACTGGCCGAACCCCTGCCCGCGGAGGTCGTACGCGACATCTGCACCCCAGCCGAACGCGCCTGGCTGCGTGCCCACACCGACGACGGCATTCCTTGGGAGACCGTGCTGTTCAGCGCGAAGGAGAGCCTCTACAAGGCGTGGTTCCCGCTGGCAGGCAGCTGGCTCGACCACCGCGACGCCGAGCTGATCCCCGACCCGGCGGACCGCACCCTCCGTGTCCGCCTCGCCGCTCCCCATCGCGAGCGGCTCGCGCGGTACGGCACACCCCACTGCACCTTCGCCGTCCGCGGCTCGTACATCGCCACCTGCGTCACCTTCCCGGCAAGAGAAGGCCGCTACAGCCGATAGCCACCCAAGCTCCGCGCACCCACCACCCCTTCACGAACGGGAGTCACGAGGATGACCAGTCCCACCGCCACCCAAACCGGCCACGCCCCGGACCCCACCGGACGGCCCGTCGCGGTCGTCGGAGCCGGTACCCTCGGCCGCCGCATCGCCTTGATGTTCGCCGCGCGCGGCGGCACCGTCCGGCTGTACGACCCGTCCGCGGCGGCCCGCCGGGAGGCCGCGGCGTTCGTCGCCGCCCGGTTGCCCGAGGTGGTGGACCGGCTGGACGACGGCTCCCCCGGCCCGGTCCAGTTCACCGACACCGCGGCGCAAGCGGTGACCGACGCATGGCTGGTGGTGGAGGCCGTCCCGGAGGATCTGGGCCTCAAGCGGGAGGTCCTCGCGGACCTCGACCGGCTGGCCGCGCCGGACGCGGTACTGGCCAGCAACTCGTCCTCGTATCCCACCAGCCGGCTCATCGACGGAGTCACCCGGCCCACCCAGGTGCTCAACCTGCACTTCTATCTGCCGCCCGAGATGAACGCGGTCGAGGTGATGTCCTCGGGCCAGACGGACCGGAGCGTCATCGACCTCGTCCTCGCCGAGCTGCCGAAGTACGGGCTGCGCCCCTTCGAAGCCCGCGCGGAGAGCACCGGGTTCATCTTCAACCGCATCTGGGCCGCCATCAAACGGGAGTGCCTGTGTGTCGTGGCCGACGGCGTGGCAACACCCCAGGAGATCGACGACATCTGGCGCCTCAACTCCGGCTCCGCCGCGGCCCCGTTCCGCCTCATGGACGTCGTCGGTCTCGACGTGGTCCTGGACATCGAGAAGGCCTACGCCGCGGAACGCGCTGATCTCCCCGAGACCCCCCGCACGCTCCTGACGAGCTACCTGGAGGCCGGCCGGCTCGGCGTCAAAAGCGGGCGCGGCTTCTACGACGACTACCGACCCGCCGGCTCCTGACCACCCAGCCGCAGGCGGCGGTTCAACGGCTCACTCGCCACGCATCCGAAAGGAGTGGCTCCATGGAGGCGCACCGCGTCCTCGAGTCCCCCACCACACCGCTCACCCAACCCGTGATCGTCCCCCGCTCACCGCGCTTCGTGGACCGGGAGTACTTCACGATCACCTACCGCACCGATCCCGGCGCGCTGCGCGCGGTCGTCCCCGAACCGCTCACGTTCGACGAACCCCTCGTCCGGTTCGAGGTGATGAAGATGGGCGACGTCGACGGCTACGGCCCGTACACCGAATGCGGGCAGGCCATCCCGGTCCGCCACCACGACGAGCACGGCGAGTACCTGCACGCCATGCACCTCGACAGCTTCGGCGCCACGGTCGCCGGCCGTGAGCTGAGCGCCTATCCCAAGACGATGGGCAGCCCCCGCCTGACCATCTCCCAGGGCGCCCTGGTGGGGACGCTCGACCATGGCGGCGAGCGCGTCGCCACGGCGACCATGGCCTACAAGTGGCAACCGATGGACCACGACACCGCCCGCGCACAGATCGGTGTCCCCACCTACGCCGTCAAGCTGGTCCGCGGATACACCGGCGAGCCGCTGACCTGCCATTTGGCCCGCACCGAGATCGTGGACATCACGGTCAAAGAAGCCTGGACCGGACCGGGACGGCTACAGCTCTTCGCGCACGTCATGGCCCCCTTCGCCGACCTCCCGGTGCTGGAGGTCCGGCAGGTAATGCACGTGCGCACCGATCTCACCCTGGCGCCGATGACCCCTGTTCATGACTACCTGTCGGAGAGCGGGCCCCCCGGATGAGGCTTCCACCAGCGTGACGGCTGGTGAAGCCGCAGCCGGTCCGTTGCCTCGGCCCTTGCCGGCCCGACGGAGGGGCGGATCAGCGCAGCCCAGCGAAGAGATCGTCCTCGGGGGCACTCGCGCCCGTGGCGTCCTTGACGCGTACGAAGGTCTCCATGCCCATCAAGTCGCCGAACCTCTCCTTGCCCATCTTGAGGAAGAAGATGTTCTCGCCCTGACTGGCGTGCGCGGCCAGCGCGTCGAACTTCTGGCCGCTGTAGGCGGTGGTGTCCACCCACGTGGTGATCTCCTCGTCGGGCAGGCCGATCTCGGCCATCGCGGCGGCCTCGGCCGGATCCGGCGCGGGCATGTCCGGGTCCAGCTCACGCATGATCTCGCCGAACCGTTGCATCCCCGAGCGGGGCATCGTCGTCCAGTACACCTTCGGTGTCAGCTCGGTCATCTCCAGCGCCGCCATCGTGATCCGGTGGGCCTGGATGTGGTCGGGGTGACCGTAGAAGCCGTTCTCGTCGTAGGTGACGACCACATCGGGCTGGTAGTGCCGCATGAGTTCCGCGAGTCGCGCGGCGCCTACCTCCACGGGGGTCTGCCAGAAGGATCCGGGGGCGTCGTTGCTCGGCCAGCCCACCATCCCGGAGTCCGCATAGTCGAGCATCTCGAGATCGCTGACCTTCAGGACCTCGCAGCTTGCCTCGAGTTCTTTACGACGCATCGCGGCGACGGCCGCCGGATCGTGGCCGGGATCCCCCGGCTTGATCCCTCCTGGTCCGTCACCGCAACCCCCGTCGGTACACGTGACGAGAACCGTGCGGATGCCTTCCGCCGCGTACCGCGCGAGAACCCCTCCGGTTCCGGTGGCCTCGTCGTCGGGGTGGGCGTGCACTGCCATGAGCGTCAAAGGCCGGCCAGTCATGGAACAAGTCCTCCAGCAGTTATTACGTCTATTACGTCTTGGTCAGAGGGTGCGGTGGGCGTACCGCGTTCCCGAGGCCCGGATCCCGGCGGGCGGCGACCGTGTGGTCTCCGTGTACCCGCCCATGCGGCACCGGCCCCTCGGCTGATGCAACAGCACCGGCAGGACCTGCTGTTCCCGACAAGCCACTCGACCTGCAAGATCTACGCACGCTCGCCGAGCAAATACGACGTCATCCGGCCGATGGAACTGTTCCCATGCCGCAAGCACAGGCCCACCAGTACGCTCCCCAGCCGGCATCAGACGAAGGAGCGCCAGTGATCCCCGCCACCGAGGCCTACACCGCCCGATACAAGGTCGAGACCGATCAGCGCACGCACTACGAGACGCGGCCCATCGTGGCGTGGGACGACGCGGGGTACGCCCTCGTAGCCGACACCAAGAAGGGCCGGCTCGTGCGAGCCAACAAGGACAGCAACTTCGCGGGACTCCAGCTGGAAGAGGACGCGCCCGTCATCGCCGCTCTGCCCGGCGGAGGCTGGACCGCGCTCTTCACCGGGGACGCGGCCACCACCAACACCGAACCCGTCCTCGCCTGGCACGTCTTCGCCAGCGGCTTCATGAAGCCCGTTGTCATGGAACGCGGAGGAGCGCCCGAGGACCCCACCGAGATCGAGAACTTCGTCCGACTCATCGCCCCGGGCGAAGAAGCCGGCCACGACTAGAGACGCGAACGGCCGCGGCCGAGGACGCGGTCCTGTCCGGTGGGTTCTCGGCAGCGGCGCGCCGGCAACGTGCCGACACGCGCGCCGCTCCGCGGTCAGTCGTCTCGCTGTGCCAACAGAGCCTCCACCTTGGCGAGTTCCTTGGCTGGATCGACCATCCGGGTCAGGGCCTCCAGGTCGTCCGAATCGTAGTGGGGACGGATCTCCGCGCCCCAGCGTTCGGCCGCCTCCCGCAACGGGGTCTCCGCCTCTTCGGGGCGGCCCAGGCGCGCGAGGGCCAGTCCGTAGTAGCCGGCCGCCTCCACCCACTGCGGTGTGTCCTCGTCGGCGTCTTCCCAGACGCTGCGCAACAAGGGCTCCGCCTCGGCGTACGCACCGCGCTGAACCTTCAGCTTGCCCGCGAGCATGACGTGCAGGCTCGAGCCGTCGCCGGCCGCCCGGACAAACCAGCGCTCGGCCTCCTGATAGTCGCGGTGGTGCTCCAAGAGGTGACCCATATACCGGCACGCGCCGTGATGCCCTGCCTCGGCGGCCTTGCGGTACCACTCATCGCGCAGTACCGGCCGGCCCAGCGCGCGGTACAGGTCCGCGAGATCACAGGCGGCGTCCGGATCACCTGCCTGCGCGGCAGGCTCGATCCAGCGCAACAAGTACCGGTAGGCGGTCTTCGCCCCGTCACGCAGGATCTTCCCGTAGGTGTACGCGGCCGCCGCATCGCCCGCCTGCGCACGCTCGCGCAGCCCGGGCAACCGGTCCAAGTCCTCACCGGGATCGACCTGGCCCGCCTCGCGCAGCGCGGTGATCGCGGACAGCATCGAGACAGCCTTCTCCACATCCGGTCCCAGCCGGTTCAGCCACACCTCGGCCTCGTCGTAGCGCCGCTGCCGCTTGAGAAGTACGGCGAGATTCCACTGCGCGTCCTGGTCCCCCGCGCCGGCGACGGTGCCGTACCAGCGCTCGGCCTCAGCAAGGTCACCACGCTCCCCGTGCACAGCTCCGAGCACGTAGCCGGCCTCTGCGACACCCTCCTCATGCGCGCTGACCAACAGGGCGACCGCCTCGGGCCAGGACGCCTCGCCGCCGCTCTCGACCAGGAACAGGGAATGGTCCACGCGGGCCGGCGCGCTGAGCGCCGAAGCCCTGCCGTACAGGCCCGCTGCTTCGGTCTTCAGACCGGGATAGTCCGCGAAGTGGCGGTCCAAGTCGATCAGCGCGCGCACCGCTGCCGCGGCGCTGTCCCCATCCCCGGCGGCCTCCGCCGCGTCAAGGCCGGCGGCGACCTCGTCGAACGTCTCGCGGAACGACTCGAACAGCTTCGCCCAGCGGAACACGGCGATGTCGCCGATCTCCACCTCGCTCATCAACAACCGTGCGGCTTCACCGGGTTGGCCCTCGGCGGCCAGCAGTTTGCCCAGCTCGATCTTGCAATCCAGGTGCCGGCCTTCCTCCCAGCCACGACGGAACCACACGGCGGCCTCCGGATCGCCGCGCTCCCCCAGAAGCACCCCGAGACCGTACGCACAATCCACATCACGGTCCGCCGCGGCCCGGTAGAGCGTTTCCGCCGCCGCTCGGTCTCCCCGGATCTTCCGGTACCGGGCCAACGTGAAGTGCGCGAACGGATCACCCGCTGCCACCGCCCGCTGCCAGTACGGAATGCCCTCGTCAACCAGCCGGCCCCACACGAAGAAGTCGCTGTGCCGCCGCACCATTTTCCGGTCACCCGATGCGGCGGCGGCGACAAGCGCCTCCCCGCGTGCCTCTATGTCTTGCGGAAGGTCATTCGTCACACACCACATCGTGTCACGTGGGTCCCACACGCCACTGCACCACCTCCAACACCAGCGGTGCGGCTTGTCGTTCGCAGCGCCCGTCTCCCATACGTACCGCTGAGCGCGCTCATCAGACCCACCCGGCACGCTGACGCGAAAATGCCCGTAGGCGCAGCACCAGCACCATCCGCCCTGGTCAGTCCCTCCGCGACCTGCCAGGACATGGCTGGTTCTCGCTACCCCTCGCACTTCTTCCCGGTGGAACACTGCGCCCAGTCGGCTCCGGGCGGAGCCGCGCGAGAGGTCTCGGGGGGCATCATGACGACGCCACAACAACCGGCAGCCGAAGCGCAGTTGCGGATGGCCGCGGAACGAGCCGTCCAGCGATGGGCCGACGACACGGAGCGGGCGCTGCGCGCCAAGTGGGACGATCCCAAGACGCTGAGCCAGCTGGTGGGCGAGGTCGCTACTGACAAACGCCGCACCTGGTGGGCGGACCGGCTGCGCGTCGTCACACGCCCGCACGTCGATGGGTTCCACCGGGCGCTGAACGACCGACGCGCGGCACTGACCGAGCAGGCCCTCACACTCCTCCTGGCGCACGATCCGCGCCCGGGCACACGCGATCTGGATCAGCCGTCCCCGGCCCTGCAAAGTGTGCTCGACGGCCTGGGCCCGGCCACCGCAGCCGGGCGCGAACTGCTGGCGCTGGCCGCCGCAAGCGATGCCGCTGTCGGTGAACTCGCGGGCCGCGCCACGATCCTGGACGACCTGCGCACCGCCAAGATCGTTCAAGTGGATGCCGCGACGGTCGCCACCAAGGCGGCCCTCGCCCGTATCGACCAAATCGAGGCGACGCTCCCCCGCATGCGGATGCCCGACGCGGCCCAAGCGCTGCTCGCACCCGATTTCACCGCTCGTGACGCGCTGCGCCGTACCGTGCCGGACGGGACCCGGGCAGCCGCGGATTCCGACCGCGCCCTGCAGGAGCAGCTGGACCGTGCCGGCCACGACCAGCGCACGAACCCCTCACTGCAGGAGCAACACCGCGCTCTGGCCGCCCCCTTCACCACCGCCCTGGCAACCGCGGCGGAACTCGCCGCCAAGGTGCCCGCCCTGGCAGCCCTGGCGGACACCACCCTGCAGGCGTACGAATCGCACATCAACGCTCGCGACGGTGACATCCGCTGGAACCTCGAGCGCCTGATCAAGACCTACGGCCGCCCGATGACCTTGGTCCTGTGCTCCATGCCCAGCGAGGACACGGAGTACCTTGGCATCCGCCTGTGGCAGTCCCGCGGCTCCGGCCTGGGCATGATCGAGGACGAATGGCCCCCGGACACCCGCATCGAGATCCTGGCCTACGTGTTCTGGCAACTCACCCTCAACAAGCGCGCCCCGGAACACTTGTCGGGAGACGTACTCCAGATCAAGCACCGTATGGAGAACTCGCCCGGCGGGAGGCCCCCGACGTACACCACGCCCTGGCGCCTCTTCCGTACCTGATCCCCCGGCGGACCGGCGACGCACAGAGCGCGCATCGCCGGCCGCCGCAGCTTCAGGTCAGGCGGCAACCTGCCCACGGCTGATGCCGGAGCCCTCGAAGTCGAGCCAGTATCCGCTGCCGTCGATGACGTTCGACGCGGCCACGGTCCACTGGCCGGCCGGGGCGTTGCGGTAGCTGTTGCAGTTGCCGGTCGTCTTCCAGCAGACCCTGACCCGGCGGGTGGTGGTCGGCTTGACGTTGATGTCCGCGCAGTTGCTGGTGGTGTAGGCGAAGCCGCTGCCCGTCGGCCAGAAGCCGATGCTGTCGGTGGTGTAGCTCCTCGCACTGCCGTAGCAGCTCAGGGCTGCGGCGGGCGCGGCGCCGGCGGGTGCGGACGCGCTGCTCGCAGAGGCGGTGCCCGCCAGGCCCAAGCCGCTGCCGAGCACGACGGCGGCCAGGGCGAACGGGGCAACTCGTGAACGTATACGCACTGCTGATTCCCCTTAATTGCAACCGAACTCTGTGGTCAGCAGGGAACCTAACGGCCCACTCCGGGCCGGACGTTAGCGCTCGGCGACCGGCTCTTGGGATGGCGCGCCAGCCTGTGCCCGGAGCCGGTACTCCCCCGGTGGCATCCCGTACACCGAGCGGAAGGCACGGGAGAAGTCGGCCGCGCGCGGGAAGCCCCACCGTGCCCCCACCGCGTGCACGGGCACGGTGATCTGCCGCGGATCGGTCAGCGCCTGCGCGGCCCGTCCCAGCCGCAGCAGCCGCACCAGTTCGGTGGTGGTGGTCCCCTCGGCGCGGAAGAGGCGCTGCAGGGAGCGGACCGAGATCTGGTGGGCGGCGGCGATGGAGGCGGGCGTGAGTTCGGGGTGGGTCAGGTGGTGCCGGATGTAGGAGTGGATCCGCAACGACAGCACTCGTTCGCCCGCGTCCCCTTGCAGTGCGTCCCGCTCCAAGCGGTGGGCCAGCACCGCACCCATCAGATCGATCATGACGGTGCCCAGCCGCGCACGGCCGTAGCCGCTTGTGGATCCGCCGCCTCCCGCGGCAAGACCGCGCAAGAACTGCGCCAGCAGCAGTCCGGGGCCCTGTGTGGCCTGGATCGGCGCGGCGATCAGCGTGGCAGCGTGGCGCGCGGGAACCGGCAGCAGCCGTCTGGGCACATGCACGATGAGCGAGGTGGTGGGCCCGCTGCCCGACCCGGGCGGCGCCGAGCGGGACTCCAAGGGCTGCGAGCTGTCGTACAGGACAAGTTGACCTGGCGTGACCTCGCTGCTCCGCTGTGCCTGGGCAAGGAACTTGCGTCCGGAGGTGACCAACTCCAGCTGGAATGTCTCCGGGTCGGAACGCCTGATCAGCGCCGCGGTTCGCGACGCCGACTCGCTCCCACGGGAGACGGCGTTCATCAACGTGTCCCCCAGCGTCAGGGCCGCGACCCGTACGGAAAAGGACTCGGCCCGCTCCGGATGCACCCGGGTCGGCAGCGGGGAAGCCAACGTGGCCGCCCGCCACCAGTCGGCTTGCTCGGGTAAGGGGATCCCCCGGCTGTCGTGGATCAGCTCCAATGCCGCCTCCTCAGCCTTCATGACATACGCATGTCAAGGTATGTGGCGCGAACCCCCTCAACTGGGCCTGTCCTGATATTTGTCCTGATAGTTGCCCTGACTCTTTCTCCGACCCTCCCCGGATCGGCCGGCCCAAGCAGCGAGCCCCGAGCACCTGCAGCGCACCCCTGCAGCGTCAGCGGCCGGAAGCACGCGACTTCACAGCGCCTCTCATGGAGCAACGCCTGCCGCTTCGGCGACTTGAGGGTTGGCCGGCTTCATGGCAGGAGGTGGTGTGCGGTAGGCGCGCAAGGGGGCGTTGGTCACGGCGACGGCGGCGATGGCAAGGACCGCGGACAGTCCGCCGAAGACGAGCGAGAAGGACGCGGAGGTGGCCGAAGCCAGCAGGCCGCCTCGGAAGTTGCCGAGTTCGGGGCCTGCGACGCCGATGACGTGTTCCACCGAGGAGACCCGTCCTCGGTAGGAGTCCGGGGTCTCCAGCTGAATCAGGGCGCCGCGGGTGATGACGGACACGGTGTCGGCGGCGCCCGCGACGGCCAGGCAGGCGAGCGCGAGCCACAGTGGTCCCGCCAAGCCGAAGCAGGCCAGCGCCAGGCCCCAGACGGCGGCCGCCGTCAGCTGGACCAAGCCGTTGCGGCGCCAGCGTGTGACCGTGCCGGAGAGGAGACCGGCCGTGATTCCCCCGACCGCGACGGCCGAGAGGAAGAGGCCGAGGGTCTGCGGGTTCCCGCCGAAGCGGATCTCGTTGATGAGCGGGAAGAGTGCGATGGGCATGGCGAGGAGCGTTGCGGACAGGTCGGTGGCTATCGAGCCCCACAGCGTCGGGCGGCGCAGGATCCGCCAACCGCCACGCTCCGGGCGGCGCTTGATGCCGCCCGTGTCGGCGCCCTCGGGCTGCATGGCAGGCAGGCGAATCAACGAGAGCGCCGCGATTACGGTGGCGATGGCCTGGGCGGCGTATGCGGCGGGGAGGTCCCAGCGGGCAATGATCAGGCCGGCAAGCGCGGGTCCGGCCAGCATCGCTGCCTGGAAGGAGACGTTCATCAGCGCGAGACCCGCCGCGACTTGATCGCTCGGCAACAACCGGACGGGAAGGGTGCGCCGGGCAGGAGCGCCGAGCGCGCTGCAGCTTGTTCCCGCGGCTACCAGGGTGAACAGCAGGAGCACACTGCGGTTGTCCGCCATGGCCTGGGCACATAGCCCTGCGGCGGCCACCAGTTGGCCCACTGTGGTGGCCCGTACCACCGCACGGCGGTCGAAGGTGTCGGCCAGCGTGCCGCCGAGCAGCCCGAACAGCACCATGGGCAGGCCGGTGGCGAGACCGATCGCGCCGGTACCGACCGGGCTGCCGGTCAGGTCCCAGACCTGGGCCAGCACCGCCACGGTGGCTATCTGTCCGCCGAGTTGGGAGGCGGAAGAGCCGATCCAGAGGTCGCGAAACGGTCGGCTGCTCCGCAAGGGACGGGTGTCGAGGAACCGGATCCGCCCGCTCATCGCGGCGGCTCGACAAGGTGGTGAAGGATCCGCTGCCGCATCGACCGGCGTTCCAGCGCCCGCCGCACCTCTTCGACGACGGCGGTCATGGCGTACGGGATCTCGCTGTCCAGTTCGGCGACCGTCTCGTGGGTGGCGCGCCACTCGGCTTCCAGGAACGGCACCAGCGAGCGGCCGCGCTCGGACAGGTCGATGCGCCGGGTCCGGGCGTCGGGCCCCGGCTCGGAGGTGACGAGATCCTCCTTGCGCATGGCGGTGATGGTCTGGCTCATCGCGGAGTGCGTGCGGCCCAGGGACTGCGCCAGCTCGCGGATTGTCAGGGGTCCGGTGTGGGCGAGCCGGATCAGCGGAGAGGCGAATCGAGGACGTACGCCCTCGATTCCACGCTGGAGGTAGACCTGCTCGATCTCGGCGTCCATAGCTGCCAGCAGCTCGTGCAGGGAGTGCCAGGGATCGGGAAGCACCGTGGGATCAGGAGATGTCATAGCGCTAATATAACAGCGCTCACATAAAATGTAAGCGGCCGCGCACAAGGCCCGCCGCCATCGGTGTGACAGCAGCGGAACCCCGTGATTCGTTCTTCTCTGCTTCCTTGGGCACTCGACAGTCGTCGCAGGCGGTTCTAGCCTCCTGGGCGAGCTGCCGGTTTCTGGCCGGCGGCCTGTGGGAGGGGGCGGCATGGGGGCTTTCGACGGAGCACTGACCGCGAGCCGGTTCACGCTCACCATCGACGGCGTGGAGGTCGCGTCGTTCGGGCAGCTGAGCGAGCTGAGTTCGGCCGAGGCCGTTCTCGACGCCACGGGAAAGCCGGTGGTCGGCTCTCCGCGGCCACGGGTGGTACTGCTGCGCGGGTGGAGCGCATCGCTCGAGTTGTGGTCTTGGCACCAGGCGGCGATCAGCGGCAGCCCTGTCGGTCGCAAAGGCTGCACGCTCACGGCCTACGGGGCGGACGGTAAGGCCGTGGCGAAGTACTGGCTGGAGAAGGCGTGGCCGGTACGGCTGAGCATGAGCGCCGTGCCCGGCACCAGCACACAGCAGTTGGCCGAAACACTCACCCTCAGCTGCGATGTGATGCAACGCCTCGCGCCCTGAGGCTCGCGCTGGACGCGGCTGCAGGCCCTGTCCGCCGCGAGACTGTCGGGCTCGTGCGGGGTCCCGCGCGCAGGCCTTCGTTGTCCCTGACGAGCATGTGTTCGGTGCGCGCGCGAGGAGCCAAGTCAGCGCTCTTGCGTTGACCAGGGGTTCCTGCGTGACCACGGCTGTGCGCCTACACCCTCGAAGTGGACCGGGGAACAGTCGCCGATCTCATTGCGGGGCGCTCGTCCAGCGCGAATCACACCGAGCGGTGGGCTCGCTCCCGCTGGCGACGGTGGCGTGACGTGGCCCAGGAAGTATGGGTGGGCCCGGCAGGCAGCCGAAGGGGGTGCGGTGGGTACCGAGAAGGCCCGCGACCGAGTCCGGCCCACCGTCCGCAAGGATTTCGGCGAGCACCGGACGGATCTTCGTACGGCTGCCTCTGGGAGGTCAGGTGCCGCTGGGGCCTTGGGTACGACTCGTACGACCGGGCGCCCGGTGCGACCGGCCATGGGACCGGGCGCCAGCATGCAGGCCGCCGCTCGTCGCCTGACGCAGGCTTCGCCCGCCAGCCCCACCCCTGCGGCCAAGCCGGACCGGTCCACCACCCTCTCCCCCGAAGCGCCACCACCCCGCGCGGTCCCACGCCTGCCGGCACATATCGAGTCACCGTCAACATCCGCTCCGGACACAACACTTCAGGCCTCCGTGGCAGGCCCGCAGGCCGCCGTCGCAACCGAGAGGGTCGGCCTGCGTGCGGCGGAGCCGAGAGGCAAGGTGCCCGAAGGCAAAGCGGCGGCTCCGGACGTGGACGATGCCCGCGGTGCGGGAAAGCCGCCCGAGCCGATACAAGCGGCCGCTGCGGCCGGAGGCATGGCACTCGAACTTCCGGCGGCCCGCGCCCAGGACAGCCCCCTGACCCCACGTCTGCCCGAAACGCCAACCGGCCTGTCATCCTCGACGGCCCGTCGCATCCGCGGCGTACAGGCCCGGGCGGGGGCGGCGGCCACCGCGCACCGCCGACTCCCTGGAGGAACCAGCCAGGTAGGCGACGCCCGGGAAGCCGTGACCGAGCCGGCCGCGGAAGGCAGGGTCCGCGCCGAGCGCACGCTGATCGCGCACGTGCACGCCGCGCCGAGCGCGGAGATCGTGGCACTGGCCCAGCGCATCCGGCAGGTCATCCGCGACAAGCGCCCTCCCGACGAGGACGCTTTGATGACAGCGGAGCCGGAGGAAGCGGCGGCCAACGCGGGTGACCAGCTCAACGCGTCGATCGGCGACGAGATCGACACGGTGCGGGGCCACTACGGTCCGATGAACGAGTCACCGGAAGCCGAAGCGCCGGCGAAGGGGCGGGAGCTCGCGCCCCAACCCGAGGCTGTGGCGACCGTGCCCATCGACGCGCAGGCGGCCGTGCCCGACGCGGTCCCGGCCGACGCCGTCTCGCTCGACGAGGATGCCGCGGATTCGCGGAAGAAGGTCCAAGACGCCGGGATGAGCACGCCTGTGGCCGAGCTGGTGCGCACCGGGCCGGTGGCCGAGGCGCGGACCGCTCAGGGCGAGCTCGACCAGGTGGCCGCAGAGGACCCGGTCAAAGTCCTGGCCGGGCAGAAGCAGGCGCTCGCCCGGGCCGAAGGCGACATGGCAGCACTCCAAGCCCGCACGTTGGCGGCACTTGAGACGTCACGGGAGCGGACCTCGCAGGGTTTCACTGTGCGCCAGGCCGGCCTGGTCGGGTCCGAGGAGATGATGCGGGGCGCGGCTGCCGCCGAGGCGCAGCAGATCTTCGCTGACGCGAGGGCTCTGGTGAACGCCCAGCTCAAGGACCTCCCTGCGACGGCCATGGCGGAATGGGACAGTGCGAAGGACGTGCTCGCCGGACTCTTCCGGGCGCAGCTGAAGCCGGTCCAGGACCGGGTCGACGCACGCCACTCCGGCGTGGGCGGCTTCTTCGTCGGTGTGTGGGACGCGGTGACCGGCCTGCCCAAGTGGGCAGAGGATGCGTACGCGGAGGCCGAGCACGCCTTCGCCGAAGGCGTGATCAGCAAGCTGTGCGGCATCTCCACGATGGTGAACGCGGTCATCGCGGCATGCGACCTGATCATCGAGGGCGCGCGCGCACGGATCGACGGGGTCTACGCCGCACTGCCCGAGACGGTACGGGCCAAGGCGGAACACGAGCGGGCGCAGTTCGACGTCCGGCTCGACCAGCTGCACCATGAAGTGACCGCAGTCCGGGACGACTTCACCAAGGATCTGGTGCGCAGTTCCAGCGCGGCGGTGGACGAGGTACGTGCGGAGATCTCCGAACTGCGCACGAGGGCCGGTGGGTTGCTCGGCCGGATCGTCGGGGCGGTCGCCCGGTTCACCGATGACCCGGTCAAGTTCCTCATCGAGGGTCTCCTCGACGTCCTCGGTATTCCGCCGGCGTCGTTCTGGGCCGTGGTCGCGAGGATCAAGAGCGCGGTCCGCAAGATCGCCGACGATCCCCTGGCATTCGCCACCCGCCTCCTGCGGGGGCTCGGGGACGGTTTCGGGCTGTTCTTCCAGAACTTCGGCACCCACATGATCAAGGGTTTCCTCAGCTGGCTGCTCGGTGGCGTCAAGGACGTGCAGATCCCCAAGGACCTTTCGTTGCGCGGTATCGTCACGTTCTTCCTGCAGTTGATGGGCATCACCTGGCCCAACATCCGCAAGATCCTCGCCAAGCTGGTCGGCGCCAAGAACGTGGCGCTGGCCGAGAAGGTCTACTCGATGGTCTCGCTGCTCATCGAGAAGGGACCCGAGGGCATCTACGAGATGATCAAGGAGAAGCTGGACCCCCAGTCGCTCGTCGACCAAGTGGTGCAGCTCGCGGTCGACTTCCTGACCTCCGCAATCATCAAGCAGGCGACCGTACGCATCCTCGCCCTCTTCAACCCCGCCGGCGCGATCCTGCAGGCGCTCGAGGCGATCTACCGCGTACTGAAGTGGATCTTCCAGAACGCGGCGCGGCTCTTCTCGTTCGTGGAGACCGTGGTGAACGGCATCACCGACATCCTGGCCGGCAATACGGCCGGATTCGCGCAGGCGGTCGAGAAGAGCCTGGCCACGCTGGTCGCGCCGGTCGTCTCGTTCCTCACCGACTACCTCGGACTCGGTGACCTCCCCGCGATCGTCGCCGACAAGGTCAAGAGCATGCGCGAGTGGGTGCTCGGTCTGATCGAGCGCGCCCTCACCTGGCTCGTGGACAAGGGCAGGGCCCTGCTCGCGGCCCTGGGCATCGGCAAGAAGAAGGAGAAGGAGCAGCCCGGCACGCCCCACGAGAAGGCGGTGCGGGAAGTCGCCGATGAGTTGGCCAAGCCCTCGCCGGAGGATGAGGGTCTCGACTACAAGGCGATCCGTGCCAAGACGGAGCAGCAGGCGGCGACGATCGTGGTGGCACGCAATGAGTCCCTCGCAGCCGAACACGTGAAGATGTCGGTCGCCTTCGAGGACCCGGCCGCCGACGCGCAGGACCAGAAGCTCGACTTCACGGTGACGATCGCCCCGAACAACGCGAACGCCAAGAACAGCAAAGTGATCCCCGCCAGTGGCCCCTTTGCCGGCCCGCACAAGTTGACGCGGGCCCAGCCGGTCGCGGGCGAGGAGTCACACCACGTTCCGGCGAATGCGCTGGGCACGGCGATCGGCGACCTGTGGAGTGATATCGCCGCGGGGCTGCGGAGCGGCTGGAAGGGCGACCCGGACGCCGAGGCGGTCGCAGCCGCACTCACCAGCCGCAAAGAAGCCATGGCCAAAATGTTCCCGAACGGCGAGAAGCTGAGCGCCATCATGCTCAGCCAGGAGGCACACCGCAAACACCAAGGAGTGCACTCCAAGGTCGCCCGTGCCGACTTTATCGACATTTCCACCAACCCCGCGACGAAGGACATCATTCTGGTCAAGCGGCGCATCAAACTGCTCCTGGGCCCGCTCGCCACGTATGTCTCGGTCAACCCGAGGACCTCGCACTGGCGGGTGTTCCTGGGGGACGTCCACGAGGTGCTGAGCGGCGCGGCCTTCAGGGACCACACGATGGCGCCGCAGGCAGAGTCCGCGGCAGACTTGACGCTTCGCTACCTGGCCCAGACGTACACGGCATCCCAGCTGAAGACGCGTCAGCATCTTGAGGACCACGCGGTGAAGGAGACCCAGCAGGTCGTCGAGCGTGGCGTCAACGATGCGTACAAGTTCAGCAGGATCGCTGTCGCCAGCGCGATGGAGCGTACCGGTTACGGAGATGCCAATAAGCAAGCGGATGCGGCACTCGTCGAGCTGGACGCCGTATTCCAGGAAACTTGGCCAAAGTTCTACGAGGCCATCGAGGTGACGTTTCCGCCGTAGGCCCCATGGCCGCCCTTACCGGCCCGCGGGACTGCCGGGCGGAGCCGGGAGCCCCACCCGCTGCAGCTCCGCCCGCACCGCGTCATCCACGTCGTCGGCGGTGAGCCGGGGCGTCTCGGGAGTGCGGGCCACCGCCGCGAAGGTCGCCGCCTCGACGACCTGCACGATCGCGGCCGCGGAGAGCCGGGAGGCCTTCGCGACCCGGGCGAGATCTTCGTCCGTCAACTCATGCCCAACACCCGACAGCGCCAGCCGCCACATCCGCTCGCGGTCTTCTTCGCCGAGGGCGGGGAACTCGATGGTCATGTGGATCCTGCGGCTGAACGCGTCGTCCAGGTTCTGGCGCAGGTTCGTCGCCAGGATCACCACACCCTCGTACTCCTCGATCCGCTGCAGCAGGAAGCTGGTCTCCTGCAGCGCGTACCTGTCACGGGCGTCGCTCACCGTCCCGCGCTTGCCGAAGATGGCCTCGGCCTCGTCGAAGAACAGGATCGCGTGCGCGTCCTGGGCGTCGTTGAGCACGCGGTCCAGGTTCTTCTCGGTCTCCCCCACCCACTTGCTGACCACCTGTGCCAGGTCGACCTTCAGCAGATCCCGCCCCAGGTCCTTGGCCAACAAGCCCGCCGCGAGGGTCTTTCCGGTACCGGACGAGCCCGCGAACATCGCCACAAGCCCCTTGGGGCCGCTGCGCCCGGAACCGACCAACTGCTCGAAGCGGGACCGGTTCGCGACCCGGTCGCGCAGCGCCTTCAGCTGCCGCAGATTCGCGTCCGGCAGCACGATGTCGTCCAGCGTCATGTGCGCGGGCGCCTCGATGGGGCGGGCGATGCTCATCAGCCGCCGCGAGCACTGACGGCGGCAGGCGTCGCGCAGCTCCTCCTCCGAGACCGCGGCGCCGCGCTGGCGGGCCAGTTCGGCGCTCATCTCGATCGCGTCCAGCATCCTGCCCGGCGTGAGCAGGAAGGTGGCGGCCAGCCGGTCGGCCACCTCCTTGTCGCCGAGCAGCTCGCTCCAGATCGCGCGTCGCTCGTCCAGATCGGGCGACGGGCAGGACAGACGCACGAACGCGCCGCCGCCCGGGCTGCGCTCCGCCGGATCCCACGGCTGCAGATGGTCGACGAAGGTGGGCTTCGGGTGAAGTGCCGCGTACGTGAGCAGAGTTGCCCAGGTCCGGTCCTCGGTGGCCGGCAGGCCTGCGAGGTGGGAGCAGCCGCGCCACATGACGGCGGCGCCGCGCAGCAGCGCCTCCCGGTAGAGCTCGCTGACGGAGTCGGGGCCGCTCGCCGCGGCGGCGGTCGCGTCGACGAGGAGCAACTCCACCCCTAGCTGGGTGGCCAGGCACCTGGCAGCCGAGGAGCGGCCGCTGCCCTCGTCGCCAATCAGCGCGACGACGGCGATACGGTCACGGCCGCCCCGGCACGACTCGCCGATCCCCTGCAGCCGCGTGCGGCGCTCGTCGCCGAGCACGAGATCGTCCCACCGCAGCGGTTCGGCGATCCGGACCGCTTCAGCCAGCCGGCCGTCCAGGTAGTCCTGGCCGGTGAGATAGGCGGCGATCCGCGCGTCGAGGCGCACCGAGCGGGAGGACAGCCGGGAGTCGTCGTCGAGGCGCACCAGCTGGTGGCGGATCAGCGGGGCGTCGGGGGCGAACCGGGCCCGGAAATCCGGCAGTTCCGGCGGAGCAGGCCGCAGGATCTCGGCCAGCAGGCCGATCGTCGGGCTGCGCAGCCAGCGCTCGTCGGCCAGGTAGGCGAAGAGCCGGCGGTAGCGTCCGTCCAGTTCGTCGAGGAGGCAGACGAGGATGACGTCCACGTCGTCCTGGGTCAGTCCGAGAGCGGACCGCAGCCGTTCGAGGCGCAGCGTCGAAGGGGTGGTCAGGGCGCGCCGGGTGCCGATCGTCAGGGTCTGCGCCATCGCCCTGCGCTGCAGTTCGCGTACGGCCTCGGGGGTGTCCGCCTCGGTGAGCGGCGCGGTGTAGGGGTGGCCGAGGTAGCGCCGTACCTCTCGGTCGTCGAGGATGCCGGTGCCCCAGGCCGCCTCGTCGCGCAGCTCTCCGACGGCCCGACGCCAGCGCTCGACCTGGGCGCGCACCGCGAGCTCGACCCGGCTCAGTTCGTCGTAGAGGTGATCGAGGCTGGTCGCGTACGGCTCAGGCGGCATGGCCTTCTCCTGTCACGAAGTGCACGCGGCGGCCGCCCAGTTCGGGGACCGGCTCGACGGGCGCGAGATAGCCGGCCAGGTCGAGGACGATGTCGTGCGGCCGGGTCGGCAGGTGCGCGGTGATGGTGGCCTCGTCGATCGCGACCCGGGCCGGCCGCCGGACCACCGTGCGCAGCAGGAAGGGCACGCTCGCAGTGGCGAAGCCCGGCAGCCATCGCGCCCAGCCGTGCACGCACGCGACGGCAAGCAGGTCGAGCGCGAGATCGTACGGCGGTCCGCAGTCGATCACCGCCAAGGCTTCGGCGACGGCGGTCCTTGGGCCGGAGTCCTCGGCGTCTGGCGCCAGTTGATGGCCGAGTTCACCGAACCGGTCCGGTGCGAGGGGCAGCACCCGTCCCGCCGCGTCCACCACGACGGTAGCGAGCCGGTCCGCCGCGTACGGCACGGTGACCGCACGGAAGGGCGGCATGGCAAGCCGCTGGCCGAGGAGCCGTCGTGTCGCGAGCAGAGCGATGTCCTCAACGCCCGGCACGCAGGACGCCGGCTGGAGGATCTCCAGGAGTGGATCGGCGGCGGGCCGCACGCCCGTCCAGCGCTGGAGCAGCGCGCCGAGGAGTGCTTCGCCGCCGGGGCCGGTGAGATCGAGCAGGCGCCGACCGAAGCCGAGGTCGAGCAAGGAGCGCAGCAGCAACAGACCGGCCGCGGTCTGTGATGCCGACTGCCCGTGGAGGACAGGGACGGTGGGGAATCGCGTGGCGAGCCGCTGGACTACGGCGGCGGGTCCCCCTGGCAGCGCGGCGCGAGGTCCCCAACTTCCCTGTCCGTTCGGCGGGTACGCCTCACCCGTGTCGGCATCGTGCGTCCGCGCCGCGCGAAGAGTGCGCGTCGGACCTACGAGCGTACGCGGCGCGCCGGGCTCTTCCCGCTCCCAGCCGTCCAGAACGCGCGCGGTCAGCGCGCGGGCAAGCTCGTCGTCGCTCCATCGCGGCGCCCGGTGGACAAGGGCGGCCAGCAGGCGGACGAGGTTCGCGGCCGATGCGGGCCTGGCCGGGTCGAGGGCGAGCAGCGGATCGTCGATCGCCTCGGACAGATCGGCGAGGATCTGCCGGGATCGCGGCGAGAGCGGCGCGGCCGACTCGCCCGTGGGCAGGGCCCGGCAGAAGGCTTCGTGGTCGAACCAGTCGTAGCGGCGGGCCACTTCGGCGACCGCCGCCGCACGCTCGTCGTCCGGCCCGGGCGTATCGCCGACTTGGCTCTCGGAGGCCGCCAACAGGCCGCTTACGACGGACGCGACCGCGGAGCCCAGACTCGCGGGGTCACGCCAGTCCGGTGGCGGCACGGTCGCCGGTGCGACAGCAGGTCCCTCGGGCGGGAGAGGCCGACCGGCCGACGGGCCGCCGGCCTTGCGGACGATCTCCGCCGCGGTCGCCGACAGTGCGGGCCAGCCATCGTCCGCCATCTCCCTGCCGCTGCCGAGGAGTTCACGTACGCAGTCGTCCCCGAGTGCGCCGAGCAGCGTCTCCAGGTCGCCGCTCGCGCGCACCGCGACGAGGATCGGCCAGCGGCTCACCCGATGCGCGGTGAGCAGCGCACTCCAGTCGGGAGATCCGTCCCGGCGCAGGAAGGGGCGGAAGGCATCGAAGTACCAGCGATACGGTTGCCCGTCGAAGCAGTTGTGGATGTACGCGGCGACGAAGGCCGCCTCGTCCGGGAACCGCACCACGCGGTCGTCGTCGTACGGATGGTCCCGAAGGAGCCGGGCGGCGGACGCGACCAGCGACCGCACCAGGATGTCCGGACCGGCCGCGGCGTCCGCTCGGACCGTTGCCCGGCAGGCCAGTTCGCGGATCAGCACCACCTCGTCGCCTGCGAACGCGGCGGACAGGACCGTATGCATCAGCTCGCGCGCGGCGGCGCCGGTGAACTGGTCGAGGACCGCGCCGCGCCCGCTCATCCCCGTGGCGCCCAGGACACGGGCCCGCAGGTGCAGCCGACCGATGCTGACGTCCATGCCAACTCCTGGGCGCCGGCTACGCGATGCTGTTGAACAACGACAGCAACCCGGCCGTCTGGACACCGGCCAAGTAGGCCCGGGCCTCTTCGCTCAACGGCGCCTCCTGTACGGAGGCCGCTTGCAGCCGGCCCTCGATCACGAGGTTGCCGAAGACGATCAGTGTTCCCGCGCCGTCGATCACCAGGCTGGGCGCGAACCGGTTGTTCCGCCACGCTCCGACCACGAGCCGGTTCGGCACGGTCTCATCGGCGGCGGCCGGCATCGCCACACGCAAGTCGTGGGTGACGTCGTCCACGGCATGGCTCACGGACCACTCGGGGGGCGCTGCGTCGGCCGCCGGTCCGAGGGCGGGTGCTCCGGGCAGGACGGTCAACGATCCGCCCCGCAGGACGAGTTCACGGTCGACTGTCAGGGGGGCGTCGAGCTCGACGCCGTCGGCAGCGCTGACCTTGAGCGGTGTCCGGGTGCCGTCGGGGCCGTCCGGCAGATTCACTTGTACGGTCGGGTCGGGGCCCTCAGTCAGCTCGAGCCAGACGAAGCCTTCCGGCGTTTCGACGGTCGCACCGACCAGACCGATCGTCGCCCGCCGGTCCATGTCGATGACCGGCGCGGCATGCGGCCGGGCCAGGTCGATGGTGACCCGGCCCAGGTAGACCGGCCAGCGTCGGTCCGGGTCGGCGTCCTGCCGGGTGGCACCGGTGACGAGGTCCGCGGCCGATACTCCGGACGGCCGGCGTGGGTCGATGTCCTTGGCCTCCGTGCACTCGATGCGCGCCGCGTCGGTGACGCTGTCGACGCCGTCACCGGCGGCCTCCGCCCGATCCTGCGTGTACGCGGCCCAGACGTCGACGGCATCGATGCCCCGGATCCGAAAGCTCCGCAGATCGATACCCCCTGCCGCGTCGAGGACCACGTACCGTCCGAAGCCGTCGATCGCGGTGCCCGGCTTCACCACGAGGTCACCGTCGAGCAGCGCGATCTGAAGTCCGGAGGCGATGCCCCAGATGTGCAGGGTGCCGTTGTGCCGCCGGATGGCGGCGAGGTGGTAGTTCTGCTCGGCGACGAAGTCCGACGTACGCAGGAGATGGCCATCGGCGAACACAGGGCGCTGCATGTGTTGTCCTTCCCGCTGCTAGGGAACGGTGCCCCGGACGATCTGGGCACGCAGTCTGTTCTGAAGATCGAACGCGACGACGGCGACGGTCAGTGTCGCCGGCGCCGCGGCAGTGAGGTCCGGGGACCATTCGGCGCCCGCCGGGAACCTGACCGCCACGCCCGGGGCCGCGTCGCGGCCCAGTTCGACGAGGACGAACCGTGTGGTGCCCGACCGCTCCACCGCCAGCGCGGCTCCCCAACGGGCCAGCGTCACGGCGGGTGTCACCGTGACGTCGAGGGTGGTCCTCTGCGGTGTCGACCTGGCGGGGGCGACCTGTGCGGTCAGTTGGAAACCCGCGGTGGGGGCGGATGTAGCCGTTCCTACGATCCGGCTGGCGAGCAGGTCGGTGAGCAGAGCCATGAAGCGGGGATCTTCCGGGTCTGGGGTGATCTCGCCCTGTGTAACCGAACCGGCCACCTCCACATGGCCGACGATCCGCACGGAGCCGGCCGCATCGGCGACGAGCACCGGTAGGAAGGTGTTGTCCTCGACCCGGCCGACGGCCACCCGACTGCCGTGCGGAGGTGAGCCGGGCTGCACCGCCAACTCCACGCGCAGCTCCCGGGCGAGCACTTGGCCGTCGTCGCCTGGGACCTCGATCGCCCGCACGCTCCACGGCAGCGGCTCAACGGACGGGCCGGTCTGGGCGACCAGCCGGACCGCGCCCGTCACCCGCACTTCAGTGCCGTTTGCCGTGACGGCGTCGGCGCGGTGCCCTCTGTGCGAGCTCGGACTCGGGTTCAGGTTCAGCGCTTCCGCCTCGTCGCCCAGCGTGAAGCGGAGCGCGACCACCGGTCCGTCCGGCGTGAAGTCCAGTGCTGGAGAACCGCCCGGGACCGCAATCCTGCCGCCGACCAGGCCACGGCCGCGGTGGGCGAGCCTTCGGTGCTGCTCCAGGTCGGCCTCGCGGGCGGCGTGCTCCCGGTTCAGATCGGCAGCGGCCAGCCGGCGGCCCTCGCGGAAATCCAGGTGCTCGCTCATGGTCCCGCCTTGCGCCGGGTACGGGTGGCGGGGGTACGCGCCGCGAAACCGAGCACCCGTTCGCCGAGGCACGCGGTGGCCACGACGACCGGAACCGGTGGGTTCTCATCGCAGTCCCAGGAAATCCGGTCCGTGCGGTTGAGCAGTTCCAGGAGGTTCTCGGTCGAGACCGGCGCCTTCACCTTCTGGACGAGCTTGTGCCCGGCGATCGTGCGCCAGCGCGCACAGACCTGCTGCCAGCGCTGCCAGACGAACGGTGTGAGGTCGAAGGAGCCTGGAGGCACCGGGGCGATACACGGGCCGAGTTCGCGACGGTGAGGCGGGTAGGCGTCGATGTGGGTGACCCGGCAGGTCTTGTCGGCGGCGGTCGGGCGCCGCAGCCAAACCCGTGCAAGCCGTAGCCGGTCTTCGCCCTCGCAGGACTCACAGGGCGCGCAGGAATCGCACCCGCGCCGCACCTGCTGGTGCCGGCAGTCCACGACCAGATCGAGCAATGCCAGCGCAACGGCACCGTCCAGATCCGCGTCGTCGGACGCCCTCAGGGCGTGGCACGTCTTTTCCCACCAACCGCAAGGCCCGTCGAGACGCTGCTTGTCCAGCCAGTCGATCACGTCGTCGGGCGAGCGCTTTCCCAGGCCTGCCTCGACATAACGTGTCACCACCGCATGGCACTTGGAGTACGCCTCCTGCCGACGCCGCGCCGCCGCGGCCGTGGGGTCGACGTCCGGCAGGGGGACCCGGCAGGCGTGGAAACGTGCCCGCTCACACACCCGGGTGACGACCGTCTGCTCGGTCGTGGGACCGCAGCCGCAATCGCACCGGCCGGCCAGGTCCGTTCCGGTCGGGACATCCTCGGCCGAGAGCACCAAGTCGACGACCACATCGCCGCATTCATCCAGTGTCTGCTGCTCAGCCGGGCCCTGCTGCTTCGCCGGTTCCTTCTGCTTGGCCTGCGCGGGCGCTTTGCAGGAGTTCTCGGCCACACAGCAGCCGGTCAGGTCGACCGCCATCGACTCGCCGACCACGATGTCCTGGCCGTCGTGGCCGACCGCCACGCCCGGCATGACCCGTATCCAGCCGGACCGTGCCGTATCGCAGCGCACGTCGAGCCCGCACACCACACCCCAGCCGGTGCGGAAGCGTTGGAGCGCGAGACGGGCCCGCGACCATTCGACCAGCGCGGTGAGATCCGCGTCGGACAGCACCATGCCGCAGGTGAACAGCGGGCGTTCCACGCACTCCGGACCGCTCGCCGTTGGCGTCTCGTGTCCGTATGTCATGCCCCGGCCCTCTGTCATGCCCCGGCCCCCCTTTCGGTCACGGAGAACCAGCTGCGCAGCACGCCGCCCTTGATACCGTCCCCGGTCGGGAAGGTGCCGAGGAAGTCGGCGTCGACCGGGATCCCGTGACAGTCCTTGATCAGATCGCCGAGCACGGTGACGAAGACAGTGTCACCGACCAGCTTGGGCAGACCGCCGTGGCGACCGGAGCGACGCAGGGCGTCCGGGTCGATAGTGAAGACCGCCTCGCAACCGTCCTCCACCCGCGGGGCGTTGTCCGCGTCGAAGTCGAGCCGCTCCCGGCTGCCGGTGGAATCCTCGACCTCGACGAGGAACGTGAACTGGTTGACGCCCGTGCGCAGTCCGTCGGCGGGTGCAAGGTCGCGGTCGAAGCGCACACGCAACTCGCCACCCTCATCGATGAGTTCATCGATGCCGAGCTCACCACCGTGCTCCCAGCTGCTCGCCACGATGTGGGTGAGGTAGGCGACCGGCGGGGGCAGGGTGCGTCGCACATCACGGCGGGTGCCGTTGCGGTCCACGTCGATCCGGATGGCCTCGCCCCGGCCCCGGCTCAGCAGCGCTATGGGTACGCATTCGCCGAACTCGCGGACCGGCTCGATGCATCCGCCCCGGCACGGCTGCCGACCGCACCCGTCGGCGCAGTCCTTGGGTGCGCCGGGCGCTGTTCCGGGGCCCTGTCGCAGCAGCCGCGTCCACTCGTCGTCGACGTCCGCGGTCACCGGGTGCAGCTCGAACTCCCACTGTTCGACGACCCGTCCCGGTTCGGTCCCGGTCGCGGACGAGCAGTCGGCCACGATGGCGGGCAACGGCTCGGCCAGGCACTCGCCGTAGCGGATACAGAGAACGGCCAACGCGTCCTCGTCCTGGGTCCGTTCGGGGTCGATTGCCCAGTGGACGCCTTCCCGGTGAGGCAGCACGATCTCGCGGCCCATGCAGTCGATGGCTATCCCGGGCTCGACATGCACCCACTCGTGTCCGCACTCCGCCCGCTCGTGCGGCCGCACCTCCAGACCGCAGACCGTGCCCCAGCCGTGCAGCAGACGGTTGTGCAGTCGGTGACGGGCGACGTGGTAGTCCTGCTCGTCCGTCAGGTCCCGCGCAGTGATGAAGCGGCCGGTGAACCAGCGCAGCCGGGTCGTCGGGACCCGGTGCCGGAACGACTCGGCGACCTCGGCGATGCGACCCATCCGTCCTTCTCCTCACCAACTAGAGCAAGCCTGTGACCAACTAGAGCAAGACCGTGCTCAGACCGGCCCGGGCGCCGCGGCCGACAGCGGGCGGCCGGGCGGCGGGAGTTCGCGTCGCCAGGCGCAGACCGATGCCCAGCACGGGTCCGGCGCAGCCCGGCCGTACGAGCCGGGCGTCGGGCCAGGCGCCGACGATGGTGTCGACACCCAGCAGGCCCTGCGCGCCGACCACGGCGCGGGGTTCGACCAGGACCAGCTCGTGGGCCACATGAGCGGGCTTCTCGGAGGCGATCAGCCGCTCGAAGCGTTCCCGTGCGGTGTCGTCGGGCAGCAGCGGGCGCGGCACGACGACCTTGAAACGATGTGCGTGGACACGGAAGCGGTCGGTAGGCCGGTCGCCGACCGAGACGAGCCGGATCGGCTCGCGCCGCCCGGGGCTGCCGAGCACCGGCCGGTCCACGACGCCGTCGCTCCACATCCGCACGCCTGCGGGCAGCGGCAGATGCACCCGGCCGAGCAACGCGCCGGGGCGTTCCCGGAAACCTTCCACGAGCGCGGGCAGATACGGCGGGAGCACCCGGTCGGACGCGGCACGCAGGTGGGCGTGGAGCATGGCGCGCAGAGCGGCCGGAGTACCGCGCTCGCGATACAGGCCCGGCGCGGCCTCCAGCAGCTGCCGGCGCCGGCCGACCTCCCACTCGCGTTCCAGCGGTACGCCGAGCTCGGCCGCGAGCGCGTCGAGCCATTGCTCGGGCACCGCACGCGGCGAGAAGCGCGCCGGCAGCGTGCGCAAGTACTGTTCCACCGCGTCGAGTTCGAAGGCGAAGACGGCCAGGTACCGGCGTAGGAAATCGGCGTCCGGATCGTCGCCGCGGTAGACCGCGGGGAGCAGGTTCTCCAGGCCTCGGCCCTCCGGCTCCACCAGGACTTCGTCGGCCGACGGTGTGCTCCAGCCGTCTCCGCGCAACCCGATCCGCAGGCCGAGGAAGCGGCCGCGCGGCGAGAGCACGGCAAAGTCGGAGGTCCGGTCGGCATCGGCTTCGGTGTCGGCGGCATCGGCATCGAGCTCGTGCGGTCGGCTCCAGGCCTCGGCCGGGACCTCGGCCGGTGTGAACGCCTCGTCGCTCGTGTACGTCTCGACGGTCACCGAGCAGCCCGCGGGGATGTGCGCGGTGACGGTCAGCCGCCGCCACCGGCAGCCCGGTGCGCCGCCGTCCAGGGGCTCTGCGCTCCAGGTGCCGCTCCTGCGGTACGGAGGCTCCCCGTACTGTTCCGCGTGGCTCGTCCGCGTCGGCCGGCCGCGGGCGTCGAACCACTGGCTCGCGTCGCGGCCGGTGATCCGAAAGCGTGCGGGCACCCGGAACCTGCCCGCGCGCTCCACGCTCAACGGTGGGGCGCTGAACCGGTCGCGTACCGCGTCGGCGGTGTGGACCGCCGTCGCGTCCGGACCGGTGATCAGCGAGGCGTCCGGGTCGACAAGCAGCGCACGCCCGGCGTCGTCGACGGCCAGCCGGCTCCAGGATCCGGCCGGGCGCCACTTCGGCCGCGGCAGGAGGTCGAAGCGGTCCATCCGGGCGGTCGTCACCCGCACTTCGCCACGGTCGTCGAGCACGTAGAACCGGTCGGCGTGTCCGCAGACCGCGACCGGGCGGCGCTCGCGCAGGTCGAGCACGGCCCGTACGGTCATCGCGGCGGTGGACACCACCACGAGGCCGGTCCGGTCCGGGTCGGCGAGCGCGAGGTGACCGGCGAGCGCGGCAAGCACCGTGCGCGGGCCGAACCTGTGCGCTCCGCTGGAGTCGCCGCCCCAGCCCGGCACCTTCAGGAACCGGTCGGTGGCGGGGTCGAACCACCTGAGAACCACGTCGACTTGGTCGAGCAGCCAGACCGTCCGGCCGTCCGTGGCCAGGGTCGGCGGCAGGACGAGTCCGCCCAGGGTGCGGTCGGCGGACCGCAGCGAGCGGGGACCATCGGGGTTCGCGGGCAGCGTGAGGCGGTCACCGACGGCTACCTGCTCGGCAGTCGCGGTCGGCCAGGCCTGGCGGCACCGCCCGAACCACCAGGAGCCCGGCGCGATCGTCGTGGTCGTCGTCATCGGTCCCTCCTCGGCCGCACCGTGATGTGGTGGTCGGCCGCCCGCACGGCGAGCTGGTCGGCCTCGATGACCACCTGTTCGGCGATGTCGGGACGGTCCGTTCCGTCCACGGCAACTGTCAGGAGCGGTACGGCGATCACGCCCGGTATCGGCTGTACAGCGCCGAACAGCGCGGTGGGGAAGAAGTCCCGCCCGAACCGGCTCGTCCCGTCGGCGGCCCGTGGCGACAGCCGCTCGTCGATACGGCGCAGCACCTCCGCCCGGATCTCGCCGAAGTTCGCGTACGGCTCCACCTCCACGACCGCCGTGACGGCGACCTCGACGAACCTGGCGCTGCGTACGAACAGTTCGGTGCCGATCGTGCGTACCCGGTCGAGTGCCGTGGCGACCGCGTCGAGCAACTCTGGGGAGGCGTAGGGCATGCGGGTCTGCAGTGCGGGAAGGACCGCGACGGTGACGGCGCCGGGGACGTCGATGCCCGGGTACTGCGGATGGTGCCGTTCGATCGCGACGGCATCGGCGACACCGCCGACCGCCCCGGCCAGTTGCCGGTAGTCCTCCGCGGTGACCGCGCGACCCAGGGTGCGCAGTCGCGACGCCGCGTGCTCGCGGAGTTCTTCGGCACTCTCCTCGTCGCGTCCGGCCTCGGCCCCGCGCAGATTGGTCACCGCCTCCACACCGGCCGGAGCGGTCTGCAGGGTGGTGACGGCGCCCGCGGGAACGTTGGCCAGGGCGGTCCCGCCGAACCGGTAGGAGACCAGGAGATCGAACCCCGCGACCGGTACCTGGCCGTTGCGGCCGTCGCCGAAGTGCAGTTCGCCGCGGCTCGCGTCGAGGACGACATGGCGGTCCTGCGGACCGGACGTGACCAGGTCGGGCACGACCTGCCAAGGCTCCTCATCGCTTTCGGCCTCGGCCTCGGGCGAGCGTGTGGTGACGGCCACGGTGTCCGCCTGTACGGGCCGGTTGCGCAGGCGCACCAGTTGGCCGGTGCGGCCGTCGCTCTGTCCGGCGAGTTCGTCCGTCACGGTGGTCAGGCTCACGGCCTCCACCGTGTTGTACCGGAGCAGATCGATGACCGGTTCCTGCCCTGCGGCGTACCGTCCGCCGGCGAGCCGGCACCGCAGCCAGTGCAGTGGCCGGGGTTCGCGGCCGATGCCGGCCACCGCGACACTGTTGCGCGGCCCGGCGATCCGCACGTATCCGTGGCGGGTGAAGGACCGCGTCCCGTCCTCAAAGGTGTCGAGCGGGCTCCACCGGTCCGAGCCCGCGGCCCGGTACTCCCACTGCAGACGGGCATCGACGGGCAGCGCTCCGGGCCGGTCGGCAGGGCTCACAAGGAAGGTGATCTGGTCGGGAAACGTCACGGGCGCGTCGGCCGGTCCGAACCCCAGGTAGCAGGCGCTGCCTTGCTGCGGGGCGGCGCCGAACGGACGCAGGGGCGGTGGCGCCGGGCCGTCCACGGTGAAGAGTTCGAAACCGGTGAGGCCAGCGACTTGGACGCTCTGCAGCCGCAACGGCAGCAGTTCGATTCCTCGCTCGGTCTCGAAGACGATCGGTCCGTCCGGCGTTTGCACATCCGAGGCGACGGTGGTGCGCGCCGGGACATCAACAGGTGTTGTCTCCCCCGGCCGTACGGTGAAGGTGAGATCGGTACGGGCCGGCGCCGCGGCGATCGGGGTGACCCCGAGGACGTGCAGGAAGGTCAGCAGACAGCGTTCCGGGGCCCGGTTGAGGCGGTAGCCGATCGTCTCGGCCAGCCAGGCGAACGTCTCGATGAGGGTGACGCCGGGATCGGACTCGTTCCAGTCGGTCCACTCGGGGGTGTAGCGCGGGATGCGCAGCAGCATCTCCTGCTTGATCTGCTCGAAGGTGCGGTCGTCCAGGTTCGGCGGTTCAAGCGCCATCGCGACCACCGCCCAGTGGGACGCCCTCGGCGAGGAAGAACGGGTAGACGAGGTTCAGGGCCGCGTTGTTCTCGCGGATCCGGCAGCCGATCGAGATGACGATCCGGTCGCGAGCGTCCTCCGGGGTCTCGACATCGACGTCGAGCACGTCGACGCGGGGTTCCCAGCGGGTCAGCGCATCGCGTACCTCGGCGGCGACGAGGCCGCGCAGGGCCGCGGTGTTGGCCGCGAAGACCAGTTCGTGGATGCCACAGCCGAAGTCGGGCAGCATCGGCCGCTCGCCCTGCGCCGTGCTCAGGATCAGCCAGATACTCTGCCGTATCTTGTCGGCGCCGTCGGCATAGCGCGGACCGCGCGCCGCCGGTGCGATCGGATAGGCCCAGCCCCGGCCCAGGAAATCGTTCATGGCCTCAGCCCCCGATCCGGACCGTGCCGGCGGCCACGACCTTGCCTCCCGGGTTGGGCGGGTCGGCGCACGTCTGCGCGGAGTCGCCGCTGCGGGCCGCGGCGCGCCCGTTGATGCGTACGCGCGCACTCCCGGCCGTGACGGTCCCGCGGTTGGCCGGCGGATTGACGAAGAGGCCGCCCTGCGGAAGGTGCGGCGGGGTGTTCACTGCCACCGACCCGACGGTGGCCGCGGCCCGGCCCATGATGCGTACGTCGGGACTCAACTGCTGCGTCAGGACACCGCTGAAGGCGTGCGGCACAGTGACCGTCGGCCCGTTGAGCGGCTGGATCAGGTGCAGATCCACGGCGGTCACCCGGTCCCCCTGCTTTGCTGCGGGCATTCCCATCGCGGGCCCCCTAGTTGATGTCGACGGTGGAGCCGGAGAGCTTCAGGGCGCCGGTGGCTTTGATCGACAGATCTCCGCCCGCCGAGACGGTGAGATTGCCGGAACTGGTCACCTCGACCGTGCCCGCGGACGCTTTCACCACGATGTCGCCCTTCTTCGCGGTGACCTCGATCCGGCCCTTGGCAGTCTCGAGCACGATCTCCTGGTCGCCACCTGCTGCGACGAGCCGTATCCGCTCGGCGCCCTTTCCGTCGTCGAAGCACAAGACGTGCCCGCTGCGGGTGACGATCTGCCGCAGGTTGTTGTCGGTCGCCTTCTGGTCCGGCGGCGGCGGGGCGGGCACGCTCCAGACACCGCCGAGGACGTACGGCCGACGCGGGTCGTCGTGCTCGAAACCGACGATCACCTCGTCGCCGAACTCCGGCCGGAAGAAAGCGCCGCGTTCGTTCCCGGCCCCGGCCGACACGAGGCGCGCCCAGTTGGACACCTGATCGTCGAGCAGGGGAAAGCGCACCCGGATCCGGCCGAGGCCCAACGGATCGTCGAGGTCGTCCACGATCGCGGTCACCAGCGTGCTGCGCTGCATCTCAGGTCCCCTTCACCTCTTCGCGCCGGCAGCCGAACTGCGTGGTGTAGCCGGCGTCGCCGATCGTGTGGGTGGTCTCCGTGACGAAGTACCGCCCGGAGAAGCGCTCGCCGAGTCCGGCGATCTCGATGACGCTCCCGGCCCGCAGTTTCGGCAGCCCGACGGTGGAGCCGGTCGCGGTGACCAGCCCGTGGGCGATCCGTTGCAGGGTGTCCCTGGCCACCTGCCGTGCCTCGGCAGGACTGTCCACGATCCGGGTGGCGACGATCTCCTTGCGGTCCTGGTACGACCTCCGTATGCCCGGGGTCACCCCGCGGCCGAGGCCGTCCGTGGCGAGTTCGCCCTGGCCTGCCCGGTACTCGATCTTCTCCCTGCGGACCGGGTCCCAGCCGCGGACCACCACCTCGCCGACCTGTCCCGCGGTGGTGAGTTCGGGCTGGAACTCGATCAACGAGCGGCCGTAGACGAGTTCGTAGGAGGCCCGCCGGATCTCGGTGGACGGCCCGAAGTACAACTGCGGCCGCTGCCCGCCCAGTTCGTCGACCACCAGGTCGTAGCCGTTGGCGCGTGCGCGGTCCATCAGGAAGACAAGGGGATACGTGTTGTCCATCAGCAGATAGGTGTGCACGGGCTCGTGCTGCGGTGCGGTACGAACCTTGACGCCGAGCGTGCGGCCGACCGCCTTGGCGATCTGAGAGTCGGTCTTGTCGACGAAGGCCTGCGAGCGCTGCTCGCCACGGAACCGATGCAGCACGTTCAGGCCGCTGATGCTCAGCGTCGGCTGTCCGCCCGACGGGAAGGCCGGACGCAGCGCGGTGATCTCACCGCTCGTCATCAACTGCGGCCCGCCCTGCCCTCGATAGCCCATGCGCAGTTCGATCTCGGCGCCCGGGTCGAACGACGTGTCGTCGGTGTACTTGAACGTCCTGCCCACCGAGTCCCAGTTGTTGATCACGACTTCGAAGCTGTCGATCTCCGCGATGTTGTCCTTGTAGGTCACCGAGACGACGTCACGGACCACGTCGCGGGCCACCGGACGGCCACGCAGCCGCAGTTCGAAAGCGGGCACATAGAAGTCTCCGGCGGTGGTGACGGGCTGCGCTGTCGTGGTCATCGCGGCGCCGCCCTGTCCTGCACCGCCGGCACCACGATCCGGGTGCCGACCGGGGGCGCGGTCGGATCGTCGATGGCCGGGTTGGCGTCCGCGAGCAGCCGCCAGTCGCGCGGATCGCCGTACTCCTCGTAGGCGATCGACGACAAAGTGTCCCGCTCGGCGGTGACCCGGGTCCTGGTGTGGTCCGTGGACTGCAGATTGAGTTCGGCCAACTGCTCCTCGAGCGTGCGGTATTCCCTCATCGCCACGCTCAAGGTGGCCCGCAGCGGCACTCCGCCCGGCGTGAACAGGGTGAACTTCTGGTCGACCGCTTCGACGATCGCCTTGAACGAGAGACCGGCGCCCCAGGTGATCCGGATCCGTGGCGGAGCGTGTGTCTTGGGCTGGATGCGGACCAGTTCGGCGAACCCGTTCGTCAAGGTCCGCACGTCGACGCCGCCGTCGTCCATCCCGCTCTGCGTAGTGTCGAAGAACAGGTCCACTTTCAGGGTTCGGCTCTGGCCCCGGATGAACTGCAGGACCGGTGCGTCGAGCCCGGGGATCGCGATCTCGGCAATCTGCGCGCCCTTGCTGAGGGTGTATTCGGTCGGGTTGAACTGGACCGGGATGAAGCGGGTCAGCCCTCGCCCGGGGTCGACGGCGTCACGGTCGAGGATCTCGACAAGTGCGGAGACCAGCGCCATGACTCAGCCCTCCTTCACCGGTGAAGACGGCTGCGCGCTGCGGGAGATCAGGGTGGACTCGCGCTGTCGCAGGCGGTCCCGCTCGCGGGCGGCGAGCAGCCGGAGCACCGCCTCGGCGACCTGGCCGAGCTGGCGTTCACTGAGCGGCAGCTCACCGTCGAGGACGGTGACGTCCGCGGTGACCGAGCCGATGTGCAGCGGCATCCTCAGGCCCTCCGATCCAGACCGTGATGGGCGATCTCGAGCGACTCCACGGCCACCTGCCCACCGCCGGCGGACAGTTCGGGGCCGGTCCACTTGACCGGCAGCGCCCGGCGGAACTCGAACCGCAGCTGAGCGATCGTTCCCGACGGGTCGCGCACCACGACGGTTCCGTTGCGGAAGCGCACGACACCACGGACCAGGTCGGCGTGCCAGTCCCACAGCAGGCGGTCCACGATGCCGCGTTTGAGGACCAGGTTGACCTGCCGGCTGCGGCCCGGGAAGCGCAGCAGGTGGTCGTTGACGCCGCCGGCCGGGTAGTCGAAGAACTCGGTTTCGACCGCGAGCCCGCCGCAGTCCGAGAACCCGCCGACCGGCAGGTCGTCAAGGCGTACCTCGAACCGGAACGCCAGGAACGGGTCGGCCCGGCTAGCCGTTGCCGCCACGTCCCTCACCTCCTCGCGTCCCGGCGCCCGTTCCGGTCTCGGTGACGTCGATCCGGACCATCACGTACTCCGCGGGCCACGGCGGCCGTACACCGATCTCGACAACTAGGCGCCCTTCGGCCTCGGCCATGCGTACGTCCTCGACCATCACCCCGTAGGCGCCCTCGGCGGTGTCGCCGTCGAGGACACCGGCTCGCCACAGGTCGTCGAGGTACTGCCGGACGACCCGCTCCAGGTCTTCGCGCAGGCCCTCGTCGTCCGGTTCGAAGACGACCCAGGCGGCGTACGAGGCGATGCTTCGCTCGATGTGCGTCACCAGCCGCCGGACGTTGAGATACCGCCACTGGGTCTCGTCGCTCGTCGTCCGGCAGCCGAGCAGCCGCAGACCGCGTCCGGCCACCGCGCGAATCGCGTTGACCCCGGCGCTGTTCGCGCGACCGTGGTCCTCGTCGTCGACACGCCGGGTGATGCCCAGCGCACCCGTCAACTCCTCGCCTGCCGGGGGTTTGTGCGGTCCTGCCGAACGGTCCGAGCGGGCCACGACGCCTGCGACATGTCCGGTCGGCGGCACAGCTAACAGCCTGGAGGGGCGGGCAGGGTCCGCGATCCGCAGCCACGGCCAGTACAGGGCGGCGAAGGCCGAGTTGAGACCCTCCCGCCACGGCACCACCTCGTCCACGAGCGCGTCGGGGTCCGGATGGTGCAGGAGCGCGGTGCGCCGCAGTGCGTGACATTCCCCTGCCAGATACGCCTGGGCGTCGGCGATGCCCTCGGGGTCGAAGCCCGGACCGCTCCGGCTCAGAACCAGATCGGGTACGGCGATCATGGTGATCTCATCGATGTCGTCGAGCAGCGCCGCCCCGTTCCGCCCGGCCGGCCTGATGCGGTCGTCACCCACGAGATGGCCGGGGGTGAGCGTGGCCAGCCCGTCGTCGCCGCCGCTGAACACCCCGCGCGCAGCAGACCTCGGGACGGCCGTCCCCTCAGGAAACTCCATGCGGACGAGGGCGGAGGTCCGGTCGGACGTCGCGGAGACACCGAAGCGCGCCAACAGGCCCTGGCCATCGAGATCGCGCCACTGCTCGCTGCGGCCGTCGGGCGCCACCACGGTGACCCTCACCCGGTCGCGGCCGCTGGGCAGCACCTCGACGGACATTCCGTTGCCCCACTGTCCGGGGCTGTGGGCCACGCAGTGCAGGACCGGATCGCTTCCGACGGCCACCGTCGCGGCCGCGGCCTTGTGCTGGTCGACGGCGCGTACGACCCAGCAGGTGTCCCCGCCGTTGTCGAAGAATCCATGCACCGCATGGGCCAGGCAGAAGCCGTCGGTGGCCGGGCCGTAGACCTCGTCGAACTCGCTCGCGCTCGCCAGCCGCCGCGCGTGCGCGACGGGCCCGCGCGGGGCGAGGCCGATGAACCCGGCGATATCGCTGCGCAGGCCCTCGAGTTCGCGGAAGAGGGGGTCGAGCCACGCCACCGCGACACCCGGTGCGGCACGGACCGCAGACGCCGGGGCACGGCCGGTCATCCTGCCCCGGGTGAGCGGGGCGGCCGGGGGTCGGCCGGGCGGGCTCATGCCAGCTCCAGCCCTTCGTGCGCGATCTCCAGGTTCTCGATCGCCACATCGTTGTTCTTTGCGTTGAGCGCCGGACCTTCCCACTTGGAAGGCCATCCCTCGCGGAAGTTCCACGTCAGGGCCGGCCGGCGTGCTTCGTCGAGGAGTTGGATGCTGCCCGACCTGCGCTCGGTGCGGCCCTCGATGACCCGCCTGCGCCACTCCCACAGCTCGCGCGAATCGGTGAAGCCGCGCTTCAGCGTGATGTTGGGGTACTTGGCCTTGCCCGGGAGTTTACGAACGGTGATGTCCTCGTCACCGTTGCGGTACTCGATGATGTCGGTCTCGGCGGTGAGGCCGCCGGCCTCGGCGAAGCCGCCGACGATCACACCGTCGATCTCGACGATGAAGTTGAAGGCCGAGTACGGGTCGTTCCGCGCACCGGTGGCAGGCATGGATCTCCTCCTACGATTCCGCGTCGGCGGTCATCTGGCTGTAGCGCAGGATGACGAACTCGGCGGGCTTCACCGCGGCGAGGCCGATGTAACAGACCAGTTGGCCGTTGTCGATCTCCTGCTGGGTCATCGTGGTGCGGTCGCAGCGCACGAAGAACGCCTCTTCGGGTCGGGAGCCCATGAGCGCACCGCTCTTCCAGACACTCACGAGGAAGTTCGAGATACTGCGCCGCACCCGGTCCCAGGTCTGCTTGCTGTTCGGTTCGAAGACCACCCACTGAACGCCCTCGTCGATGGACTCCTCGACGAAGATGAACAGGCGGCGCACGTTGACGTACTTCCACTGCGCGTCGGCCGACAGCGTGCGCGCGCCCCACACCCGGATCCCGCGGCGATCGGCCCGGAAGTCGCGGCAGACATTGATGCCCTTGGGGTTGAGGAGGTCCTGCTGCCGTTTGTTGATCAGGAACTCGAGCGGTTTGCGGTCGCCCGGCAGATCCCGTCGGACGATGCCGCGCAGATCGACGTTGGCGGGTGCCTTGTGCACCCCGCGCTCGATGTCGGTGGCCGCGTACACACCGACCACATGGCCGCCGGGCGGCACGAGCCGAGTGTCTCCGGTCCGCGAGTCGAGCACCCGCAGCCAGGGGTAGTAGATGGCGGCGTACGACGTCGTCAGCGGCGGATCGATGCTGCCTACGTTGCCCTGCCCACGGTCGACTTGGAGGACGGCGAAGCGGTCCGCCAGCTCCTCGCACTGTGTGACGAGCGCGTCGCGGATCTCGTCGCGGGCCCCGTCATCGGGCAGCAGGCGACTGTTCACCTCATCGGGTACGCAGAGCAGGGAGACCGCGTCGATCTGGCGCAGCCCGTTGAGACCGGTCGGCGGCACCTCGGTGCCCAGGAACTGGTCCGCCGTCATGGCATCGCCATCGGCGCCCCCGGCGAACGGCGTCCAGTCGACGTCGGCCGGCCTGTCCGGTGTGCCGGAGACCGAGGCCGTCACCAGGTGCGACGCCTGCAGGACCGTGAGCACGTAGTCGCTCGATCCCGGGTTCGCGGAGAGGTCGTCCCAGTCCTCCGACTCGTCGGGCTCCCGCCGGCCGGTGTCACGCAGAGCCTCCCGCACGAACGGGTCGACCAGCGGCAGCGGCGGCCGGGTCGCGTAGTAGATCACCTGGAGACGGAACCGGGTGGGGTCGGGCGAGGTGGGATCGTCCGGGTCGCGTCGGCTGGCCACGCGGACCTTCACGAACAGCCGGCCGTCCAAGTTGCCGGGGCCGATCGCGTCGAGCACCAGACCGCCGGTGCCGGTCGCGAGCGTCACGCTCGAGGAGACCGCGTTCGGCCGGGTCACCCGGGCCACGAAGAGCCGCTGCCCGCCATTGTCGAAGAACCCCCTGGCGGCGAACGGCAGATACGACACGGTGTCCGGATCGACCGGGCCGCCGTACCACCGGGAGAACTCGCGCAGGCTGGTCACCATCCGGATCATGGTCGGTCCACGCTCGGTGAGCCCGACGAAGCCCGCCGTACTGGTGCTGACGCCCTCGATCGGTACCGGCCCGGTGTTGATCTCCTCGGTGTAGACACCGGGTGCGAGGTATTCAGGCATGTCATCTCCTCAGGACAGCCGGAGCCGGATATCGGGAACGGACACCGTGGCCCCACGCAGCGCCGTGACGGCCACGCTCGGTCCGGCCGGTGGCGGGCCATAGCCGGGCGGCGGAGTGACGCGGACCCGGACCGCGAGCCGGCCTGCCGTCCACGGAAGATCGTCCATGAGCGTGACCACCCAGGCACCGTCCTCGCCAGTGCTGTAGCGGTAGCCGCCCTCCGTGACCTGGACGACGGCGCCGGCCACTCCCCTGCCCGTGTCGTCGCGGACTGCCCCTCTCAGCATTGCCGGCCCCACGGTGCCGGCCCGGGCGGGGATGCCCGCGAACGGATAGTCGATCGCCGGCTCCAGATCGATCTGGTGGCGTTGCCCCGTGCCCGGCCGGAACGTGAAGTCCCGGGTCTGGAACCAGGAGCAGGAGACCCGCAGTTCGACGCTGGTCGCCGTGGGGCTGAGCCGGTGCACCACGCGGGGCGGCCGGTCCTCGACCATGTCCCGCTGGAATACCGCGAGCCCGGACAGGGTCGGCCGCGTGACAAGGGACCAGCCCGCCGGACGCGACGCTCCCTCGGGCGTGACGACGGTGACGACCGCGAACCGCACCCGCCCCCTGACCGTCGCTGCCAGACCATCACCGCGCTGCTGCTCGAGGTAACGGTCACGGACATCGAAGATGCCCAAGGGGCGGTATCGGCGGACCTCGGCCAGGGCGGCGCTCACGGGGCACCCACCGGTTCCGTCTGCGGTGTCCAAGCGCCGGTCACCTCGACCACGGGAGCCGACGCGTCGACGCGCTCGGAATCCAGGTGCGTGACCTTCACCTGGTAACAGACGCTCAATCGGTACGGTTCGCGCAGCGCCTGCCAGACCTGGGAGATTTCGTCGAGCGAACGGCGGAACAGGGTGATGCGCAGCTCCTCGTTGACGTCGGCCGTGACGTCGACGATCCGTGCCGTTCCCGTGTCATGGAACGTCTGCATCGCTTTGCCGAGCAGCAGATGGTCGGCTTCCCCGCTGGAGGCGAACGGGGTGAGCAGGTAAAAGAGGTCCAAG
This sequence comes from Streptomyces mesophilus, assembly GCF_011044995.1. GTDB lineage: Bacteria > Actinomycetota > Actinomycetes > Streptomycetales > Streptomycetaceae > Streptomyces > Streptomyces mesophilus. Next base: position 12,151 of record NZ_JAAKZW010000024.1, on the reverse strand, counting down.
GCGAGCGGCGTCATCCGGAAGGCACCGGTGTTCAGGCGCACCGCCGGGGTGTTCTTCACGTGCTCGTCCTCGCCCACGTGGTACAGCCACAACGACAGCCGCCGCGCCGAATCCTGCGCCGTGGCCGTCGGGTTGAGAAACACGATCGCGTCCTCGGTGCCCACCAAAGGGCGGGTGACCGGGTCCGCGCCGATCGAGTTCCACAACAGTCGGCGCAGCCCTTCGCTGGCGACGGCAAGAACTCGGAAGCTGCTCATGCCGTGGACTGTCCCGCCGCGGACGTCACCCGCCCGTCACGTAGTCCGCTCCGTCCCTTCGCGGCGACGCGACCGTGACGACGCCCGGCAAGCCTGGGCCCGGTACCGCGGACCGTCCGTTGTCGCTGCCGGGAGGGATCAAGAAGATGACCACGCCGCATGAAAGCGACCAGGAGGCGCGTTACGGCCGACAGCCGCGGGGCGGCCCGTGGCCGGCATCCAGGTACGCACAGGAGCCGCCGCCCTCCGACCCGGAACGGGACAAGGCCACCGGCACCGCTCATCAGCCCACTCGGAGCGATCCGTCGCAGAGCGAGCCGCCGAAGAGCGGTACGACACAGACCGACCCGACACAGTCCGGTACGGCAAAGCGCGGTACGACGCAGAGCGGTACGACGCAGCACCATCCGGCGCCGGACAAGACGCACCCCTCGACGCACCCGTGCCCGCCCTCCATGGAGTGCGACACCGGCGCCATCGACGACCTGCAATGCCGGGCCAGGGCGGTGAAGGCGGAATCCGACGCGTTCGCCACCGTGTCCGAAGCCCTCGGTAAGCGGCGTACCGCGTTCGAGACCGCCCGCGGTGAGTACGGCACGGCACGCGACGAAGCCGCCGAGATCGTCGCCGAAGTCAGGAGCAAGGTGGAGGAGGCGCTGGCCGAGATCCGATGCCGGCTCCACCGGGACGAGATCGACTGTCTCGACCGCGCGTTCCAGCAAGTCCTCGACTGTCTCGAAGACTGCCCCGACCAGGAGGGCTGCTGCGTCGACGACGATTGCAGGTTCGAGGACGAGACCTGGACCGTGGACCAGAGCGAAGGGCTGCGCCTGCGGGTCGAGCGGGTCGAGAAGTGCTTCGACGACGTGCTCGTCATGGAGCCGGAAGCGGTGCGCAAGCGCGCTGCCGCGCTGCAGGCGCTGCTGGCCGAACTGGACACCGCCGGCAAGGCCGAACCCCGCGAGAGCGCCAAGAAGCTCTACGCCCGCGCCAAGCAGGTCTCCTACGCGGCGGACGCGATCTGGGGCCGCTTCGCCGATGTGAACGAGTACCAGGAGTGCCTGTGCTGCGCGCTCACGGGTTCGCTTCGCGGGCGAGAGCTGCTCGCCCAACTAGCCGGGGACCAGGCGTACTTGACATGCCAGGAGGAGTCACGCGCGAGGCGGTGCGCATGGCTGCGCGCTCACATGGTGGCCGAGACCCTCGCGGTGGAGCTCAAGCTGCGCCCGAGGGAAGGCGGCGCCCGGCAATCGGGCATGGCGTGAACTGCGGAAGGAATATCGCCATGGCTGCGGTGAGACAAGAGTGACCCCCTGATGGGCACGCGGAACGTCCCTATCCGTACCGGCGTCTGCCAAGTGCGCGCCGAAGCCCAGCGCAGCGGGCTGCACCTCACACTCCTGCTCGTTCCGGACATCAGCCGGACGTCGACTGGACGCACCCTCACCGTGTCCGAGATCGACGCGGCCGTGGCCGCCGTCCGCGAGTTCCTGACCGAATTCGCAGCCGCGGAACGGAGCATCCACGAGTAGCTTGAGGCGGTGACAGCCGGGTGACGACCGGGTGCTTGAGTTCGCGGGGCCGGTCTTCTCATTCCGCGCGAAGGGGGCCTCGATGTTCCCGGAAATCATCCGCGTTCTGCTGCATCGCGAATGCCACGGCGCCCAACCGGTCCTCCATCTTTTCGGAGGGCCCTTCGTCTCGCTGGACGGGTGCCGGATCGAGATACCGGAAGGCAGCAAACGCCTCTTGGCCTTCGTTGCCCTGCATCCCGGCCGCGTGCAGCGCTCGTACGCGGCCGGAACGCTCTGGCCATGCGGCGACGACTCCAGGGCGGCCGGTAATCTCCGCTCGGCCTTGTGGCGGCTGAACAAGGTAGGACTTGAACTCCTTGCCGTCGACAAGTACGCCCTGACCCTCCACGAGCGGGTTCTGGTGGACCTGCATCTGGTCGTGGCCTGGGCCGCCCGAGTAGCAGGTGAGCAGGCGTCGATCGACGACCTGCACGCGCTGCCGTCGACCCCGGACGCACTGGATCTGCTGCCCGGTTGGTACGAGGACTGGGCGCTGCTCGAACGCGAACGGTTCAGGCAGCGACTGCTGCACGCCCTGGAGACGCAGAGCCGGAGTCTGACACGGCGCGGAGATCACGCCGAAGCCATCGACGCCGCGTTGCTCGTGGTGAGCGCCGACCCACTGCGCGAGAGCGCTCAACTCGCCCTGGTCCAGGCACATCTGGGCGAGAACAACTGGACAGAGGCGCGGCGCTGCCACGACGCCTACGCGGAGACCTTGCGTCGCGAGCTCGACACGCAACCGTGCCGTGAGTTCTCCGCCCTGCTCTCCACCCATCTGCAGATGCGCCGCTCGCCCCACAGCGCCAGCCCACGCCCACGCGCCCTGAGGGGACGTTCTGCTTGAAGATCGACGCGGAGGGTTCGGAAGCCGAAGCACACCCCTGCCCGTAAGGGGGCCTCGTCGCTACCCTGGGCACATCAGCGCGGTTGACCGCCGCTGGGCACGGCCAAGGCACCGCCGAAGGCTGGGGGCGAACGGTGGACTGGTGGCTGACCGACAGCGAGGGGATCGTGGCCTCCTGGCTGCTGATCTTCGCTGCGTGCAACGCGCTGCGCGGGGCGTACTGCCGGTTCCGCGACAGGGATGCGCGCCGGACCGTGCAGCGTCTCATCGCCGGCCAACTTCACCCGGTGCGGGCCTCGTTCCTGCTCGGCGGCATGGCCGAAGCCGCGGAGACCGCGGTCTGCATGCTCGTCGACGACGGCGTGGTGAAGACGTCCTACGGCGGCGAGTTACGTCCCACCCGCCGCGGCAGGGAGCAGACGGACCCTGCCCTGCGCGCCCTGGTCGAGGAGATCCACAGGACGCCGGCCAACACCACAACCAAGCTGTACGAGATCGTGGACCAGGCCCGCTTCACCCGGTTCCGGCAACTCGTCGAGGTCAGATCGCCCAAGGTGCGTATGACGGCATCGGGCAAAAGCCAGACCCTGATGCTGGCCACCACGATAGTGACCAGCATCGGCATGGGCATCAACGCCGGTATGGCCGAAGCGCCCGTGCCGTTCTTTCCCGATGCCGACAGAACGGTGTGGCTGTACGTCTGCATGGGGGCCTGGGCGGTTCAGTGGGGGCCTGCCTGTCTGTGGCCGTCGGAGAAGCGGCGCCGTTGGAAGGCGCTTGATGCGTTCTGCAGGGACAAGACGGACAGGGCACGCGCGGCATTATCCGAAGACACACGGCAGGCGATAGCCCGCGCCAAGGAGCGACCGAAGCCACCGCCGCCTCCCTACCGGCCCCCCACCCGCAGTCGGAGCCAGTCCGGTTCAGGTTCATGGGCCGACAGCGTCGACGTGGATTCCTGCAGCAGTTGCGGCGGATGCGGGGGCGACTGACACGGCCGCCCCACTCCGCCGGCGACAGCGCAGGACGCGCTACGTCCACGCTCCTGAGCAGCAGACCGTCTACGCCATGAGACCACCCGGCCTTACACGGGAGAGAGTGTCCAATGGCGTCGGTTTTCTCCCTGTCCGGTACGGCCTGTCTCACCTAGCATCCGCCGTGACTGCCCGTCACGTATGTGCTGTGACCGGGTTCAGGTGGGGGAAACGAGCGACTGTCCGTACTCGCGCGATGGTGCGTGTGCTCCTTGCCTGAGTGGTTCGTCCCTAGGGGAAGGGAGTCACACGGCAATGAGCGCGTCCCAATCCATCCTGGACACCTCCAGATACGGCTACGACATCGTCGTCGCCACCACGCAGCTCGGCATCAACTCCACGATGAAGCTGTACCTGTCCGAACAATCCGCACCGGTGGTGACCTGTTGCTACGTCGGTGACGGCACGTCGTCACAGCCCATCGATTACGAGCTGCTCAAGAAGCAGACCGGCGCCGATCCGTTCGCAGTGCCGGACGGGGAGAGCCCGGACAAGAACCAGGACCTGATCAATCTCAGCAAGGCGGGATTCCTGTACGGGTTCCGGTTGCAGATCGGGCTGCCGCCGGTCGCCCCCGAGGACACCCCGGACATCGTCGGGCTCGGCAACGACGCCACCCATGTGCGGTTCAACCTGCTCAGCACCGAGCTGGACGTCGTCGGGTTCGTCCCGGCCACCGGCTCGAACTCCGTGCGCAGTTGGTCCAGCCTGTCGCAGTCGTATCCGGGCGACAGCCTCTGGATCTTCCAGTGCGCGGCGGACCTGCGCCTGGACACGGTGCCGCCCGCCAAGTACGGCACCCTGCCCGAGCCGGTCAAGCAGCGACTCAGCACGGTGCAGGGCGCGTTCAGCATCCAACAGCTGTTCCTCGACCTGAGCACCGCCACGTTGGTCGCCATCCCTGACGTCAAGGAATGGGCAGGCACCCCCCTCGCCTGGATGCTGCAGAACTACTTCGTCGACGTGTACGTGGCCCAGCTGCGCGCATTGATCGGCGACCCGGTTCTCAACTGCTCGATCATTCAGCAGCCGAAGGCGGTGACGCCGACCGAGCTGCCGATCACCAGCATGAGCAGGGAGGTCTCCGCGGTCGTCGGGCCGGACGGGGCGCCGGTGCAGAATCCGACGGCCGAGCAGCAGGACATCACGACGCTCGACTACCTGTGCGCCATCGACGACCACAAGCTCAACGCCCCATACCCGTTCAACTGGAACTGGGTCGACGCGACCGAGAAGCGCGAGTACGACGGCGTCGTCGCCATCAACCGCGCGTCGCTGGCGGAGAAGATCCGCCAGCAGATGATCGCCAACGTCATGGCCAACTGCTACCAGCCCTACGTCCGCGTCTCCATCGAGTGGTGGTCCGGCAACGCGGACATCACCATGAGCGTCACACCCGGCGGGCAGCCGACCGTCGACCTCGGGGCGATCAGAACGGGCAACTCCGGCGAGACGCAGATCCTCAAGTTCACGTATCACGGCCACGACCAGGACGCGGGCGACCCGAGCTGGTACGGAACCGCCACCTTGGACACGTACTACACCGCCACCGTCCGCGTCCGCGGCAACACGATCACCGTCGAGCAGAACCAGCGGTTCGATGCGGCCGTCAGCCGCATGGGAGCGACGACGAACGGCTCCCCCATCAGCATCAAGCGCGTCGACACCTGCACCATCGACGTCACCGACGACGGTCAGCTCGTCGCCGTGATGGCCACCCCCACCCCCGCGGTGAACAACGCCTCGCAGAGCATCGCCAACTGGTGGGGCGACATGATCGGCGGCTCGAACAGCCTCTACTCCTCGACCGCCGCCGTGGTCGGCGGCACCGTCGCGACAGTGCTCAACATCGCGCCGTTCACGTTCTTCCAGTACCTGGTGTTCCCCGGCGGGCAGACCTTCAGCTACGACTCGGTCGCCTTCGCGGACCTCGGCGACCTGGTCACGCACATCGTGTACGCCGACCCGGACGGGATCCCGCCGGACATGTCCCTGCTGCCCGGCCAGGTCAGGAACGGCGTCGACCGGCTCAACGACGGGCAGTGGCTGGCCAACGACGGCTATCTGGCCTCACCGAATGGCCAGTTCGCCGCGTATCTGCAGGACGACGGCAACTTCGTGCTGCTGCACGCGACCGACGGCATACCCGATCTGAGCCGGCCGTACTGGTCGATCTTCGCCAACGCGACCGACAAGATCGTCGGGCCGTTCACCGGCATCCCGTGCTACGCCTCGCTGCAGCCCGACGGGAACTTCGTCCTCTACAACGGCCCGAGCCCCCTCAACCCGGCCACCCCGTACTGGGCGATCAACACGGGACTGCCCCAACTCGGCTCGTTCGCCGCGCTGATGAAGGACGACGGCACCTTCGTCGTCTGCCGGCGCGACCCGAAGAGCAACGCGCTGGGCGAGGTCATCTACCAGACCGCAGCCGCCACCACGCTCAAGTCGGCCGAGCCACGCCTGGAGGCGGAGCCACGCCCCAAGGAGTCCGGCAAGGAGACGTCACGCCAGGAGGGGAAGCCGCGCCATGAGCAACAGCGCAAGCACGATCACGTACTCGGCGGAACTCATGAGGAACTTCCTCCAAAGCGAGGTCCTGGCCGCTGAAGCCAAGTTCGAGGCGCTGCAGACCCAGTCCGGCGCATCGCTGCTCTTCTCGATCGGTACGGACGACGCGATGTACCTGACCCGCGAGGCACCGGGCACCAAGAGCGGCTGGACCCGCAGCGACATCAGCAGCGCACAGATCGCGCAGGACTTCGCGGCGAACTCGGGCGCACGCTGCGCGACCTTCGGCACCGCCCAGTGCCCGCACGGCACCACCGCGATGATCCACCTCGCCATGGTCGCGACCACAGGCCCCGACGACCATCTCTACCTGAGCCTGAACAACCCCGACGCGGACACCTCGTGGCAGGACCAACCCACCTGGACCGCCTACCCGTTCGACGCCGTCGACCACCCGATACCGCATCTGAAGATCGTCAACGTGTTCCTCAGTGAGGCCACCGACAAGGAGTTCATCGTCGTCGACGTGCTCCGCGACCCGGCCGACACGCAGGACCTGCTGTACCGGTACTACATCGACACGGCCAAGCCGGGCGGGCGCGCCTGGCAGCCCGGGGACTTGGCCATGGACCTGTCGGCCACGGGCTACACCAGCGCGCTGGGCCGCAAGGTCGGACAGCAGGTGGACGGCCTGTACACCTCGGGGCAGGTCTCCGGGCGCCCGCAGCTGAGCTACCAGCCGCTCTACAACCCGTACGGCGGCGCCTCGAAGCCGAGCCGGTTCACTCTGCCCAGCGGCCTCGTCCCCGACTGCATCGCCGTCAGCCGCAACGCGGACAACACGTCCGATCTGTATCTCACCGCCGGTCAGTCGCTGTACTGCCTTCCGGCCAAGAACGCGGACGGCTCGGCAGGCCAGGCGGACAACTCCGTCGCGGTGAAGCTCTCCACCAACGCGATGTTCGCCGGCGTACGGTCCCTCTACGCCGCCCCGACCACCGGCAAGGGTGTGATCGTGTGGGGACTCAACGCCAGTGACCAGGTGTTCTACACCACCTGCGAGAGCGGCAACCCGGTCGCGGGGCCGTGGAGTGTGCCGCTGCCCATCGTCACCGGCGCCGAGCAGGTGTCGCCGTATCTCGACCGGGCCATGGACGCCAACACGTTCTTCTGCCACACCGGCACGAACAAACTGACCAAGGTGGTCAAGTCGCCGGCCACCGGCCTGTGGACGCTCCTCGACATCACCCTGGACCCACCGGAGACCAACACCCCCGCCCGGGACGTCATGACGTACACGACCCGTGTCCGGGTCACGGACGAGGACGGCCAGCCGGTCCCGGGCATCGAACTCGGTGTCCTGGCCAGCAACTCCACCGCCCTGCACATCAACTATCTGCACTACTCGGCCGGTCCGGTGACACCGGTGCTGGTGACGACCGACGACGACGGCAGCGTCACGATCATGGAAACGGTCGGCACCCTGGCCGGTTCGCAGATCACCGTGACGGCCGGCACCAGCAAGGTCGTCATCAACCCGATGGACAAGGCCTTCAGCAAAGCGGCCGCCCTGACCACACCGGACTCCCTGTCCCGCGCGGAAATCACCTCACCGGACGGCAGCACCCAGCCGCTGGTTGCCACCGGAACCAGCGGGACGGATCTGCAGACGGTCGCCACCGCCAACCAGTCACTGGGCAACGCCTACGGAACCCAGACGACCCCCACGTCCGTGGCCGTACCCGGCCGCCCAGGAGTCGCGCCCGGTTCTCGTCGGGAGACGGCTCATCCAACCCGAGGGAAGGATCGCCGCCCCGGCGGTAAGGGACACGGGCCCGGGGGCAAGGGGAAAGGGCCTGGAGGCACGTCGGGCGGGCTGCTCGACGTCAACATCGGTGATCTCCTCCGCGCCGTCGGCAACGCGATCGTCGACGAGACACTCGACGAGATCCAGGTCCTCGAGGACGCCGCGAGCGCTACCTGGCAACTGATCGTCCGTATCGCAGGACAGACGTTCCAGGCCGTCCTTGACAGCGTCGAGTCCATCGCCGAGAGCGCGTACCACCTGCTCTCGATGATCGTCGACGACATCAAAAAGGTCCTCGCCTACCTGGAGTTCCTCTTCGAGTGGCGCGACATCACCCGCACCAAAGAAGTCCTCACGACCATGACCAAGGTGTATCTCACCTACGCCGTCGGCCAGTTGCCGACGGTACGCGCACAGCTCGACCAGTGCTTCTACGACGCGGAAGCAGACCTCGCCGCCTGGGCGGGCCGACCCCCTTCGTGGGCGGGAGTGTCGACGAGCACCGGGGCACAGGTCACGGCGTCCACGCCCGACCAGAGCGCACCGGCCTCGATGCTCTCGTACCACTACCAGAACAACTCCGACAACACCACGAACTCCGGACCCGACCCCTCGGGCACCACCCCCGACCCCGGCGACCTCCTCGCCACCATCCTGAGCGAAGAAGGGGACACGCTCTACCGGGCGGTGGAGCAACTGATCGACCTCGGCGGGCGGGTGGCCAGCACGCCGCTGCCCGACATCCTGACCGAGCTCGTCGCGATCTTCGGCGAAACCGTCCTCGACAGCTGCCGCAAGCTCCTGGACGCCGCGTTCGACGTGATCGACACGGTCGCCGATCTGCTGCTCAGCATGCTGGACACACCGCTGCACATCCCGGTCGTCTCGGACGTACTCAACTTCTTCGGCGTGCCCGACTTCTCGATCCTCGACCTCGTCTGCTGGGTCGGCGCGATCCCGGCCACCCTGCTCTACAAGCTCGCCAAGGGCAGTGCGCCATTCCCGGACAACCAGGAGACCGCCGCACTGATCGCCGCGCCCGACTACCCCTCGCTGCTCGCCCTGTTCGGGGTGGCACCTCCCCAACTGTCCGCCGCAGAGCAGGACACCGCCACGGCGAAGGCCATCCCGGGCCTGGACCCGGCCGCGTACGTCGGCGGGCATCTCGTCTCAGCGGCTTCCAGCTTCATCGGCGGCCCCCTGAGCAGCGCCGAGGCATGGCGGGATCCGGGCAGCAAATTGGGGACCTGGTCCGGCGTCGTGGCGATCATCGGGGGTGCGGGCCAGGGCGTGGCCGGCTACGTGGTCAACCAGATCGTGCCGGTTCAGCCGATCAAGGATCCGCGTTGGGTCGCCACCTCCGACCTGATCATGATCACGCGCATGTCCGTGAAACTCGCCGGGGCGTTGATGCCGCGGCTCTCCACACAGCCCTTCCCGCCGAACGTGACCTACCCCCTCGGCCCGCTGCAGGCCAAGGACTGGCGCGGCCTCACCGCCTACTTCGACCTCGCCACGGCCCTGGCCGCCCTGGCCCCGACGATCTACCACTTCATCGAACTCGCAGAGCTCCCCGACTCGGACGACAAGTTGCTCGCCGAGACGGACGAGTTCAGCACCATCGCGTCCATCGTCGGACGCATCGGCTACACCGTCGCCGTCACCACCCAGGACCCGGTCACGAAGGGCGACGCCGCCTTCCTGAACCTGATGTCACAGGTACTCAGCGGCACGATGCAACTCACCGAAGGGATCGTGGTCCTCACACTGGACTGAAATCCGCGCAGTCGAGGTTCGGCTTGTGAGTCCCGTCGACGACCTCTCCCCAGTTGGTCACGGCCGTGACCGAATGCGGGAGACGGTCGTCGCCGGGCCGAGGCTCACCGTCAGCTCAGGCCCGGCGGAAGCGGCAACGGCAGAGACACACCCGTCAGTTTGGACAGATCCTCCAGGACATTGAGCAACTCGGGCAGCCGATCGGGGCCGGCCGTTTCCCAGCCTGCCAACTGCCGACGGACTCGCTCGACAAGCTCGGGCGCGATCTCAGCGGCCGTGGGGCCGACCTGGTTCAGGATGCTCAGGGCGTGGTCGAGGTCGCCCGCGACCATGCGGTCCCGCGTGACCATCGTGTCCAGGGGCATGGCCAAGATCGCTCCGGAGGCCAGGTGATGCAGGGCACGGTAGATGGCCCACGCGGCGCTGCGCTGATCTTCGTCCATTACCGGGCACGCTACCGCCCTGCATCTGCCGAGGACAGGGATCCGCCCGCAGGGGCCCCGTTGGAGACGGCGTGCGATTTCTGCGGGCGGGATGGGCGACGTGCGGCAGGGCTGACGCTGCAACCGGAAACGATCACCGGGTCGGGTCGACGGCCCCGGCGACTGGCCATATTGGGGGCGACGGCACAATGTCGTCGTGGATCCGACCAGCCAGATCATCGTCGCCTTGGATTGCGACAGCCGTGCAGCCGCAGATGCCCTTATTGAGCAGCTGGGTGACGAGTGCCGTGTCTACAAGGTCGGCTTGGAGCTGCTCACCGCAGCGGGGCCGGACGTCATCAAGGGTCTCGTGGCCCAGGGCAAGGAGGTCTTCCTGGACCTCAAGCTCTTCGAGATCCCGAATTCGGTTGCCGGCGCGGTGCGCGCCGCGGGGGAGCTGGGCGTGTCCATGGTCACCGTGCACGGCATGGGTGGCATCGGCATCATGTCCGCGGCGGTCGAGGCCGCCCGCGACTTCCCCGGCATGCGCATCCTTGCTTTGACCGTGGTCACCAGCATGACCGACGCAGATCTCGCCGACATCGGTGTCGTCGATGCGGTGGACGAGCAGGTGCTCCGGCTGGCCCGGTTGGCGCAGAAGGCCGGCTGCCACGGTGTGATCGCCTCGCCGCAGGACGTCGCGGTCTTGCGTAGCTCCCTCGGCCCCGATGCCTTGATCATCACTCCGGGAGTCACGCTGTCCGGAGAATCGCCGGCTGAGCATGCGCGCCCCGGAACACCGCACGCGGCGATCACTGCTGGGGCCTCGCATGTCGTCATCGGCCGGACAGTCACTCGCGCTGCGGACCCAGCGGGCGCACTCCGTGTCGTCCGGGCCAGTCTGGCTCCGTAGCAGACGTGCCCGTACTAAGGACTGTCTCTACCGGATCAGGATCCGGGTGCGCGTCCTGAACTCACCGACCGTGAGTGGGACTTGTGGGCTCCCGTGATGCCGCATGCCACAACCGGTCGACCTCGTACTTCTGATCGCAGGGCTGAAGGCAACCACCTGATCACGACATTACGCAGGCCCTAGTCGGGGATTCCTGGCATGCCCCATTGGGCGACTCTGTCGCTGACCTGGGCTTGCGGGCAGGCGAGGCGCCATGGGGTGAGGTCCGGGGGACGGCCCGGGCGTCCGAAGAGGAGCTGCCGACCGTGCAGCCTCAGGCGGAGTTTTGCCAGGTCGTGGACGTTGTCGTGGATGAGGAGGACGCGGGCTACGTGCTGGGAGTCGTGTTCGGTGATCTGTCCGTTGACGCGGCGGAGGCGGAGTCTGGTGGTGCCGTCGGTTTCGCCCGGGACGATGCGCGCCTCGACCAGTCGCCGTCGGTCCCACGCCCAGTACGCGCTCTCCCCCAGCAGGTAGGCGGCATCTGTGTAGAGGACCCATGTGGCGTCCGAGTCCGTCCACAGCAGCAGGCCGAGGAAGCCGAGGCAGCCGGCCGTGACGCCGATGCGGCGGATCCGCGGAACCGTCTGCAAGCTCTTGTCGTCCGCGTCCCAGAGCAGGTCATCGCTCGCAGCCATGTCGCCATCATGGGCTTTGCCCGTCATCGTGGAAAGCCCTGAGTGCGCTTCCAACGCCGTCTCAGCCCGGGGGACTTCGACGCAGACTGTGCTGCGCGTCGGTGCGGTTTCGTGAGCTACGCGGATCACGAGGTCACACAGGCCCTAAGGCCTGTCTGACAATTCCCGTCGTGTCAGCGAGTGTCCGCCGAGTTGGCAGTCCGGAGGTGCGCCGACCGTCTGGCGGGTAGCGCCGGGCAGGACCTACGAACGGCGGGCCAGCAGGTGGGCGTCGAGGAAGCCCCGTTCGGAGGCCGGATCGTGAAGCAGCCGGGCGAAGGGAACGAGCCCGGC
>NZ_JAAKZW010000249.1 GCF_011044995.1 Streptomyces mesophilus | reverse complement strand
CCACCCCGCCGCCCTCCAGCACTCCGCCCGCGTCCAGCTCCCCCGGCGCGATCCCCGATGCGGGCCGATGGGTGGCGATGCTGCACTCCGAGCCGACGTCGAGCGGCGAGGCGGCGCGCGATCAGCGTCTCGCGAAGCTGCGGAAGACGGTGCCGGACGCGACGTACGTGCGCAGCGACGACTACGCGTCGCTGCGGCCGGGTTTCTGGGTCTTCTACGCCGGCCCGTTCCCCGACGGCCGCACCGCCCTGTCGTACTGCGCCGAGCGGGGCCTGACGGACCGGAACGAGTGCATCGGCCGCTACGTCAGCGTCGACTCCGCGGACTTCGACCTGCAGTGCTACCCGCCGGCCTCCGCGCCGTCGGGCACGTGCAGGCGCGACTAGAGCCGGCCGCCCTCGGGTCAGAGCGTCTCGAGGAACCCCAGCGCCGTCGTCCAGGTCTCCTCCGCCGCCTCGGCGTCGTAGTCCGGAAGGTCCGGGTCCGTGTAGAGGTGCCCGGCCCCCCGGTAGCGGAAGACCTCGACATCGGCGCCCGCCCGGCGCATCCGCAGATACCAGGCGTTCTGCCAGTCCTCCGGCTCGAAGGCATCGGGGTCGGCCACATGCAGCTGCACCGGCAGATCGTCCGCCGAGGCGTCATCGGCGATGTCCGAGGTGCCGTGCAGCAGTAGCAGGCCGCGGGCCTTGTCGTCGGCCAGGGCGACGTTCTGCGCCAGCGCCGCACCGAGTGAGAAACCGGCGTAGACAAGACCGCTTTCGGAGTACGGTGCGGAGGCGGCGACGGCCCGGCGCAGCAACTCGTCCGTGCCGATCTCTTCCTTGATCTTCCTGGCGTCCTCGACGTTCTCCGCGGTCTTGCCCTCGTAAAGATCGGGTACCTGCACTTCATGCCCGGCAGCCCTCAACCGGTCGGCGGCTTGTTGTACAGCAGGGCGCAGGCCGTAGACCGAATGGAAAAGCATGATGTTCATGAGGCCATCGTGCCACCTACCCTCGGAGGCATGGAGAACGTGCTGCGCCCGTTGATCGTCTTCGGCGCCGCGGTCGTCATCACGCTGGCCATCGGCTGGCTCGTCGACCGCCTCCTGCGCCGTACCGACGCCCGCCACACGGAGACTCCGTTGTGGGGGCTGCTGCGCCGTTGCCGGCTACCGCTGCAATGTGTGCTGCTCATCGCACTCTTGAGGGGGACGTACGAGAAGGCCGAAGTATTCGAGGACCACTCCGCAGGGATCGGCCGGGCGCTCAGCCTGGTCCTGATCGGGGCCTGCGCCTGGCTGGTGGTGCGGATCGCCGCGGCGGTCGTCGAGTCGAGTTACGCGCACTACGCGTCCCGCAGCCACGACCCGGCCCGGCTGCGCAGGGTCCGCACCCAGGTGAGCCTGATCATGCGGGTGGTCACCGCGGTGGTCGCCGTGGTGGCGGTCGCCGCGATGCTGCTGACCTTCCCTGCGATGCGCACCGTCGGCACGTCGATGCTGGCCTCGGCCGGTGTGCTCGGCATCGTCGCGGGCATCGCCGCCCAGTCCACGCTCAGCAATCTCTTCGCCGGATTCCAGATCGCGTTCGGCGACATGGTGCGCCTCGGCGACACCGTGGTGGTGGACGGGGAGTGGGGCACGATCGATGAGATCACGCTGACCTTCCTGACCGTACGGACGTGGGACGAGCGCCGGATCACCATGCCGGTCTCGTACTTCACCTCGAAGCCCTTCGAGAACTGGTCCCGCGGCGGCGCCCAGATGACCGGAACGGTCTTCTTCCACCTCGACCACATGACCCCCGTGTCCGCGATGCGCGACAAGCTCCACGACATCCTGCGCGAATGCCCGGCCTGGGACGGCCGTGACTGGGGCCTCGCGGTCACCGACACCACGCCCACCACGATCCAGATCCGGGCCCTGGCCACGGCCAAGGACGCGGACGACATCTGGACGGTACGAGTGACGATCCGCGAACAGCTCGTCGGCTGGCTCGCCGACCACCACCCCTACGCCCTGCCCCGCATCATGACGGCCTTCGCGACCCCGCCGCCGAACGGCGCCGCGGACCACGCGGCATCGGACGGTACCGCTCCGAGGACAGGGCGGGGCTAGGAATCGAGCCCGGACGGGCTCACCGCAGGCTGCGTACGTCGAGATGCCGCAGCACCCGGTCGACGATCTCCGGATCGGCGCCGGGCTCGCTGCGCGCGGAAAGCACTTCGTGCCGGGCGGCCGACAGCATCTCGCCCCGGATGGAGCGCATCCGCTTCATCTTGGCGGCCCGCTTGGCGAAGTCTTCCTTGCGGTGGTCGTCCAGCATGTCGGGGCTGATGCGCATCCCGATGTCGAGGGCGGCGCGCATCAGTTGGTCCATCGACTCCTGCGGCATCTCCTCGACGGCCTCGATCTCCTTGAGCCGCGCCTTGGCCGCCTTGGTGGCCCGCAGCGCCAGTTCCCGCTCGAAGGCGTCCTCGGCCTCGGCGTCCGCCTCGACCCCGAGCTTCTTCACCAGCCGGGGCAGCGTCAGCCCCTGGCATACGAGGGTGGCCATGATGACGCCGAACGCGATGAACACGATCTCGTCCCGCCCAGGGAAGGGCGAACCGTCGTCCATCTTCAGCGGAATGGCCAGGGCCAGCGCGACCGATGCCACGCCGCGCATGCCCGACCACCACATGACGACGGTCTCGCGCCAGCTGACGGGGATCTCCTCGTCGTAATCGCGCCGGTCGTGCAGCTTCTTCGCCAGCCAGGTCGCCGGCAGCAGCCACAGCAGGCGGACGAACACGACCACCCCGACGATGGCCGCGGCCCAGCCGCTCCACTCCACCCAGCGGCCGGAAGCGGCCGAGATCGCGTTGTGCAGTTCGAGGCCGATCAGGCCGAAGGCGATCCCCGTGACGAGGGTGTCGACGATCTCCCAGAAGCTGCGATTGACCAGCCGCCCCATCACGTCGTCGGCGTCCGCGGCATGTTCGGCGATGAAGAGCGCGGTCACCAGGACCGCCAGCACCCCCGAGCCCTTCAACTCCTCGGCCGCCACGTACGAGACGAACGGCACGAGCAGCGTGAGGCCCACCTGCAGGGTGGCATCCCCGAGCAGCCCGATCAGCTTGTTGGTCGCCCAGCCGAGCGCCACACCCACCGCGACGGCGACGACGGCCGACAGGACGAGTTCGAGCGCGGCCCGGGGCAGCGAGAAGGTTCCGCTGACGGCGGCGGCGATGGCCACGTGGTAGAGCACGATCGCCGTCACATCGTTGAAGAGCCCCTCCCCTTCGAGGATCGACACCAGCCGCCGCGGCAGCCCGAGTTGACCGGCGACGGCGGTCGCGGCCACCGGGTCGGGCGGTGCGACCAGCGCCCCGAGCGCGAGCGCGGCGGCGAGCGGAAGGCCGGGCACCAGGGCGTTGGCCACCAGGGCGACGGCGGCGGTCGTGACGAAGACGAGCGCCACGGCGAGCAGCAGAATCGGCCGGAGATTGGCCGCGAACTGCCGCCAGGAGGTCCGCTGCACGGCGGCGTACAGGAGCGGCGGCAGCACCAGCGGCAGGATGTAGTCCGGGTTGATCTCCACGTTGGGCACGAACGGCACCAACGCGAGCACGATCCCGGCAAGGGTCATCAGGACGGGCGCCGGCAGCTTCAGCCGCTCCCCGACCGGCACACTGACCACGGCGCCGAGCAGCAGCACGAAGAGCAACGCCAACTGTTCCACGGGTCCTCCGGTCGCACGCCAAGATCACGTGCCCCCAAGGGTGCCACGCAAACCGGACATTCCTGTCCGGCCCCGGGACGAGCCGCTCGGCTATGCCTCCAACGCCCGCCTCATGGAGCGTTCGAACCCCGCCTCATCGCCCGTTCAATGCCCGTTCAACGCCCGCCGCATCGCGCGATGCTCAATCCCCGCGTCCAGGAACTCCGGCCCGTACACCTCGTACCCGAGCCGCTCATAGAACCCCAGCGCATGGGTCTGGGCGTGCAGATCCACCGCGGTGAGCCCTCGCGCGGCGGCGCACTCCTCGATGGCCCGCACCAGCGCGACCCCGACCCCGAGCCCTCGCGCGGCCTTCGCCACCGCGAGCCGCCCAAGCGAACCGACCGCGGCGTCACCGGTCTTGGCGATCCCGGCCGCACCGAACAGCAGACGCCCGGTCCCGAGCGGCTGCCCGTCCTCGGTACGGACCGCGAGGACATGGACGGCCCCGGCGTCGTACGCGTCGTACTCGATGTCCTCGGGCACACCCTGCTCGCCCACGAAGACCTCTTTGCGTACGAGGAAGCACGCCGCACGGTCCTCGTCGGCCACCGCTTCCCGTACGACGAAACGCGCGTCCCCGCCCTGCGAACTCACCGGTACGTCTCCGCCGCGATCAGGTCGAGCGCCTTCTGCAGATCGGCTGGGTACCCGCTCTCGAACTCGACCCACTGCCCGTCGCCGGGGTGCTCGAAGCCGAGCTTCACCGCGTGCAGCCACTGCCGGGTGAGCCCGAGGCGCTTGGCGATCGTCGGATCGGCGCCGTACGTCAGGTCGCCGACGCACGGGTGTCGATGTGCCGACATGTGGACGCGGATCTGGTGCGTACGCCCGGTCTCCAGCTTGATGTCGAGCAGCGAGGCCGACCGGTACGCCTCGATCAGGTCGTAGTGCGTCACGGAGGGCTTGCCCTCGGCGGTCACGGCCCACTTGTAGTCATGCTGCGGGTGGCGCCCGATCGGGGCGTCGATGGTGCCGCTCATCGGGTCCGGGTGTCCCTGGACCAGCGCGTGGTACTTCTTCTCGACCACGCGCTCCTTGAACTGCCGCTTGAGCGAGGTGTACGCCCGCTCGGACTTGGCGACGGCCATCAGACCCGACGTACCGACGTCGAGCCGGTGCACGATGCCCTGGCGCTCGGCGGCACCCGAGGTGGAGATCCGGTAGCCGGCCGCGGCGAGCCCGCCGATCACGGTCGTCCCGGTCCAGCCCGGCGACGGGTGCGCGGCCACGCCCACCGGCTTCACGATCACGACGATGTCGTCGTCGTCGTGCACGATCTCCATGCCCTCGACGGGCTCGGCCACGATCTGTACGGGCGCGGCCGCCTGCGGCATCTCGACCTCGAGCCACGCGCCCCCGTGCACCCGCTCGGACTTCCCGACCACAGCCCCGTCGACCTGCACCTTTCCGGCAGCAGCCAGCTCGGCCGCCTTGGTGCGGGAGAAGCCGAACATGCGCGAGATGGCGGCGTCGACGCGCTCGCCCTCAAGGCCGTCGGGTACGGGCAGACTGCGGGTCTCGGGGTGTGTACTCACCTGGAAAGTATGACGGACCGCCGCGGACTCCTCGTCCGCAGCGGTCCCAGGGCCCAAAAGGGAGGCCGGAAGACCTCAGTCCTTGTGTACGGTGCCGTCCGGGTCGAGGCCCTTGAAGGACAGGATCACGATCAGGATGCCGCCGCAGACGATCGCCGAGTCCGCCAGGTTGAACACCGCGAAGTTCTTGGGCGCGATGAAGTCGACGACATGCCCCTCGAAGACACCGGGCGCGCGGAACAGGCGGTCCGTGAGGTTGCCGAGCGCACCGCCGAGCAGCAGACCGAGCGCGATGGCCCAGGGCAGGCTGTAGAGCTTGCGGGCGAGCCGGACGATCACCACGATCACGGCGGCGGCGATACACGTGAAGATCACGGTGAACGCCTGGCCCATCCCGAACGCGGCGCCCGCGTTCCTGATCGCCTCGAAGCGCAGCCAGTCGCCGATGATCTCGATCGGCTCGTGGTGCTCCAGCTTGGCGACCACGATCATCTTGCTGATCAGGTCGAGCGCATAGGCGACCGCGGCGACCGTGAAGAGCGCCACGATCTTGCGGCTGCCCTTGGGCGCCTTCTCGTCCCCTCGGACTCCCTCGGCCTGCGGATCCTGCTCCGGCTCCGCGCCCTCAACATCCGGCGTACCGATGATGCTCTCCGCCTCTGCCACGTGAGTCCCTCAACCTAGATGCCTGACTGAGCACGAGGGTACGACACTTACCTGCGGCGTCCGAGACTCAAGTGCGGCGTTCCTGCTTCTGCTTGCACTCGACGCACAGGGTCGCCCGCGGGAAGGCCTGCATCCGTGCCTTGCCGATCGGATTCCCGCAGCTCTCGCACAGTCCGTACGTCCCCGCGTCGAGCCGCTCCAGGGCCCGCTCGCTCTGCTCCAGCATCTCGCGCGCATTGTTCGCGAGCGCCATCTCGTGCTCGCGCGTGATGTTCTTGCTGCCGGTGTCGGCGTCGTCGTCACCCGCGCCGTTGCCCGAGTCGCGCATCAGACCGGCGAGCGCCTCCTCGGAGGTGGCGATCTCCGAGCGCAGCCGCAGGATCTCCGACTGCAGTTCGGTACGCGCCTCGGTCACCTCCTCGGGAGTCCACGGGTCCTCACCGGGACGGATCGCGAGCTCACCGGGCCCGGCCGCCACGTTGCGGGCCTTGGGCACCGCACCGCCGCCCTTGCCCGAGGCGACCGTCTCGACCGTCTTCACAGCCTTCTTCGCACCCACCGACCTGGCTCCTGTCTGCTTCGCGGCCTGTTCGCTGCTGTCCGGCTTGCTCTGCGCCTTACTGGCCGCCGCCTTCTTGGCCGGCGCTTTCCTTACCGCCGTCTTCACTGCGGCGTCCTTCTCCTCGACCGCCGCCTCGGCCACAGCCCCCGCGTCCACGGTCTCCTCCACCAGGGCCTTTTCGGCGGCCTTCGTCGCCGGGGCTTTCTTGACCACCGCCTTTTTGGCCGCGGCCTTCTTGGCCACGGCCTTCTTCGCAGGAGCCTTCGCCGCGGTCTTCTTCGCGGCACCCGCCTGCGTCGCGCTCTTCTTCGCGGCCGTGGTCTTCGCGGCCGCCTTCTTCGTCGTCGTCTTCGTGGCCGGCGCCTTCGTGCCGGCCGTCTTCGTGGCCGTCGTCTTCACGGCGGTCTTCTTGGCCGCGGTCTTCTTCACCGCCGCCGTCGACTTCACCGCCTTGTCGGCCGTCGCCGTTCCGTCCGTACGAGGTGCCGCGGCCGCGGTCGACTTCTTGCCGCTCACGTCCTTCGCCGCGGAAGTGGATCTACTCGACGCCGAATGCTGTTCGGCGGTCTTTTTCGCCACCATGGCCGCGGCCCCTTCACATATTGTGATCTTGCTCGCGAATCGTGCTGGGACGATAAATCGACTCCAGGCCCGCGGCAACGGGGCACGCCGCCCGATCCACCCGCCCCGCACCACCCACGCGACGGGTCTGCATCGGTTGTGCCCAGCTCCCCGCGCCGTAATCCGCGACTGTGCCCCGGCCGGATCCCCACAGGGCGCCGTGTGGCATTCGGGTCACTCCACGCCCACCTGCCGATCCTCGCCCGACGCCCGTCCGGAGCCCGAAAACCGGTCGGCCGAGCCGCCCCGGGCCCCGTACACTGGGCACTGCGAAAAGGCATCGATGGGGACGAGTAGCGTCCGTACGCAGCCAGGAGCGACCCGGGGACGGTGTGAGCCCGGGGGCGAGCGCGAGCGTGAAGATCACCCCGGAGCCGCCGGAAGAAAGCCGCAGCCCCACGCGAGCAGCGAGGGCAGCGGCGAGTAGACCCGGCATCGCGACCCCAATGAGGGGGTCCGTCGGCGCACGCCGAGGGGCCAAGGAGGGTGGTACCGCGGGAGCCCTGCGCCAAGAGCTGCAGGCACTCGTCCCTCCGACGGAAGGCAGCACATCCGCCGGAGGACGACAGATGACGCAGTACCAGCAGGTACCCGCCCAGGTCGACCTGCCCGCCCTCGAGCACGCGGTGCTCGACTTCTGGCGCGAGCAGAAGATCTTCGCGAAGAGCCTCGAGCAGTCCGAGGGACGCCCCGAGTGGGTGTTCTACGAGGGCCCGCCGACGGCCAACGGCATGCCGGGCGCCCACCACATCGAGGCCCGTGTCTTCAAGGACGTCTTCCCGCGCTTTCGCACCATGCGCGGCTACCACGTGGGCCGCAAGGCCGGCTGGGACTGCCACGGCCTGCCCGTCGAGCTCGCCGTCGAGAAGGAGCTCGGCTTCAACGGCAAGAAGGACATCGAGGCGTACGGCATCGCCGAGTTCAACGCCAAGTGCCGCGAGTCCGTGACCCGGCACACCGACGCCTTCACCGACCTCACGACGCGCATGGGCTACTGGGTCGACCTCGACGACGCCTACCGCACCATGGACCCGGAGTACGTCGAGTCGGTCTGGTGGTCCCTGAAGGAGATCTTCGACAAGGACCTCCTGGTCCAGGACCACCGCGTGGCCCCCTGGTGCCCCCGCTGCGGCACGGGTCTGTCCGACCACGAGCTCGCGCAGGGCTACGAGACGGTCGTCGACCCGTCGGTCTTCGTCCGTTTCCCCCTCACCTCCGGACCTCTGGCGGGCGAAGCCGCTCTCCTGGTCTGGACGACGACCCCCTGGACCCTGGTGTCCAACACGGCGGTCGCCGCACACCCCGACGTCACCTATGTCGTGGCGACGAACGGCACCGAGCAGCTCGTGGTCGCCGAGCCGCTGCTCGCGAAGGCCCTGGGCGAGGGCTGGGAGGCCACCGGCCAGTCCTTCACGGGCGCCGAAATGGAGCGTTGGAACTACCAACGTCCGTTCGAGCTCGTGGAGTTCCCGGCTCCCGCGCACTTCGTCGTCAACGCCGAGTACGTGACGACCGAGGACGGTACGGGTCTGGTCCACCAGTCCCCCGCGTTCGGCGCCGACGACCTCCTGGTCTGCAAGGCGTACGACCTCCCCGTCGTGAATCCGGTCCTGCCCGACGGCACCTTCGCGCCCGAAGTCCCGCTGGTCGGCGGCGTCTTCTTCAAGAAGGCCGACGAGAAGCTCACCGCGGACCTCGACGAGCGCGGACTGCTCTTCAAGCACATCCCGTACGAGCACAGCTACCCGCACTGCTGGCGCTGCCACACCGCGCTGCTCTACTACGCGCAGCCGTCCTGGTACATCCGCACCACCGCGGTCAAGGACCGTCTCCTCGAGGAGAACGAGAAGACCAACTGGTTCCCGGACTCCGTCAA
This sequence comes from Streptomyces mesophilus, assembly GCF_011044995.1. GTDB lineage: Bacteria > Actinomycetota > Actinomycetes > Streptomycetales > Streptomycetaceae > Streptomyces > Streptomyces mesophilus. The sequence continues at coordinate 2,400 of NZ_JAAKZW010000249.1, read as the reverse complement.
GCACGGCCGCTTCGGCGACTGGCTGAACAACAACATCGACTGGGCCCTGTCCCGCAACCGCTACTGGGGCACCCCGCTGCCGATCTGGCGCTGCGAGGAGAACCACCTCACCTGCGTCGGCTCCCTCGGCGAGCTCTCCGAACTGACCGGCACCGACCAGTCGGGCCTCGACCCGCACCGCCCGTACATCGACGCCGTGACCTTCACGTGCACGCACGAGGGCTGCTCGCTGGACGCCGTCCGCGTGCCCGAGGTCATCGACGCCTGGTACGACTCGGGTTCGATGCCGTTCGCGCAGTGGGGCTACCCGCACAAGAACAAGGAGCTCTTCGAGTCGCGCTACCCGGCGCAGTTCATCTCGGAGGCCATCGACCAGACGCGCGGCTGGTTCTACACGCTGATGGCGGTCGGCACGCTCGTCTTCGACAAGTCCTCGTACGAGAACGTGGTCTGCCTCGGCCACATCCTCGCCGAGGACGGCCGCAAGATGTCCAAGCACCTGGGCAACACCCTGGAGCCCATCCCGCTGATGGACCAGCACGGCGCCGACGCGGTGCGCTGGTTCATGGCGGCCGGCGGTTCCCCGTGGGCCGCGCGCCGCGTGGGCCACGGCACGATCCAGGAGGTCGTCCGCAAGACCCTCCTCACGTACTGGAACACGGTCGCCTTCCAGGCCCTGTACGCCCGTACGTCGAAGTGGGCCCCGTCGGACGCCGACCCGGCCGCCGCCGAACGCCCGCTCCTGGACCGCTGGTTGCTCTCCGAGCTGAACGCGCTCGTCGAGCAGACCACCGAGGCCATGGAGGCGTACGACACCCAGCGCGCCGGCAAGCTCCTGTCGTCCTTCGTCGACGATCTCTCCAACTGGTACGTGCGCCGCTCGCGCCGCCGCTTCTGGCAGGGCGACAAGGCCGCGCTGCGCACCCTGCACGAGGTGGTCGAGACGGTCACGCGCCTGATGGCCCCGCTGACCCCGTTCATCACCGAGCGGGTCTGGCAGGACCTGGTCGTGCCGGTCACGCCGGGCGCCCCTGAGTCGGTCCACCTGTCGACGTGGCCGCAAGCCGACAAGTCCCTTGTGGACCCGTCGCTTTCGCAGCAGATGCTGCTCGCCCGCCGTCTGGTGGAGCTCGGCCGCGCCACACGTGCCGAGTCGGGCGTCAAGACCCGCCAGCCGCTGTCCCGTGCGCTGATCGCCGCGGTCGGCTTCGAGCAGCTCGGCGAGGAACTGCGCACGCAGATCACCGAGGAGCTCAACGTCCAGTCCCTGGCGTCGCTCTCGGAGGTCGGCGGCTCGCTCGTCGACACCACGGCGAAGGCCAACTTCCGCGCGCTCGGCAAGCGCTTCGGCAAGGGCGTCCAGGACGTGGCCAAGGCGGTCGCCAACGCGGACGCGGCGGCGCTCTCTCTCGCCCTGCGCGAGGGCACGGCCACCGTCGAGGTCAACGGCGAGACCGTGACCCTGACCCCCGACGAGGTCTTCATCACGGAGACCCCGCGCGAGGGCTGGTCGGTGGCCTCGGAGTCCGGCGCCACGGTCGCGCTCGACCTGGAGATCAGCGAGGAGCTGCGCCGCGCGGGCCTGGCCCGTGACGCGATCCGCCTGATCCAGGAGGCCCGCAAGAACAGCGGCTTCGACGTCGCGGACCGTATCGCGGTGCGCTGGTCGTCCACGGACGACGCGATGACCGAGGCCCTGAACGAGCACGCCGAGCTGATCGCGGACGAGGTCCTGGCCGTGGACTACGCCGAGGGCGAGGCGGACGACTCGTTCGGCGAGACCTTCAAGGACGAGGCCCTGGGCCTGGACTTCCGCCTGCGCAAGTCGCAGGCGTAGCACCCCAGGCCTCCGGACGGGCCGGGCGCACGGTCATCGACCGGCGCCCGGCCCGTCCTGCGTTGCGCGCGGGAAGTCGGTGATCTCCCTCCCGGTCGGTGGCACGGGCACCTACCCTGAGCCCTCGTCCACACGACAGGGGAGAGTCATGGCAAGCAGGTTCACCGAGCTGGGCATCGACTGCCACGATCCGGAACGCCAGGCGGCCTTCTGGTGCGAGGTCCTGGACTTCAAGGTGATCGAGCGGAGCGAGGACCAGATCGAGATCGGTTCCTGGGAGCCGACCGTCGAGGAAGTACGGGCCCGCCAGATGCCGCCCACCGTGTTCTTCGCCAAGGTGCCCGAGGGCAAGGCCGTGAAGAACCGGCTGCACCTCGACGTCAGCCCGATCGACCGCAGCACCGAGGACGAGGTGGCCAGGCTGGTCGCGCTCGGCGCCACCAGAGCGGACGTGGGCCAGGGCGCGGACCGCAACTGGGTGGTGATGGCCGACCCGGAGGGCAACGAGTTCTGCGTCCTTCGCACTCTGGCTCCGTAGCGCCGCACAGAGCGGGCGCCCCGCC
>NZ_JAAKZW010000248.1 GCF_011044995.1 Streptomyces mesophilus | reverse complement strand
GCGGGGTCCGAGGTGATCACCCGTACCGTGTGCAGCCGGCCGAGGCGACCGGACGCCACGGCCTCCCGCGCGGCCGCGTACCCGGCGTCGAAGCGGCGCTGGAAGCCGATCTGCAGCACCGTGCCCGCCGCTTCCACCTCCGCGAGCGCCGCCAGCGTGCCCGGCAGATCGAGCGCTATGGGCTTCTCGCAGAACACCGGCAGGCCGGCCCGCGCGGCCTGTTCGATCAGCGTGGCGTGGGCCGAGGTGGCCGCCGTGATCACCAGTGCGTCGACGCCCCACGTGAAGACCTCACGTACACCTGGCGCCGCCGTCTGGCCGAGGCGCTGGGCGAGTTCGGCGGCCCGCTCGGGGTCCGCGTCCGCGATCAGCAGCGAGCCCACATCACGGTGGCGGCTGAGCGCGGCGGCATGGAAAGAGCCGATCCGGCCGGCTCCGATGAGTCCGATACGCATGGCCCTAACGTGGCAGGCCCGCAAAGCCCTGTCCATCGTTTGTCAGGACAATCGAACCTCACCACTTCCTGCCAACCGGACACGGGACTACGCTCGCCCCGTGTCCAAGCCAGCAGGGCAAGTCGAGGGGAGAACGGCGGGCAACGCCTCGCTGCAGCTCGGTGTCGACCGCAGCAGCCCCGTCCCGCTGTACTACCAGCTGTCCCGGCAACTGGAGGAGGCCATCGAACAGGGTAAGCTCGCCCCCGGCAGCCTGCTCGGCAACGAGATCGACCTCGCGGGACGCCTCGGTCTGTCCCGCCCCACCGTGCGGCAGGCCATCCAGTCCCTCGTGGACAAAGGTCTCCTCGTACGGCGCCGCGGCGTCGGCACCCAGGTCGTGCACAGCCAGGTGAAGCGACCGCTCGAACTCTCCAGCCTGTACGACGACTTGGAGACCGCGGGCCAGCGCCCCGCCACCCACGTCCTGCACAACACCGTCGAACCCGCCTCCGCCGAGGTCGCCGCCATGCTCGGGCTCGCCGAAGGCGCGGACGTCCACCGCATCGAGCGGCTGCGGCTCGCGCACGACGAGCCCATGGCGTATCTGCGCAATCATCTGCCCGTCGGGCTGCTGCCGTTGGAGACCGCGGACCTGGAGGCCACCGGCCTGTACAAGCTGATGCGCAACGCGAGCGTCACCCTGCACAGCGCCCGCCAGTCCATCGGCGCCCGGGCGGCCACCGCCCAAGAGGCCGCGCGGCTCTCCGAGTCCGAGGGCGCGCCGGTGCTCACCATGGCCCGGACCACCTTCGACGACATGGGCCGCGCGGTCGAGTACGGCTCGCACATCTACCGGGCCTCGCGCTACTCCTTCGAGTTCCAGCTCCTCGTACGCGGCTGAGTTCCAGCTCTTCGTACGCAGCCGAGTTCCGGCTCCTCGTACGCAGCCGATACGCCACCGGCCCGCCGCCCCCGAACCGACTGCGTAACGAAGTCCGAATGTTCTGACAAACGCATTGACGGGGCTCAGTACCGCGACTAAAACACGTCCAGCCGCATCCCGGCGGCCGGGAGAAGAGGTGGGCCCACCATGCGTACACGCCGCACAGCAGCAGGCATAGCCGCCTTCGCGGCGGCCGCCGTCCTCGTGGCCGGGTGCAGCAGTTCCGGGGGCAAGGACTCCGAGGACAAGCCGGAGGAGGGCGGCGGGGGCAAGGTCTCCGGGCCGAAGCTGACGATCGGCATGGTCACGCACTCCGGCAAGGGCGACGCCTTCTGGGACATCGTGCAAAAGGGCGCCCAGGCGGCCGCGGACAAGGACAACGTCGAGTTCCTGTACGCGAGCGACGACCAGGCACAGGGCCAGGCCCAGCACGTCCAGTCGTACATCGACAAGAAGGTCGACGGCATCATCGTCACGCTCGCCAAGCCCGATGCGATGAAGGACGTGCTCGGCAAGGCGAAGGCCGCCGGCATCCCGGTGATCACCATTAACTCCGGCGGCCAGTTCTCGAAGGAGTACGGAGCGCTCAACCACATCGGCCAGGACGAGTCCGTGGCCGGTGAGGCGGTCGGCGCCGAGCTGGACAAGGGGAGCCGCAAGAAGGCCCTGTGCGTGATCCACGAGCAGGGCAACGTCTCCCTCGAAGAGCGCTGCGCGGGCGTCAAGAAGGCCTTCGGCGGCGACACCGAGAACATCAACGTCCCCGGCACCGACATGCCCCAGACCCAGTCGCAGATCGCCGCCAAGCTGCAGGCCACCGAGGGCATCGACGCGATCGTCACCCTGAACGCGGGGATCGCCGAGGCCGCGATCAAGGCCAAGGGCGACGCCGGCAGCGAGGCCCAGGTCTCCACCTTCGACCTGAACGAGGCCGTCACCCAGCAGATGAAGGCCAAGGAGATCGCCTTCGCCGTCGACCAGCAGCCCTACCTGCAGGGATACCTCGCGGTGGACGGCCTGTGGCTCTACCGGAACAACCTCAACGTCATCGGCGGCGGACAGCAGGTCCTCACCGGTCCGGCCATCGTCACCGAGAAGGATGTCGCGCAGCTTGAGAAGCTGACCGAGAACGGCACGCGATGACCGCTGCGGCCGTAGGGCCTGCCCGCTCGACCGTATGGCCGAGCGGCTGCCCGGTACCTGACCGGCGACCTAGATCGCCGGTCAGTAATACTGGGGCGTTCGCGGTCGCATACGCGGCTGCGGCGTACCTGGCAGGGCAGCAAGAAGGGCACGGCTTCGTGGCAAGCGTTCGGACCTGGGTGGGCATCGCGATGGCGGCGGTGCTCGGAGCAACGATCACCGGGTGCAGCAGCACGGGCGGCAAGCGCGCCGAGGACGCCCGTAAGGCCTCGGCCGAGGCGCAGGGCAAGGCCGCGGTGAACACGCCCAAGTGGACCTTCGCCATGGTCACCCACTCGGGCGACGGCGACAGCTTCTGGGACATCGTGCAGAGCGGCGCCCGGCAGGCCGCGGTCAAGGACAACATCAACTTCCTGTACGCCCACAACGACCAGGCACAGGACCAGGCGCAGCTCGTCCAGTCGTACATCGACAAGAAGGTCGACGGGCTGATCGTCACGCTCGCCAAGCCGGACGCCATGAAGGGCGTCATGGCCAACGCGAAGAAGGCCGGCATCCCCGTGATCACGGTGAACTCCGGCTCCGCCGAGTCCAAGGAGTTCGGCGCGCTGAGCCATATCGGCCAGGACGAGGAGATCGCCGGCGAGGCCGTCGGCGAGGAGCTCAACGCGCGCGGCAAGAAGCAGGCCCTGTGCGTGCTGCACGAACAGGGCAACGTCGGCCACGAGCAGCGCTGCGCCGGCGTCAAGAAGACCTTCAAGGGCAAGCTCGAGAACCTCTACGTCGACGGCACCAACATGCCCGACGTCCAGTCCGGCATCGGCGCCAAGCTCCAGGCCGACACGGACATCGACACCGTCGTCACGCTGGGCGCGCCCTTCGCGGACGCCGCGGTCAAGGCCAAGGCGGACGCCGGCAGCGACGCCGAGGTGGACACCTTCGACCTCAACGAGGACGTCGCGCGCGGCCTGCAGGAGAAGACGTACGGCTTCGCGGTCGACCAGCAGCCGTATCTGCAGGGCTACGAGGCCGTCGACCTGCTCTGGCTCTACCGCTACAACCTCAACGTCCTCGGCGGTGGCCGGCCCGTCCTGACCGGGCCGCAGATCATCACGGACAAGGACGCGGGCGCGCTGCTCGAATACACGGAGCGGGGGACTCGATGAGCATCGGTTACGTGGGGGCGGTGGACCGGATGACTTCCGGTCACGTGGAGCGGGGGACCCGATGACCACAGCGACCGTGGACGAACGGCTCCTGCGGACCTCCCTGTGGCGCAAGCTGCTCGCCCGGCCCGAGCTGGGCGCGGTCATGGGCGCCGTCGCCGTCTTCATCTTCTTCTCGTTCGCGGCGGACAGCTTCCTGCGGATGTCTTCGCTGAGCACCGTCCTGTACGCGGCCTCCACGCTCGGCATCATGGCGGTGCCGGTGGCGCTGCTCATGATCGGCGGCGAATTCGACCTCTCCGCGGGCGTCCTCGTCACCTCCTCGGCGCTGGCCTCCTCGATGATCAGCTACCAGCTGACGGCCAACGTCTGGGTCGGCGTCTTCGTCTCGCTCCTGGTCACGCTCGCCATCGGTATCTTCAACGGCTTCATGCTGACCCGGACGAAACTGCCCAGCTTCATCGTGACGCTCGGCACGTTCCTGATGCTGACGGGCCTGAACCTCGGTCTGACCAAGGCCATCAGCGGCACCGTGCAGACCAAGTCGATCGCCGACATGGAGGGCTTCTCCTCCGCGCGCAAGGTCTTCGCCTCCGAGATCTCCCTCGGCGGCGTGAACTTCAAGATCACGATCCTGTGGTGGCTCGCCCTGGTCGCGTTCGCCACATGGATCCTGCTGCGCACCCGCTGGGGCAACTGGATCTTCGCGGTCGGCGGCAACGGTGACGCGGCCCGCGCCGTCGGCGTCCCGGTCACCAAGACCCGTATCGGCCTCTACATGGCCGTCGCGTTCGGCGCCTGGATCTCCGGCCAGCATCTGCTCTTCTCCTTCTCCCGGGTGCAGTCCGGCGAAGGTGTCGGCAACGAGCTGATCTACATCGTCGCGGCCGTCATCGGCGGCTGTCTGATCACCGGCGGATACGGCTCCGCGATCGGGTCGGCGTTCGGCGCGCTGATCTTCGGCATGGTCAGCAAGGGCATCGTGTTCGCCGAGTGGAACGCCGACTGGTACAAGTTCTTCCTCGGCGCGATGCTCCTGCTCGCCACCCTGCTCAACCACTGGGTACGCAAGCGTGCGGAGGCCACGAAATGACCGACGCTTCCCCGACGTCCGCCGAGGCTCCTGTGCCGGGCGAGGCGCTGGTCTCGCTCGAGGACGTCAGCAAGTACTACGGCAACATCCGCGCGCTCGAAGGCGTATCGCTGGAGGCGCACGCGGGTGAGGTCACCTGTGTGCTCGGTGACAACGGCGCCGGCAAGTCCACGCTGATCAAGATCATTGCGGGCTTGCACCAGCACGACGCGGGCACCTTCCGCATCGAGGGCGAGGAAGTCCGTCTCACCAAGCCCCGCGAGGCCCTGGACCGCGGGATCGCCACGGTCTACCAGGACCTGGCGGTCGTCCCGCTGATGCCGGTCTGGCGGAACTTCTTCCTCGGCTCGGAGCCGACCAAGGGCGCGGGCCCGTTCAAGCGCATGGACGTCGAGTTCATGCGCCGTACGACCCGCGAGGAACTGCTGCGTATGGGCATCGACCTGCGCGACGTCGACCAGCCCATCGGCACGCTCTCCGGCGGTGAGCGCCAGTGTGTGGCCATCGCGCGGGCCGTGTACTTCGGCGCCAAGGTCCTGGTCCTCGACGAGCCGACGGCGGCGCTCGGCGTCAAGCAGTCCGGCGTCGTCCTCAAGTACGTGGCAGCCGCACGTGACGCGGGCCTCGGCGTGGTCCTCATCACGCACAACCCGCACCACGCGTACCTGGTCGGCGACCGGTTCGTCCTGCTCAAGCGCGGCACGATGGCGGGCAGCTTCCTGAAGGCCGACATCGAGCTCGACGAGCTGACGCGCCAGATGGCGGGCGGCTCGGAGCTGGAGGAGCTCAGCCACGAGCTGGAGCGGGCACCGGAGCCGCTGCATCTGGGCGGGGAGCCTACGGACAAGGCCTGAGGGTCGGACATTGCCTGATGGTGGGCCTCGGTAGGGATCCCGCGGTGCGGGGCCCGGCCGAGGCGGGGGAGCGGGTGGGCCGTCAGGCCAGACCCAGTCGGGGGATCTCGCGCCCGGGGGAGCGGTCCATCACCATCAGCAGGCCGGCTTCACGCGTCCTGTCGTAGGCGGCCTCGTCGACGACGTCGAGCTGGAACCAGACCGCCTTCGCGCCGATCGCCACCGCCTGGTCCGCGATGTCACCGGCGAGCGCGGAGTTGACGAACACGTCGACGACATCGACGGCGAAGGGGATCTCCGCGAGGGAGGCGTAGCCCTGCTCGCCGTCCACCGTCTCCGCCTTGGGGTGCACGGGCACCACCCGCTTGCCGAGGCGCCGCAGCTTCACGGCCACACGGTAGGCGGCCCGTTCAGGGTTGTCGGACAGGCCCACCACGGCCCAGGTGTCTCCGGCGCCGGTGAGAATCCGCTCGATGGTGGCGTCATCGCCGTACTGGGGGACTGTCGCGTCTGCTGGCATACGCAGAAGCTAGCCAGACTGAATACTGTATGCAATACCTCGGCGTCAGGTCCTTGAAGGTCCACGACCCGTCATCGGAGCGGGCTTCATGCGTTCCTTGGCCCGGCACGGGCACGGCCCGCGACCCCACCGGATCGGCCAAGCGCCAGCTCAAGTGGCATACCCACCCCTGGGGCGACACCCGGCCCACGCCAAGCCCCTCGCAGCACTCCGCCGCACGGGCCGAACCGTCCCGCCGACGCCGAGCCCCATAGAATCGCCAGCGATGAGCACCTACCGCGACTTGACGCACCGAGGCTCCGCGCGAGCAACCCTCCGCACCGTCGGCACGCGCGAACGCCGCTCACATCTCACCGCACCCCGGGTGCCGACCGTCGGCATCGACATCGGCGGTACGAAGGTGATGGCCGGCGTCGTGGACGCGGACGGAGTCATCCTGGAGAAGCTCCGCACGGAGACCCCGGACAAGTCCAAGAGCCCCAAGGTCGTCGAGGACACCATCTGCGAGCTGGTGCTCGACCTCTCCGACCGGCACGACGTGCACGCCGTGGGCATCGGCGCCGCCGGCTGGGTCGACGCGGACCGCAACCGCGTCCTGTTCGCCCCGCACCTCGCCTGGCGCAACGAGCCCCTGCGTGAAGCCCTGGAATCCCGGCTCGCCGTCCCGGTCCTCGTCGACAACGACGCCAACACCGCCGCCTGGGCCGAGTGGCGCTTCGGCGCCGGGCAGGGCGAGGACAACCTCGTCATGATCACGCTCGGCACCGGCATCGGCGGCGCCATGCTGGAGGGCGGGCAGGTCAAGCGCGGCAAGTTCGGCGTCGCCGGCGAGTTCGGCCATATGCAGGTCGTGCCTGGCGGCCACCGCTGCCCCTGCGGCAACCGCGGCTGCTGGGAGCAGTACAGCTCGGGCAACGCCCTGGTCCGCGAGGCCCGCGAACTGGCCGCGGCCGATTCCCCCGTCGCGTACAACATCATCGAACGCGTCCAGGGCCAGGTCTCCGACATCACCGGACCCCTGATCACGCAGCTCGCCCGCGAGGGCGACGCGATGTGCGTGGAGCTCCTCCAGGACATCGGCCAGTGGCTCGGCGTCGGCATCGCCAACCTCGCCGCCGCCCTCGACCCCTCCTGCTTCGTCATCGGCGGCGGCGTCAGCGCGGCCGACGACCTCCTGATCGTGCCCGCCCGCGACGCGTTCCGCCGCCAGCTCACCGGCCGCGGCTACCGTCCGGAGGCCCGTATCGCCAAAGCACAGCTCGGGCCCGAGGCCGGCATGGTCGGCGCGGCCGATCTGGCCCGTCTGGTCGCCCGCCGCTTCCGCCGCGCCAAGCGCCGCCGCGTCGAGCGCCACGAACGCTACGAGCGGTACGCCCAGGCGATCCGCAACGGCCGTATCCCGCCGCTCGACACCAAGCTCGACACCAAGGCGGAGGGCTCGGCGGACACCCAGGTCGCCGGGCCCGGAACCGCCGGCGGCTCCAGCACCGGTGACTCCAGCACCAGCGACTCCAGCACCACGCAAGGAAACCCGTAGATGCCGTCCGTGCCCCGCCAGTCCCCGCCGCCGGACGAGCCGCCGCGCCGGCCCGAGGAGGACCGCCGGCATATGATCCGGCGCCGCTGGATCACCGCGATCATCATCGTGCTCCTGATCGGTGTACCGGCCGTGTATCTCGCGATCTCCGCGGGCCAGAGCCGGGACAGCGGTCGTGACAAGGAGGCGAAGTACTCCGCGACCGGACTGACGGCGGGCTGGCCCTCGCGGGTGCAGCGGCGGATCTACGAGGTCCCGATCCCGCCGAAGTCGGGGAAGGTCGCGTACTACGAGACCAACAACTGGCGCACCAGCCGGCTCTACGTCCAGTTCCAGACGACCGAGGCCGGTCTGGCGGGCTTCCTGAAGGGCATCGGCGAGTCCGCCGACGACCTCGAGCCGGGCAAGATCACCATCAATGCCCGGGACCAGCGCGTCGTGGGCTGGGAGTTCACCGGCGCGGGTCCCTGGTCCGGCCTGACCCACAAGCAGAGCAATCCCCGGCCGACCCAGGACGTCACGGTGAACACCGCCGATCCGAAGCGGCCGATGGTGTACGTGGTGTCGAGGGCGACTCCGTAGGCTCGCTGCTCTGCTCCGTCGGCCGGCCGATTGGTCGACGGGCCGGTTGGTCGACGAGCCGGTTGGTCGACGAGCCGGTTGGTCGACGGTCCGCTTGAAAACGCCTCCGACCTGCGCAGACACCCGATTGTCAGTCCCGCTCCGTAAAGTCGTCGGCAGTTGACCGGACCGCGGTCGGCGCGACCGCAGCCGACCGCATCACGTCGGCGCGACCGCAAGGGACAGGACAGGGACAGGAGGTGCGACCCGCCATGAGCCATGCCGAGCTCGCCCGCCTCGCGCCCGTCTTCCTTTCCGCACCCCTGCCCCGCGACGGCCGCCTCGCGTTCTGGTCACCGGACGACACACCCCTGCCCGCCGGCATCGGACGGATCACGGAGCTCGACGTCGTCCGCAGACGAGGCGCCGTGGTCCGCACCGTCACGGTGCCGGCCGTCACGATCGAGGTCGAGCAGGCACTGCCGGCGCTGTTGCACGCCCGCGGTGCGCCTCAAGCCCATCCGGCGGCCGCATGCTGGGGCGCGGCCGCCCACTTCGCCCTGCACCTCGTCGCGCGCGGCCGGCTGCTCCCCGGTCTCACCGGCGAGGATCTCGACGCGTGGCGTGCGGGACCGCTCGAAGCGGATGACATCCGCTATCTGCGCGCGGTCGCCGAGGCGTTGCCGTACGAAGGCCATGCGAGCCCGCTTGCCGACAGCAAACCGCTCCAACTCCCGGCTCCCGAAGCCCTGATGCGCGCCTTCCTTGACGCGGTCGCCGACACCCTGCCGCGTACCCCGGCCGCTGCCCACGCCGTCGGTGCGCCGTTCGCCGCCCGCGCTCCGCAGCGGCTGCCGCAGGCACGGGACTGGGCCGCGGAGGCCGCGGCCGGGATGGACACCGGAGTGCGGATCTCGCTCCGGCTCGACCTCAGCGGATACCACCTGTTCGACCGTGCCGAGGACGAGCGCGCGCAGGGCGCAGCCGCGATCGTCCAGGTGCACAGCCTCGCCGACCCCACCCTGGTGATCGACGCGGCGGCCCTATGGGCGGGGGAGGGTGACGCGGTGTTCGGACCGCGCGCCCGCGTCGACGCGGCCCTCGCGCTGCGCCGCGCCGCCCGCGTCTGGCCGCCGCTCGAGCGGCTCACCGAACGGGACACCCCTGACGTCCTGTCCCTGACCGAGGAGGAGTTGTACGACCTGCTCGGCGTCGCGGCTGCCCGCCTGACCGCCGCGGGAGTCGGGGTGCACTGGCCGCGCGACCTGGCCCAGGACCTCTCCGCGGCCGCGATCGTGCGCCCCGCGCCGGGGTCGGCCACGGACGGCACCGGGTTCTTCGAGGCCGAGCAACTCCTCGAGTTCCGCTGGCAGTTGGCGCTCGGCGGCGACGCGCTCAGCGAGGCCGAGATGGATGTCCTTGCCGAGTCGCACCGGCCGGTTGTCCGGCTGCGCGACCAGTGGGTACTTGTCGACCCCGCGCTCGTACGCAAGGCGCGCAAGCGGGAGTTGGGGCTGCTCGACCCGGTGGACGCCCTGTCGGTGGCGCTCACGGGAGAGGCGGAGGTCGACGGCGAGCCGGTCGAGGCGGTGCCCGTCGGCGCGCTGGCGGCCCTGCGGGAACGGTTGACCGGCGCGCTGGTCCCGGCCGCACCGCCGCCCGGATTGCGGGCGACCCTGCGCGACTACCAACTCCGCGGGCTCGCCTGGCTCGACCAGATGACCTCGCTCGGCCTCGGCGGCTGTCTGGCCGACGACATGGGCCTCGGCAAGACCGTCACCCTCATCGCGCTGCACCTCAAGCGCGCCCGCAGCGAGCCGACCCTGGTCGTCTGCCCGGCGTCGCTGCTCGGCAACTGGCAGCGCGAGATCGAGAAGTTCGCCCCCGGCGTCCCGGTCCGCCGCTTCCACGGCACGGATCGCACCCTCGACGGCCTCGACGGCGGCTTCGTCCTGACCACGTACGGCACGATGCGCTCCGCGGCGCCGCGGCTCGGCCAGCAGGCGTGGGGCATGGTCGTCGCCGACGAGGCGCAGCATGTGAAGAACCCGATGTCCGCGACGGCCAAGGCGCTGCGCACCATTCCGGCACCCGCGCGCGTGGCCCTCACCGGCACCCCCGTGGAGAACAACCTCTCCGAACTGTGGGCCCTCCTCGACTGGACGACCCCCGGCCTGCTCGGCCCGCTCAAGGCCTTCAGGTCCCGGCACGCACGCGCCGTCGAGGGCGGTGAACACCCGGATGCGGCCGAGCGGTTGGCGCGTCTGGTCAGGCCGTTCCTGCTGCGCCGCAAGAAGTCCGACCCGGGCATCGTGCCCGAGCTGCCGCCGAAGACCGAGACGGACCACCCGGTGCCGCTGACCCGCGAACAGGCCGCGCTGTACGAGGCGGTGGTCCGTGAGTCGATGGCGGTGATCGAGGCGGCCGAGGGGATCGCGCGCCGCGGCCTGGTCCTCAAGCTGCTCGGCGCGCTGAAGCAGATCTGCAACCATCCGGCGCAGTACCTGAAGGAGGGCCGCACGGCGGGGAGCGGCCCGGAGCTCGGCGGGGTGCGCCTCGAAGGACGCTCCGGCAAACTCGCCCTGCTCGACGAGCTGGTGGACACGATCCTGTCGGAGGACGGTTCGGTGCTCGTCTTCACGCAGTACGTGGGGATGGCCCGCCTCATCGCCGCCCATCTGGCCACCCGGGCGGTGCCGGTCGAGGTGCTGCACGGGGGGACGCCGATCCCGGAGCGCGAGAAGCTCGTCGACCGCTTCCAGGCCGGTGCGACTCCGGTGCTCGTGCTGTCGTTGAAGGCCGCGGGCACGGGTCTGAATCTGACCAGGGCCGGGCATGTCGTGCACTTCGACCGCTGGTGGAATCCGGCGGTGGAGGAACAGGCCACCGACCGCGCGTACCGCATCGGCCAGACCCAGCCGGTCCAGGTCCACCGGCTGATCACCGAGGGCACGGTGGAGGACCGTATCGCGGAGATGCTCGCCGCGAAACGGGAGTTGGCCGAGGCGATCCTCGGTTCGGGGGAGTCCGCCCTGACCGAACTCACGGACCGCGACCTGGCCGACCTGGTGTCGCTGCGGAGGTCGTCATGACCGGATCCCCCAAGGGCAGCCCGGCGGACCGGGCACGCGAGGCACTTCGGGCGGCGCGGGCGGAGCGGGCGGCTCGGGCGGAGAG
>NZ_JAAKZW010000247.1 GCF_011044995.1 Streptomyces mesophilus | reverse complement strand
GACCGACCCCGGAACGCCCCCGTCCGCCCGACTCAGAACAGCGGCTCCGGCAGCACCCCTTCCAGGGCGAGCAGCTTCCGCTTGGTCTCCAGGCCCCCGCCGAACCCCCCGAGCCCGCCGTCGCTTTCCACGACCCGGTGGCAGGGCACCACCACGGGCAGCGGATTGGCGCCCATGGCCATGCCCACCGCCTGGGCGGCGCCCGGCTGTCCGACCCGGTGGGCCAGATCCCCGTAACCGACGACGGCCCCGTACGGCACCCCGTCGTTCAGCTCGCGCAGCACCTGGCGGTTGAAGCCGCCGATCAGCGTCCAGTCCAGGTCGAGGCTGAACGCGCGCAGCTCCCCGGCGAAGTACGCGCGCAGCTGACGTATGGGCTCGGCCAGGCGCGGCGAGTCCGGCGCCTCGGCCACCGCGCCGCCGAACCGGGCGGCGAGCGAGGCCACCGCCTTGTCGCGCACCCGCGGGTGCGCATGGAAGACCACGTTGACCAACCCGTCCGCCGTCGCCGCGAGCAGCAGCGGTCCGATGTCGCTGTCGACGACGGCCCACTCGACGGCGGCCTGCCCGCCGCCCGCGGTCTGCGTGTTCTGCCCTTCGATGTTCACGCGGACCACGGTACGGCGGGGCACTGACAACGCCGCCCGGGCTGAGCCGACGGCGGCGGCTCGTACGACTTCAGGACTCAGCCGACGACGGCGGCCTGTACGGCTTCAGGACTCGACCGACGACGGCAGTCGGCGCGACTTCAGGACTCAGTCGGCGACGGCGTCCCGGACGACGTCCGGCCGGTTGGTGATGATCCCGTTCACCCCGAAGCCGGCCGCACGCCGGGCGTTCGCCGCGTCGTCGACGGTCCAGGTGAGGATCTCCAACGGCCTGCCGTGCGGACCGCGCTGAGCGTGAATGGCCGAAACGTAGTCAGCCGTGATCGTCCCGTGGTTGGAGTTGATCTGGTCCGCGAACTTCGCATACGCGGGCAGATCGGCCACCGCGGGCGTGCCCAGGAACCCGGTCTTGATGTCCGGGCGTTGGGCGTGCACCGACTTCACGGAGTCCGCGCCGAAGCTCTGGATCACCAGCTTGTGCTTGACGTGGTTCCGGTCGAGCCAGCCCGTCTTGCGCAGGACACGCAGCGTGTCGCGCTCGATCCCCGGGTAGAGCTCGGGCTTCTTGATCTCGAGGACCAGCTTCTGGTGGTTGCGCTCCACGCGGTTCATGTACTGCGTGAGCGTCGGCACCCGGGCGCCCTTGAACTTGGCGTCGAACCAACTGCCCGCGTCCAGCTCGGCGATCTCCGCCGCGGTGAAGTCCGCGACCTTCCACGGCGCACGGTCAGGGAAGACCTGCTCCACGTTCGTGGTGCGCGCCAGCGAGTCGTCGTGCATGATCACGAGCTCGCCGTCCTTGGTGCGCTGGACGTCGTTCTCGACCCAGGTGAAGCCGAGTTCACGCGCCTTGTCGATGGCGGCCAGGGTGTTCTCGGGGGCGTACGCCGAGGCTCCGCGATGGGCCACGATGACGAGGGCGTCGCTCTTCGCGGCGTTCGCCGACCCCGACCCCGTCGTCTTCGCCGTAGCGGTCGCCGTCGCGGGGGAGTGGGCCGGAGCGGCGGAGGCGGGCAGGACGAGGACTCCGACACTTATGAGAGCGGCGGCCGTGGCTGCTGCAGTGCGTGCGTGCACCAGAACTCCTCACGTCGTGCGATCAAAGACCGACCGAGCGTGGCAGCTGGGCGGCAACGGAGGACAGGTGCAGGTTGGCCAGAAGTTGAACAGAGCCACTCAAGACGGAACATAGGGTTGTCCGCCGTTGGCGAAGCCGATGAGTTTTTGCCGGAGAATCGCTCGTACGTTCCGCTTGGAGCCTTAATCTCTGCTCAGCACCGGCCATCTGTCCGGCGGTGCGGTGGGGTGCGGGGGCGCCCCTGGGGCATTTCAAAAGGGGCGAAGGGGTCATCCCACCATGCAGGGCACCGTCGACGGATTCAGTTACGGGTTGGTCACCCCGATCGCCGCATATGTGATGGCCTGCGTGGGCGGAGCCCTCGGGCTGCGCTGCACCGCGCGATCGCTCGTTGTGGGCAACTCCTGGCGCCCCGGCTGGCTGGCGCTCGGCGCCGCGGCCATCGGCTCCGGCATCTGGACCATGCACTTCATCGCGATGATGGGCTTCACCGTCAAGGAAGCACCCGTCAGTTACGACGCGTCTCTCACTTTCGCCAGCCTCGGTGTCGCGATCGTCATGGTCGGCATCGGGGTCTTCATCGTGGGCTATCGAGGACCCACGGTCATGGCTCTGTTCACGGGCGGCACGATCACCGGCCTCGGCGTCGCCTCGATGCACTACCTCGGCATGGCCGCCATGCGTCTGCGCGGCGCTCTGGAGTACGACACCGTCACGGTCGCCGCCTCCGTCGTCATCGCGGTCGTCGCCGCGACCGCCGCTCTCTGGTGCGCGGCACAGGTCCGTGGCTTCCTGTGGAGCCTGGGCGCCAGCCTGATCATGGGGCTCGCCGTGAGCGGGATGCACTACACGGGCATGGCGGCGCTCAGCGTCCATCTGCACGGATCGTCCGGCGCGGTCGCCGGTGACTCGCCCGCCGAACTGCTCGCGCCCATGATGGTCGGCCCGCTCGCCTTCCTGCTGCTCGCCGGCGTGGTCGTGATGTTCGATCCGCTGATGATCATGGGGAAGCCGGACTGGCAGCCCGCCGACCGGGCCGGCAAGGGCGTGCCGGCCGCCGCGCAGCGGAGCGTGGGCGCCTCGCGCAGGAGCTCGCAGTACCGCCAGGACTGGTGACGAAGGGATCTTCGCAGGGGCCGGAAGGGCAGCGCTGACCGCGATCCGGCCCCGTTGTCAGTGGTGGGTCGTACGGTGGTTGCATGCGGCCCGAGACCGAGACCACCATCCAGAACATCCAGCGGAGCGAGCGGCCTTTCGAGGTCATCAGCCCGTACCAGCCCAGCGGCGACCAGCCGGCGGCCATCGCCGATCTTGAGCGCCGTGTCCGCGCGGGCGAGAAGGATGTCGTCCTGCTCGGCGCGACGGGTACGGGAAAGTCGGCCACGACGGCGTGGATGATCGAGAAGCTCCAGCGCCCGACCCTGGTCATGGCGCCGAACAAGACGCTCGCGGCCCAGCTCGCCAACGAGTTCCGCGAGCTGCTGCCGAACAATGCGGTCGAGTACTTCGTGTCGTACTACGACTACTACCAGCCCGAGGCGTACGTCCCGCAGTCGGACACCTACATCGAGAAGGACTCCTCGATCAACGAGGAGGTGGAGCGCCTGCGGCACTCCGCGACCAACTCGCTGCTCACCCGCCGCGACGTCGTCGTGGTCGCCTCGGTCTCCTGTATCTACGGTCTCGGTACGCCGCAGGAGTACGTCGACCGCATGGTGCACCTCGAGGTCGGCGAGGAGATCGACCGCGACCAGCTCCTGCGCCGTTTCGTCGACATCCAGTACACGCGCAATGACCTGGCCTTCACCCGCGGCACGTTCCGGGTGCGCGGCGACACCATCGAGATCTTCCCGGTCTACGAGGAACTGGCCGTACGGATCGAGATGTTCGGCGACGAGATCGAGGCGCTGTCCACGCTGCACCCGCTCACCGGCGAGATCATCAGCGACGACCAGGAGCTCCATGTCTTCCCGGCCACGCACTATGTGGCGGGCCCGGAGCGCTTGGAGCGCGCCGCCAACGACATCGAGAAGGAGCTGGGAGAGCGCCTCGCCGAGCTCGAGAAGCAGGGCAAGATGCTCGAGGCCCAGCGGCTGCGCATGCGCACCACGTACGACCTGGAGATGCTCCGCCAGATCGGCTCCTGCTCGGGCGTCGAGAACTACTCGATGCACTTCGACGGCCGCGCGCCCGGCACCCCGCCGCACACCCTGCTCGACTACTTCCCCGACGACTTCCTGCTCGTCCTCGACGAATCGCATGTCACCGTGCCGCAGATCGGTGCCATGTACGAAGGCGACGCCTCCCGTAAGCGGACCCTCGTCGACCACGGCTTCCGGCTGCCGTCCGCGCTCGACAACCGGCCGCTGAAGTGGGAGGAGTTCCAAAAGCGCATCGGGCAGACCGTCTATCTGTCGGCGACGCCGGGGAAGTACGAACTGTCGCGCGGCGACGGCTTCGTGGAGCAGATCATCCGCCCCACCGGCCTGATCGACCCGGAGGTCGTGGTCAAGCCCACCGAGGGGCAGATCGACGACCTGGTGCACGAGATCAGGCAGCGCACCGAGAAGGACGAGCGCGTCCTGGTCACCACGCTCACCAAGAAGATGGCCGAGGACCTCACCGACTACTTCCTGGAGCTCGGCATCCAGGTCCGCTATCTCCACAGCGACGTCGACACCCTGCGCCGCGTCGAGCTCCTCAGGGAGCTGCGGGCCGGTGAGTACGACGTGCTCGTGGGCATCAACCTGCTCCGCGAGGGCCTCGACCTGCCCGAGGTCTCCCTGGTCGCGATCCTCGACGCGGACAAGGAGGGCTTCCTGCGCTCGGGGACCTCCCTGATCCAGACCATCGGCCGTGCGGCTCGTAACGTCTCCGGCCAGGTCCATATGTACGCGGACAAGATCACGCCGGCGATGGAGAAGGCCATCGACGAGACCAACCGCCGCCGCGCGAAGCAGATCGCGTACAACACGGAGCGCGGCATCGATCCGCAGCCGCTCCGCAAGAAGATCAACGACATCGTCGCGACCATCGCCCGCGAAGAGGTCGACACCGAGCAGCTGCTCGGCAGCGGCTACCGCAAGGGCGGTAAGGACGGCAAGGGCGCCAAGGCCCCGGTGCCCTCGCTGGGCGGGGCGAAGGCGGGCGCACAGGCCAAGGGCAAGGCGAAGAAGGCCGCGCCGGGCACGCCCACCGACCGTCCCGCGGCCGAACTCGCCGGGCAGATCGAGGAGATGACCGAGCGGATGCGCGCGGCGGCCGCGGATCTGCAGTTCGAGATCGCGGCACGGCTGCGTGACGAGGTCTCGGAGATGAAGAAGGAGCTGCGTCAGATGCGTGAGGCGGGGCTGGCCTGACCGCCGGGCGGCCGGGCCGACTTGGGACCGGGAGGTCGGGGCGACTTGAGGCCGGGCCGCCGGGCCGGCTCGAGCGCGGCCCGATTGGCACGTGAAGTCCCTTGCGGCGTCCGAAGTCCCTTTTCAGGCGCCGCGAGTGTTGCAAGACCGACACAAACCCCGGGCCCGGGGGTGGGCTTGTCAGATCCACTGCGTAGGGTTCAGGGCAACCGCACGCACAGGCGGCAGGCGGGGATGAAGTTGGGGATGAGAGGGGACATCGCGTGACGGTCAACATGACCAAGGGTCAGGCCATCAGCCTGCAGAAGAGCGACGGGGGCACGCTGACCGCGGTGCGCATGGGCCTCGGCTGGCAGGCGGCTCCGCGCCGCGGCCTGTTCGGCTCGCGTACGCGGGAGATCGACCTGGACGCCTCGGCGGTGCTCTTCGCGGACAAGCAGCCGGTCGACGTGGTGTTCTTCCGCCACCTCGTCAGCGACGACGGCTCGGTGCGGCACACCGGTGACAACCTGGTCGGCGGCGCCGGTCAGGGCGGCGACGACGAGTCGGTGCTCGTCGACCTCGCACGCGTTCCGGTGCACATCGACCAGATCGTGTTCACGGTCAACTCGTTCACCGGCCAGACCTTCCAGGAGGTGCAGAACGCCTTCTGCCGGCTGGTCGACGAGACCAACGGCCAGGAGATGGCGCGCTACACGCTGGACGGCGGCGGCCAGTACACCGCTCAGATCATGGCGAAGGTGCACCGCAATGGCACCGGCTGGACGATGACGGCGATCGGCACGCCGGCCAACGGCCGTACGTTCCAGGACCTGATGCCGGCGATCCTGCCGCACCTCTGAGGGCAGTTCGCGGTACACGGCTCCCGGGCGCCCCTGCGGCCACCGGGGGCCGTCCGCGTCCGCGCTCCAAGGCACGTACGCAATAGGCAAGCGAGCCGGCACACCGCCGCGCCCGAACGCAGCGACGAGGGGGACCAACACCATGGCGGTCGAGCTGGTACGGGGTCAGAACACCCCGCTGCCTCAAACCCGTCTGGAGATCCGGGTATCCGCAGGCAAGCCGATCGTGGCGGGCGTCACGCTGAGCGACGCGCAGGGCAAGGTGCGCGGCGCCGAGTGGATCGCCCACCCCGGATCGCCGCAGCTGCCCGGGCTCGAGGTCTCGCAGCAGGCCGCGGCGGATCATCGCCTGGCCGTCGACCTGGAGGCCCTGCCGGACGCGGTGGAGCGGGTGAACGTGCTGCTCGCGCTGCCCGTGGGCGTCGGCGGCCCGGTCCGCTTCGGCGCGGTCGCGGCCCCCTTCGTGGCGGTCACCGGACTCGACGGCACCGAGGTCGCGAGCTACACGATCACCGATCTCGACCCCGAATCGGCCGTCGTGGCCCTGGAGTTGTACCGCAGGAACGGGGTCTGGAAGGTCCGCGCCGTCGGCCAGGGCTATGCGGGCGGGCTCGCCGAGATGCTCGCCGACCAGGGCCTCGACCAGTCGCGTGAGATCGCCTCGCAAATCCTCGACGCGGTGGCGCGCGGGATGGCCCGTTCGGTGGCGGCGCCTCCGCCGCGTACGGCCGAGGGCGATCGCGTACGGCACACGGCGGCCGCCGCCGGTTCGGCGGGGGAACACAGCGGCGCGACGGCCGGTGAGCACGGCGCCGCCGCTCCTCAGCCGCCCACCACCGGTGCACCCGCCCCTGCACAGTCACCCACCACAGGTGGACCCGCGCAGCCGCCCACCGCAAGCGGACCCACCCAGACGCCCAACTCCGACGGCGTCAACTACGCGCACCCCAGCCGCCGCCCGGCAGCGGCCGCACCCCCGTCCCCGCCGCCGACGGCGCCGCCCGCCCAGCCGGGGCAGCCCGCGCAGCCCGTGGCCGGGGACGCGACCGGCTGGTCGATGGAGGAGCGGCTCTACAACCAGGTCTGGGGCATGTTCGAGGACCTGGCCCGCACCACGGCCGCGTACCGCAGCGCCGTGGACTTCGCGGAGTCCCGGATGGAGCAGGAGCTGGACAAGGTCCTGTCCGATCCGCGCAGCCGGATCGGCGGTACGGGCGATGCCGCACGTGAGGCCGCCCGCGCCAAGCAGGCCCAGCTCGTCGACCAGGCCCGTGAGGTGCTCGACCGGGATCTGGCCCAGCTCAAGGCCGAGGCCGAGGTGGTCGAGCCGGCTCTGCCGCACGCCTTCGCCGCCTGGGACAACCCGGTGTGGCATGCGTACCGCGTGCCGATGGAGGTCCCCATGGCGCTGCGCCTGGGCGATCTGCATCTGCCCGAGAGCGCGGACGTGCGGATTCCGCTCCTTATGCGGCTGCCCCTGGAGCGCGGTCTGTGGATCGACAGCGGCCGCTCGTCGTCCGGCAGCGTCACGTTCCACGACAGCGCCGAGCTGCACCGGCTCGCCCTGGAGACGGCGGTCGCGCTCGCGGCCAGGCTGCTCGCGGCCTACCCGGCCGGTGACTTCTCCGTGCACGTCATCGACGCGGGCGGCGGCGCGGCCGGCTCGCTCGCCCCGCTGCTGCAGGCAGGAGTGCTCGCGCATCCGCCGGGCCACGGGGCCCCCGGCGTCACCGAGGTCCTCGCCCGCCTGACCAAGCGCGTCGAGCTGGTGCAGATGGCGATCCGCGGCGGAGCCACCGACGCCCTGCCGCCGGACCTCGACACCGGCGAGCAGCTCCTCATCGTCAACGATTTCCCGCACGGCTTCGACGACCGTGCTGTGACCCAGCTGCGCTACCTCGCGGACGAGGGCCCGGCCGTCGGCGTTCATCTGATGCTGGTGGCCGACCGTGAGGACGCCTCCGCGTACGGGCCGATCCTCGATCCGCTGTGGCGCTCCCTGCTGCGCCTGACCCCGGTGCCCGACGATCACCTCGCCGATCCGTGGATCGGCCACGCCTGGACGTATCAGCCCGCCCTCGTACCGCCCGGCAGCACGGTGCTGCGGCAGGTGCTCGCGCAGGTGGCGCAGGCGCGGCGCGAGTGGGGCCGCTGACAGCAGCCGCACCGCCGTCGAAGGGCTCCCCGCTTTGGGGAGCCCTTTGCCATTGCTCCCTCTCTTTTAGGCCCTTGACCTGCGGACTTGGGGTGTGCTTTACCTCACCCTTTACCTTTTCTTGGGTTTCCCTGTAGTGTTCTGCGTGCGGAGGGGAGTACTCCCGACTGCGACGATTCCGTCAGTACGAACCCACAGGGGTTCCGGGACGTCGGCCCGACCGAGAGGTGAAAGTTCTCGGGTGGAAGAGACCTCCGGCAGCGACGACGCTGGATTTGTGCCGTTACGTACTGCCGGAGGCGCAGTGGATGTTTCCCTGACCCTGTGGGTCCTCACGATCGTGGGCCTCAGTGCCCTTATCGCCGTCGACTTCTTCATCGGGCGCAAGCCTCATGACGTGTCGATCAAGGAAGCCGGAATCTGGACGGTCGTCTGGATCGTGCTGGCCGCGCTGTTCGGTGTCGGCCTGCTGATCTGGGGCAACAGCCAGGCGGCGGGCGAGTTCTTCGCGGGCTACATCACCGAGAAGTCGCTCAGCGTCGACAACCTCTTCGTCTTCATCCTGATCATGGCGAAGTTCTCGGTGCCGACCCATCTGCAGCAGCGCGTCCTGCTCATCGGTGTGCTCGTCGCCCTGGTCCTGCGTGCGATCTTCATCGCCGCCGGTGCCGCGATCATCGCCAGCTTCTCCTGGGTCTTCTACATCTTCGGTGCGTTCCTGATCTACACCGCCTGGAAGCTCATCCAGGAGGCGCGGGCCGACGAGGAGGAAGACGACTGGGAGGAGAACAAGATCCTCAAGTCGATCGAGAAGAAGTTCGGCGTCGCGGACAGGTACCACGGCACCAAGCTCTTCGTGGTCCAGCACGGCAAGAAGGTCATGACGCCGCTGCTGGTCGTCATGCTGGCGATCGGCATGACCGACATCCTCTTCGCGATGGATTCGATCCCGGCGATCTTCGGCCTGACCCAGGACCCGTACATCGTCTTCACGGCGAACGCCTTCGCCCTGATGGGTCTGCGCCAGCTGTACTTCCTCATCGGCGGCCTGCTCAAGAAGCTGGTCCACCTCTCGTACGGTCTGTCGATCATCCTCGGCTTCATCGGCGTCAAGCTGGTGCTGCACGCACTGCACGAGAACGGACTGCACGTCCCGGAGATCTCGATCCCGGTCTCGCTGGGCGTCATCTGCGCCGTGCTGATCGTCACGACGATCACCAGCCTGATCGCCTCGAAGAAGATCGCCGCGGCCGAGGCGGAGGCTGAGGCCAAGAAGGCGACCACGGAGCCCGACGAGAAGGCCGACATCGAGGCCTGATCGAGCTCCGTCAGCTCCCCTGGACAGCCCGTCCGCACTCCGGTGCGGGCGGGCTGCCACGTTTCCGGCCTCCTCGCGTTTCCGGGCCCTCGTATCGCCGACTTGTCGACGGCCTGTAGGTGCTTGCCGGGAGCCTCGTCCTCATGACGTACGACATGACGCTCCCGGTCCGTTCACTCCAGGTCGTCGAGGTGCGGCGCCCCACGCCCCGCCTCGCGCGGGTCACCTTCGGCGGCGAGGACCTGGCGGGGCTCCGGCTGACCGGACCCGACCAGCAGGTCAAGCTCTACTTCCCCAGGCCGGGACAGGGCGCGCCCGTTATGCCCGCGGCCGAAGGCGACTTCATGAGCTGGTACGGAGCGTTCAACGCGCTGTCCGAAGAGGTGCGCCCATGGATGCGCAGCTACACGATCCGCCGGCACGATCCCGAGCGCCGCACGGTCACCGTCGACTTCGTCCTGCACGGGGACGGTTCCGAGGGGCCGGCGACCGCGTGGGCGCGGCGGGCCGAGCCGGGGCAGCGGCTCGCGATGTTCGGACCGTCGGCGCAGTTCGCCAAGCCCGTGCCGCTGTGCACCACGGACTGGATGCTGCTCGCCGGGGACGAGACGGCGCTGCCCGCCATCGCCACGGTGCTCGAGGCGCTGCCGCAGGGGGCACGGGCGGTGGCGTACATCGAGGTGGCGGACAGCCGGGACCGGCAGGAGTTCACGACGCGGGGCGAGGTGACGGTGCACTGGCTGGAGCGGGACGGGGCCGGCGCGGTCGCTCCCGGTGAGGTGCTGGTCGAGACCGTGCGGGCGGCCGCGTTCCCGGAGGGTTCGGTGTACGCGTGGCTGGGCGGTGAGGCGGGCGCCGTCCGGTCGCTGCGCCGCCACCTCGTGGACGACCGCGGGGTCGACAGGAAGTCGGTCCACTTCTCCGGCCATTGGCGGCTGCGGCTGACCCAGGACGACGCGCCCACGGAGGCGGACCTCGCGGACGCGCGGGAGCTGCTGGCTCAGGCGGAGGCGGGGGAGTAGCGAGCCCGGATTGCCGCCTCACACCAGCCCCGCCGCCTCCTCCACTGACAGCTCCCCGCCCTGCGCGTACGCACGCTCATACGCCGCCGGGGCAAGCACGGCCCGCAGTTCCGTCTCCGCGTGCCGCCGCATCGCGGCCTGGTCCGGGAACGGGCGGAAGCCCATCCCGCCGCTCAGCGCCTGGCGGTCGTACGTGCCGAGCAGCCGCGCACCGTCCTCGCCCTCGCCGAGCCGCGCCTTCGCCCAGGCGGCGGCGAGGAACTGGTCCACGACCAGCTGCGGCGCCACCAGATACGCCACGCTCGCCATCCCCCGTACCGCTTCCCGCAGATGGCCCTGCGCCGCGGCGTACCGCCCTTCGAGGCAGTCGAGCCAGCCGCGCACCCCGGCGACCGTGCCATGGAAGAGCAGCGGCATGCCCGGCGGCAGCGCACGTTCGACCTCCGCGAGCTGGTCGCGCGCCTCGGCCAGGCGGCCCGTGCTGCCGTAGTGGCGGGCGAGCAGCAGCCGGGCCGTGCCGAGCGGCTCGTCCCCGTGGCGCGCCGACTCCTCGACGGCTTCGAGCAGCATCCGCTCGGCGGCGGCCCGCGCTCCCGGGTCCTCGGTCGTGCGCAGCCGCACATCCGCCAACCGTGCCTTGAACACCGGCACTTGGCGGTGCGCTCCCGCCCTCGTCGCCCCGTCGACGGCCCGCGCGAAATCCTCCGCGGCCCGCTCGAACAGCCCGCGCCGCAGATACGCCTCACCGCGCGCGGACAGCGACTCGGCGATGCCCCAGGGGTCACCGGTCCGCTCGAAGTGGCGCAGCGCCCGGTTTGTGTCCTGCGTCGCCTGCTCCAAAGCGGCCGGCCGGTCATGCACGAACTTCGCCCGCATGAGCAGCGTGTAGCCCAGTTCCCAGTGGTGGCCCTCGCGCCACTCGGGCCCGAGCTCCCAGCAGTCGCGGACCACGGTGTCCATGGTCTCCTCGAGCCCGGAGAAGTCCCCGGTCATCATGCGCGCGAAGTACCACATCGAGCCGGGCTGCCGGCAGACCTGCGGCAGTCCGCTGCGGTACGCGGCCACGATCCGGCGCAGGTACGCCAGTTGGCCGGGGGAGTTGGGCGCGGGTCCTGTCCCCCTGCCGGCCTCCGTCCACGCTTCCTCGCCGGCCTCCGCCCTGGCCCCCGC
>NZ_JAAKZW010000246.1 GCF_011044995.1 Streptomyces mesophilus | reverse complement strand
TGTGGGGGCCGGGGGTGGGCCGGGCCATGGCCGCACCGTCCGACGTCATCTCGGCACCGTCCGACGTCACGTCCGCACCGTCCGATGCCCTCTCCGCACCGGCCGGCGGCATCGTCGCGCCGCGCAATCCCGCGACGGTCACCACGACGCTCTTCGCCCCGAAGGGCTTCCTGTTCGCCGGAGTCGAGGAACTCCCGACCGCCGACGGCACGCTGAAGGTCATGGTGCTCCGTATGAAGGCCGCATCCCTCGACGACTACCGACTGCAGACCCGCGACGGAAGCGATGAACTGGCCCTGGGGGCCGATACCTTGGAGCTCGACGGCGACGTCACGCTCTACCTCACGAAGTTCAGCGGCTGCCTCGAAGGGCTGCTCTGCCTGACGTTCACGCCGGACGGGCTGCCCGTTCCGCCGGTCGTACCGCCCTTTGTTTTCATGACCCAGGTGCAGGCCGAACAGGCCCTGGTCACCTCGGACTTGATCGTCGCCGGCGGACTCACTCTGAAGGCCTCGCCATGATCCAGATCCAGGCCGCCCTGTTCTGGGCGTACGCGATCGGGGCCACCTTCGCCGTCGCGGCCGGACGCCAGCTCCAGATCTGGGAGCGGCTGAGCGTCGGCGAGGGCCCCCGCACCCGCAGTCGCGTCGCGAACCCGTATCTGACCCTGACGCTGCTCTTCGCCACGGTGCTGCTCGTGCCGACTGGCCTGTTCCTGCTCTGGCAGAACCCGTCCTGGGCGACCATGCAGGTCGCGGACGCGCACGGGGGGATCTGGGCGGGGTTCGTCCTCTTCTACGCGGGAGGCATTCCCGTCGCCACACTGCTCGGGTTCACCGCGGCGCAGGCCCTGATCCTCATGGGCGCCGGCTACTGGGCGTATCTGCAGACCGTGGGCGGGTACTTCCTGGTGTTCGGGACGCTGATCCACGGCTGGGACGGCAGCGGCTACGCGCGCTTCTTCTCCACCGGGGCAAGGGACTTCGCCGACTGGCCCAAGGACAGCGTCGTCAACAACGTCCTGGACTTCCTGACCTCCGGCACGTTCCTGGCGCTGCTGCTCCTCGGGGCCGCCGTGCTCGGGACGATGCTGATCACCGAGATCAGCTGGCTGATGGAAGGCTGGGACCTGCCCGGCGGCGACGAGGACCGCAAGGTGCCCCGTATCGTCGCGATCGCCATCGCGGCCGCCGGTGTGTACGGCCTGCCGTTCGTGGGCGCGCTCGTGGCAAGTGGCCTGATGCGGCTGCTCGGCGCGGTGTTCGGACTGCTCCTGTTCGCCGTGCTGGCGGGCGTGGTGCTGCTGCACCGCCGCTCACCGGTGCGCTGGTTGTACGGCCTGGTGGGCATTCCCGAACGGCACTGGCGGGCTTCGGGGGACGCGGTCGTGGAGCGTGCGTGAGGGGTGCTGTGGGCGGGCCGACCTGCGGGCGGTCCCACCTGTGGGCGGGCCGAAGGGGCCCGCCCACAGCGCCCGAGCGCCCTATCCCGCCGCGTCCTGATCCGCCGCGTCCTGGAACGCCGGCAGCGCGAAGATCCGGGTCTTCGCCTCGTCCGACATCAACTCGACCAGCGGCAGCACCACATCCCACAGGTCCTGCTTGTCGACCTCCCGTGCGAGCGCGTCCAGTTCCGGTTCGGCGAGCGCACCCGCGGCATCCGCCACCACCTTGCGGGACGCGTCCGGAAGCAGCTCCACCAACGGCAGGAACTCGGCCCACAACCCCAGGGCGACGACGGCCCGTACGACCCCGGCAAGCACCTCGGCGTCCTGTAGCGACGGCAGCACGGCGACCGCCCGCAGCTCACCCGCGGGCAGCAGTGCCACCAGCGGGAGCAGCGACTCCCACAGCCCCTGCTCGGCGGCCACCGCGACCAGGGAGTCGAGCCGCTCGGGCGGCTGCGCCGCCGCCAGCGAGGCGATACGGCCGCGCTGCTCCCCGGTGACCATGCCGGCGACCGCGAGGGCCTCGGGCCAGAGCCCGTCGGCGGCCGCGCCGATGACCGACTCGAGCCGCTCCTGACCCATCAACTCGATGATCCTGCTGAGCTGTTCGGGCCGGTCGATGGCGTAACCGGTGCGCAGGACCGTCTCGTCCGGGACATGCGGCAGGATGCGGCTCAGCGCCGAGTCCCGCAGATGTCCGACGAAGCGGCCCATGGTCAGGTAGTCGCCGCGCTCGGCGAGTACCACGGCGATACGGACCACGAGGTTCTCGTCGAGCCGGTCCACGATCTGCGGGATACGCCGCGGATCGAGGTGCGCACAGGACTCGACCGTGAACGCGACCGGCAGCTTCCCGATGATGTCGGCCGCGCGTGCCGGATCGAGCCGGCCCGCGACCGCGGCCGCGAGCCGCGGCCCGAGCGCCTTCTGCGAGATGGCGGCGGCCACCCCGGCGGGCACCAGCTTGGTCGCGGCGGCGATCCGGTCCAGCATCTCCGGCACACGGTCGAACAGTGCGGCGACGGTCTGCTCACGGAAGCGTCGTACGTCCTGAAGAGGCAGCTCTCCGAGGAAGCCGAGACCGCCCTTGTCCACCTCCAGGAGCGCGGCGATCTTCTCGATCTCGGCGCGGCTCTGCAGGACTTCGGGGGCGGCGCGGTTCTGCAGAACCTCAGGAGCGGCGTGGTTCTGCGGTGTTTCGGGGGCGGCGCTGTGCGATGAATCCATGGCGGGGCCTCCGATTCAGCGGAACAGGATGCGGCGGACGGGGCCGCGGGCGAGTGCGGGCACCAGCTTGAGCGCGTCCTCGGCGGCCTCGTTCAGGCCGGACGCCTGACTCGCGCGCCGGGCGCGCAGGGCGTCCGTGAGAACGCCGATCTGCTCGGGCGTCAGCCGCCCGAAGCTCTCCGGCAGTGCATCCCTCAACTCGGTGCTCAACTGCGCCGTGCCTTCCGTACTCACGGGACCTCCAGGGCGGAGCGTGGCCGATGGGGCGGTGGTCCAGAGAGTCCTGCGTATTTGACTATTAGTCAATACGGGTCGCCGCACCGGGCCGGCAGACGCGGACTTCGCGCCTGCCGGGGGATCCCGGTCAGCCCCGCCCGGCCTCCTGCGTCGTGTTGAGGATGTTCACGCCCTGGAACAGCGCCGAAGGGCACCCGTGCGACACCGCCGCCACCTGACCCGGCTGCGCCTTACCGCAGTTGAACGCGCCACCGAGCACATACGTCTCGGGCCCCCCGACCGCCGCCATC
Source organism: Streptomyces mesophilus (assembly GCF_011044995.1). Lineage (GTDB taxonomy): Bacteria > Actinomycetota > Actinomycetes > Streptomycetales > Streptomycetaceae > Streptomyces > Streptomyces mesophilus. The sequence continues at coordinate 8,426 of NZ_JAAKZW010000246.1, read as the reverse complement.
GAGCCCCAGAAGTCGGTGGTCGTCGCCTGGTACGCCACATCGCGGAGCTGGCCTGCCAGTTGGCCGTTCTCGATCCTGAAGAAGCGCTGACCGGTGAACTGGAAGTTGTACCGCTGCATATCGATCGACCACGAGCGGTCGCCGACGACATAGATCCCGCGCTCGACTCCCGCGATCATCTCGTCGGTCGAGGGGCCCTCGGGCGCGGGCCGCAGCGACACATTGGCCATCCGCTGCACCGGAACGTGCCCGGGGGAGTCGGCGTAGGCGCAGCCGTTGGAACGCTCGAAGCCGGTCAACTTCGCGATACGGCGGTCCAGTTGGTAGCCGACCAGCGTGCCGTCCTTCACCAGGTCCCAGGACTGCCCGGCCACACCCTCGTCGTCGTACCCGATGGTCGCCAGGCCGTGCTCGGCGGTCCGGTCACCGGTCACGTTCATGATCTCGGAGCCGTACTTGAGCTTGCCGAGCTGGTCGAAGGTCGCGAACGACGTGCCCGCGTACGCCGCCTCGTAGCCGAGCGCCCGGTCGAGCTCGGTGGCGTGCCCGATCGACTCATGGATGGTCAGCCACAGATTCGACGGATCGACCACCAGGTCATAGCGCCCCGCCTCGACGCTCGGCGCCCGCATCTTCTCGGCCAGGAACTCCGGAATCTGCGCCAGCTCCTTGTCCCAGTCCCACACGCTCTGCCCGAGGTACTCCCAGCCGCGCCCCGCCGGCGGCGCGATGGTCCGCATCGAGTCGAACTCCCCGGTGCGCTCGTCCACGGCCGTCGCGGTCAGCTGCGGATGCAGCCGCACCCGCTGCTGGGTGGTGACGGTGCCCGCGGTGTCCGCGTAGAACTTGTTCTCCTGCACGGTCAGGAGCGAGGCGTCCACATGCGCGACCCCCTCGGCCGCGAGCAACCGCGCACTCCAGTCGGCGAGCAGCCCGGTCTTGTCCGCGTCCGGTACATCGAAGGGATTGATCTCGTACGAGGAGATCCACTCCTTGTCGGCATGGACCGGCTCGGCCGCAAGCTCCACGCGCTCGTCGGACCCGGCCGCCTTGATCACCTGCGCCGACAGCTTGGCCATCGCGACCGCCAGCGAGGCCACCTTCGCGGCCGCGCCCATCGTCAGATCGACCCCGGAGGCGAACCCCCAGCTGCCGCCGTGCACCACTCGTACGGCATAACCGAGATCTGTCGTGTCCGACGACCCGGACGGCTTGGCGTCCCTGAGCCGCCAGGCGGCGCTGCGCACCCGCTCGAAGCGGAAGTCCGCGTGCTCGGCCCCGAGGGCACGGGCCCGGGCGAGGGCGGCGTCGGCGAGCGCGCGCAAGGGGAGTGCGGTAAAGGTCGCATCGATGGCATGAGGGGCTGTGGGCACTTCGGGCACCACCCTTTCCGTAGGACCTTCTGGCAGGACTTCTGCGCAGGCGCTTCTGTGCAGGTGCTCTGCGCGGACACTTCTGTAGGGACCCGACAGGGACTGCTCCGTGCCACTGTCAGTGACCGATTCTCCGTAACCGCGGCGGGCCAGATAAGTTTCCGGGTATCCGACCACTATCGAAAGGGTGATCCGTTGAGCCGCTCGGTTCTCGTCACCGGAGGAAACCGGGGCATCGGCCTCGCCATCGCCCAAGCGTTCGCCGAGGCCGGCGACAGGGTCGCGATCACGTACCGCTCGGGCGAACCCGCGGAGCTGGAGAAGCGGGGCTTCCTCGCCGTCAAGTGCGACATCACCGACACCGAGCAGGTGGACCAGGCCTACAAGGAGATCGAGGAGAAGCACGGTCCCGTCGAGGTGCTCGTCGCCAACGCCGGCGTCACCAAGGACCAGCTCCTCATGCGGATGTCCGAGGAGGACTTCACCTCCGTCCTGGACACCAACCTCACCGGCACCTTCCGTGTGGTCAAGCGAGCCAACCGCGGCATGCTGCGCGCCAAGAAGGGCCGCGTCGTCCTGATCTCCTCGGTGGTCGGTCTGCTCGGCTCCGCGGGCCAGGCGAACTACGCCGCGTCCAAGGCCGCCCTCGTCGGCTTCGCGCGCTCGCTCGCCCGTGAGCTGGGCTCGCGCAACATCACGTTCAACGTCGTCGCACCGGGTTTCGTCGACACCGACATGACCAAGGTGCTCACCGACGAGCAGCGCGCGGGCATCGTCTCGCAGGTGCCGCTCGGCCGGTACGCGCAGCCGGAGGAGATCGCGGCCGCGGTCCAGTTCCTGGCCTCCGACAACGCTTCGTACATCACTGGTGCCGTCATCCCGGTTGACGGCGGACTGGGAATGGGTCACTGATCACCATGGCTGGAATCCTCGAGGGCAAGAAGATCCTCATCACCGGTGTGCTGATGGAGTCCTCCATCGCCTTCCACACCGCGAAGCTGGCGCAGGAGCAGGGCGCGGAGATCATCCTCACCGCCTGGCCGCGCCCGACGCTGACCGAGCGCATCGCCAAGAAGCTGCCGAACCCCGAGAACGTCAAGGTCCTCGAGCTGGACGTCTCCAACGACGAGCACCTCGCGCGCCTGGAAGGCCAGGTCCGTGAGCACCTGGGCGACCGTCTCGACGGCGTCGTGCACTCCATCGGTTTCGCGCCGCAGGACGCCCTCGGTGGCAACTTCCTGAACACGCCGTTCGAGTCCGTGGCCACCGCCATGCACGTCTCGGCCTTCTCGCTGAAGTCCCTGACGATGGCGCTGATGCCGCTGATGACGGAGGGCGGATCCGTCGTCGGCCTCACCTTCGACGCCAAGTTCGCCTGGCCGCAGTACGACTGGATGGGCCCGGCCAAGGCCGCGCTGGAGGCCACGAGCCGCTACATGGCGCGTGACCTCGGCAAGCACGACATCCGCTGCAACCTGGTCTCGGCCGGTCCGCTCGGCTCCATGGCCGCGAAGTCCATCCCGGGCTTCGGCGAGCTGGCCGCCGTGTGGGACTCGCGCTCCCCGCTCGAGTGGAAGCTGGACGACCCGGAGCCGGCGGGCCGCGGTGTCGTCGCCCTGCTCTCGGACTGGTTCCCGAAGACCACGGGCGAGATCGTCCACGTCGACGGCGGTCTGCACGCTGTCGGCGCCTGATTTCTTGTACGGGGGTGGGGCGCCGCATCCGGTGCCGCACCCCCGGCGGAGGCTCCGTTTCCCGGATCACCGGGAAACGGGGCCTCCCTCGTTCGGCCCCCTCGCCCTGCGCCCCGCCCCCGAACACCGCACTCTGGAAGTCCAGTTCCCCCCTTGAGGTGCAGCCGCGACGGCAGTGACTGCCGTGACGCGGTACGGCCGAGGAGGTCTTCCGAGTGGTGCGCAGGACGCGGCGGTACGGACCCCTCCTCGCGGGGCTGAGCCTGCTGCTGTTCCTGCCGTCCGGCACCGCGCCCACGCCGGCCGCCGCCGAGCCCGCCCCGCCGGAGCGCCCCTTCGGGTCGACCTGCCGCACGGCCGTCGAGGGCGCCCGCGTCACCGCGTACTGCCACAACCCGTATCCCGAGACGGACCACGTACGTCTGCACATCGAGTGCGACCGGTGGTGGGACATCGACTCGGACGCGGTGGCGGTCGCGGCGGAACCCGCGCTGACCGTGCGCCTGACCGGACGCTGCTGGAAGGAAGTGCGCTCGGCCTGGGTCAGCCACAACCCCCTGCCATGACGCCTCAGCGGTCCCGGAAGCGCTCAGGGCCGCACAGGAACGGATAGCTCGCCGCCTCCGTCGCCGCGGCCTCGGCGTTCTGGCCGCGGATCGCGTCGAGCAGCCGCGTGTGGTCCATGTGGTTCTCGGGCCGCAGCGTCTCGCCGATGTCGTCGCGCAGCCAGGACCGCAGCACATCGCCCAGATCCGCGTACAGATCCGTCAGGACGTCGTTGTGCGCGGCCGACACCACCGCGAGGTGGAAGGTCGCGTCCGCGTCGACGAACGCCTCGCGGTCACCGGACTCCCAGGCCTCCTCACGCCGTACGAGCAGGGCGTCCAGCTGCTTGAGATCGCGCTCGGTGCGCCGCTCGGCGGCCAGCTTGGCGCCGGCCGACTCCAGCGTGGCGCGCAGCTCGGCGATATGGCGGGGATCGGCGTCGGCGAAGCGCTGCTGCATCACTCCGGCCAGCTCGCTCGTGGCGACGACATACGTGCCCGAGCCCTGGCGGATGTCGAGCAGCCCGTTGTGCGCGAGCGCGCGCACCGCCTCGCGCACGGTGTTGCGGGCGACGCCCAGCTGCTCGACCAGCTCCGGCTCGGTGGGGATGCGCGAGCCGACCGGCCACTCGCCCGAGGTGATCTGGTTCCTGAGCTCGGCGATCACCTGGTCGGCGAGTGCCGAGCGCCGCGGGGACGACAGGGGCATGGGGCTCTTCCTTCGGCGCGGGCGATACGGGATGACCGTAACGGGATGACCGTACAGGCGACCGTGCCGCGGGCGTGGCCGGGGACCGACTGGACAGCCAATCATCCCATGATTCTATGATGGCCCCCATGGCCAGTGAGAAGTCGACAGTTCTGCCCGCATCCGAAGCGGCCCCGAGCAGCAGCGCACAGCCCGAGCCCGCCTCGGCCGCGCGCACCTGGGGTGTGCCCTTCGTGATCGCCGGCATCGTCCTGGCCGCCCTCAATCTGCGTCCGGCCATCACCAGCCTCGGCGCCCTGCTCGAAGAGGTACGCGTCGGACTCGGCATGAGCGGCTCCGTCGCCGGTGTCCTCACCTCCGTACCGCCCCTGTGCTTCGCCGTCTTCGGCAGCCTCGCCCCGCGCCTGGCCCGGCGCTTCGGACCGGTGGCCGTGGTCTGCGGCGGCATGGCCGCGATAGCCACCGGCCTCCTCGTACGCCCCTTCACCGGCAGCACCGCGGCCTTCCTCGCCACCAGTGCGCTGGCGCTCGCGGGCATAGCGGTCTCCAACGTGCTGATGCCGGTGGTCATCAAGGAGTGGTTCCCGCAGCGCGTCGGCTCGATGACCGGGCTCTACTCGATGGCCCTGGCGCTCGGCACCTCGCTCGCGGCCGCGATCACCGTGCCGGTGACCGAGGCGCTCGGCGGCAACTGGAAGACGGGGCTTGCCGTTTGGGCGGCGCTGGCCGCCGCCGCGGTGCTGCCGTGGCTGCCGTTGCTGCGGGGGCGCCGGTCGGACATGGCCGAGCGGAAGGCCTCCCCGCAGCCGACGGCGAAGCTCAAGATCACGCGCAGCCGTACGGCGTGGTCGCTCGCCGTGTTCTTCGGGCTCCAGGCCACCGGTGCGTACATCACGATGGGCTGGATGCCGCAGATCTTCCGCGACGCCGGGGTCTCGGCCGGGACAGCCGGTGTGCTGCTCGCGATCACCATGGCGGTGGGCGTGCCGCTGTCGTTCGTGATCCCGCGGATGGCCGCCCGGATGAACCACCAGGGCCCGATCGTCGTCGCCCTCGGCATCTGCGGCCTCATCGGCTACACCGGCCTCTACCTCGCGCCCGCGGGCGGCGCCTGGGTGTGGGCGCTGGTGCTCGGCGTCTCCAACTGCTCGTTCCCGCTGGCCCTGACCATGGTCGGGATGCGGGCCCGTACGGGCCCGGGCGTGGTGCAGCTGTCGGCCTTCGCGCAGAGCGCGGGCTATCTGCTCTCGATCCCCGGACCGCTGCTCGTCGGAGTGCTCTACCAGCACAGTGGCGGCTGGGAGGCGCCGATCGTGCTGATGGGTGCGCTGCTCGTGCCGCAGATCCTCTTCGGGGTGATGGCCGGACGGCAGCGGACCGTCGAGGACGAGTGCGCGACCTGACCGTCCGACGGTCCGACCCCGGCGGCGGGGGAGTGCGCAAAGGGTGCGAGACTGGCCGTATGCCTGTGCTCGACCCGCACCCCAAGAACGGCCAGAAGAAGCTGCTCGCCGTGTTCGGCGCCATGATGGCCATCACCGTGATCATCGGCATCATCGCCACGATCGTCTCGCCCTGACGCCGGTCGCTTCCGGCCGCGCCGCGTGCCGCCCGATCCGCGCTTCCCGCCTCCATGGTGGGGCTAATTCCACCATCCCCTAGGGGGCTGGTGTCAGGGTCAAGTGGGTGGATCACCGGATGGGTTGGAGGCCCGCGCTTCCGTAGGTTCTTCAGTAAGCCGCGCAGCACCGATTCGCGGCTCCGCCGCGTGGCGCGGCGGACAGACCTGAAGACAGACCCGGAGGCGTCATGTCGGCCCCAGCGCACACCCGCTCCCCGCAGCAGGCCCGCGCCCAGGCCCGGCTGCCCTGGTGGGGAATCGTCCTGCCGGTGATCGCCTTCGCCGTGCTGTTCATGATCGTGCTGCACCCCGCCGAGGCACAGGCCGCGACCGGTGATCCCGCGGTCGGGGACTTCCTCGGGCGGCTCAAGGAAACCTTGATGTCCCGCATCCCGTGAGGATGTTCCGCGTCCCCGTGAGCCGGCCGTCACCCTTCAAGGGGGAGCCCGTCAACTCCCTGCGCCGCGTGGAGCGTTTCGTGCGAAGCTGGGACACATGAGTGTCGATACACCGCGCAGGCTCGTCCTCCTCAGGCACGCCAAGGCCGACTGGCCCCAGATCGCCGACCACGAAAGGCCGTTGGCCGAGCGGGGCCGCAAGGACGCCCCCGCCGCGGGCCGTCGGCTCGCGGAGAGCGGGATCGCCTTCGACCTGGCCGTCTGCTCCACGGCCGCCCGCACCCGGGAGACCTGGAAGCTGGCCGTCGGCGAGCTGCCGCAGCGCCCGAAGACCGTATACGAGGAGAGGGCGTACGAGGCCTCTCCGGGCGAGCTGATCGCCGTGCTCAACGAGACGCCGGACGACGTCGCCGACCTGCTCCTGATCGGCCACAACCCGGGGATGCACGGCCTGGCCGACGTCCTCGCGGGCTCGGCCGAGGGCGATGCCGGGGTCCGCATGGAACGCCGTGGGTTCCCGACCTCGGCGCTCGCGATGCTGACCTTCAAGGGGTCGTGGAAGTCCCTGGAGCCCGGCGTGGCGACGCTGTTCGACTACTGGGCTCCGAACGAGTAGGTCGCCAACTCGCTTCATCCGATACGTGATCGAGGGCCCCGGCACTGCGCTGGGGCCCTCACCGTTTCCTGCCCGTCCCTGGCGCCGGCGTTTCCTACGCGTCCCTGGCGTCCGCCGCCTCGACCTCTTCGCGCGTGACGCCCAGGAGGTAGAGCACCGTGTCGAGGAACGGGAAGTTCACCGCGGTGTGCGCGGCCTCCCGTACGACCGGCTTGGCGTTGAACGCGACGCCGAGACCCGCCGCGTTGAGCATGTCGAGGTCGTTGGCGCCGTCGCCGATCGCCACCGTCTGCGCGAGCGGTACACCGGCCTCCGCGGCGAAGCGGCGAAGGAGGCGGGCCTTGCCGGCCCGGTCCACGATGTCCCCGGTGACCTTGCCGGTCAGCTTGCCGTCGACGATCTCCAGGGTGTTGGCGTGTGCGAAGTCGAGCCCAAGGCGCTCCATCAGATCATCCGTGACCTGGGTGAACCCGCCTGAGACCACGCCGACTTGGTACCCGAGCCGCTTGAGCGTGCGCACCAGGGTCCGCGCGCCGGGCGTGAGCCGCACCTCGGCCCGCACCTTCTCGACGACCGAGACGTCAAGACCCTCGAGCAGGGCCACGCGGGCGTGCAGCGACTGCTCGAAGTCCAGCTCGCCGCGCATCGCGGCGTTGGTGACCTCGGCGACCTGCTCCTCGCAGCCGGCGTGGGCCGCGAACAGCTCGATCACCTCGTCCTGGATGAGCGTCGAGTCGACATCCATCACGACGAGCCGCTGCGCGCGCCGGTGCAGACCCGCCGAGACCACCGCGACATCGACACCGAGCGCCGCGGCCTCGGGGGCTAGCGCGGTGCGCAGCGACTCGGTCGGGGTGCCGGAGACGGCGAACTCCACGGCGGTCACGGGGTACTTGGCGAGCCGGAAGATACGGTCGATGTTGCCGCCGGTCGCGGTGATGCGCGCGGCGATCGCGGCGGTGGACTCGGCGGTCAGGGGGTGGCCGAGCACGGTGACGTGCGAGCGGCCCTCGCCGCGCGGCCGGTTGTCGCCCACACCCGAGATGATCTCGGCCTGCAGCTTCAGCGAATCGGCCCAACTGTGCACGGTCGACCGCAGCTCGCCCTCGAGCCCGGCGGCGGGCTCGGTGACGAGCGCGCAGAGCACGATCCGTCCCCGGGTGACGACCTGTTCGAGGTCGACGACGTCCACGGAGAAGGCGGCAAGGGTGTCGAAGAGCCCGGCGGTGATACCGGGCCGGTCCTTGCCGAAGATCTTGACGAGAAGAGTGGGAACATCGGCGGTGGCCTGCGGGGGCTGCGGTGCGCTCATGGTGGGGAACACGGTAGCGGGCGCGGGTGAACGGGGGGTGGGGTGTCCCGGGTGGTGGACACACTTCAGCCCGTCCGGCGATTGAGGACATCCGAACGAAGTTCGGATCCGGGGTCTGGGGCGCAGCCCCAGTTTCGGGAAGGGGCGGGTAGGGGAAA
>NZ_JAAKZW010000245.1 GCF_011044995.1 Streptomyces mesophilus | reverse complement strand
CGCCCGCTCCCCGAGCGCCCCGCGCAGCACCCCGAAGCAGCGCGAATATCCTCGGACCATGGCACTCCCCCCGACCACCCCGCTCACCGAGCGCCTCTCGGAGCGCGGTAAGGACATCGCCGTGGTGCTCGCCGTCACCGTGGTGGTGGTCGGCGGGACGTTGTGGTCGATGCGCGGCAAGAGCGAGACGTTCGGGCAGGCGACCCTCGGCTGGGCGCTGATCGCGGTCGGCTGCGGCGCGCTCTACTTCCGCCGCCGCTGGCCCGTCGCCGTCGCCCTGGTCACGCTGGCCGTCTGTGTCGTCTACTACCCGCTCAGCGTCTACGACGGCCTGGTGATGGTCACCTTCGTGGTCGCCCTGTACACGGCCGCCGCCGAGGGCAGGTTCGCCGCCGCCGTCGCGCTGGGCATCGGCGTCATGCTGATGATCGTGTACGGGGAGATGCGCCAGGCACCGGGCCGCCGGGAGGTCGACGACGCGTCGTTCATGATGCTGGCGGGCTGGCTGCTCAGCATCCTGGTGCTCGCCCGCGCCCAGCGCACCCGCGCCGCCTATCTCGAAGAGGTACGCGCCCGCGCCCGCGCCGCCGAGCGCGAGCAGGAGGCTCGGGCGCAGCAGAGCGCGACCGAGGAGCGGCTGCGGATCGCCCGTGAGGTGCATGACGTCCTCGGGCACAGCATCTCGCTGATCAACGTGCAGTCGAGTGCCGCGCTGCACAAGCTGGGCAAGAAGCGCACCGCGGCCGATCCCGCCGTCGCGCTCGCCGGTGCCGAAGAGGCCCTGGAGGCCGTGAAGTCCACCAGCAAGGACGCCCTGCGCGAGCTGCGTTCCACCCTCGGCATGCTGCGCGAGGCGGGCGAGGCCGCTCCCACCGCGCCCGCGTCGGGACTCGCCCGGCTGCCCGAACTCGCCGAGCGGGCAAGGAGCGCCGGACTCGACGTACGCATCGCCACGCAAGGCGCCGCCCGTGAACTGCCGCCTCCCCTCGACCTGGCCGCGTACCGGATCGTGCAGGAGTCGCTGACCAATGTGACCCGCCATGCGCGGGCGAGCGCCGCCACGATCACACTCGACTACGGTGCGGACGACCTGCGACTGCGCGTCGAGGACGATGGCCTGGGCGCGCCCGACGGGATCGGCCCGGGCAGCGGGATCCGCGGGATGGCCGAGCGGGCCAAGGCCTTCGGCGGCGAACTGACCACCGAGAACACGGCGGACGGCTTCCGGGTCACGGCCCGGCTGCCGTTCACGACATCCGATACGGCCCAGGGGGCGCAATGAACCAGGCACCGATCCAAGCATCGGTCCGTCCACCCGACCCCATCCGCGTCCTGCTCGCCGACGACCAGACGCTGGTGCGCGCGGGCTTCCGCTCGATGCTGGACGACGAGGACGACATCGAGGTGGTCGGCGAGGCCTCGGACGGCGAGCAGGCCTGCGCGCTCGCCCGCCAACTGCGCCCGGACGTCGTCCTCATGGACATCCGTATGCCCGTACTCGACGGACTGGAGGCGACCGCGCGGATCACCGCCGACCCGGCGCTCGAAGGCGTACGGGTGGTGATCCTGACGACCTTCGACATGGACGACTACGTGTACGGCGCGCTGCGCGCGGGCGCATCGGGCTTCCTGGTGAAGGACACCGAGCCGATGGAACTCCTGCACGGCGTACGGGTGGTGGCGCGCGGCGACGCCCTGATCGCGCCGGCCGTGACGCGGCGCCTGATCGCGGAGTTCGCGGGCCGCTCCAAGCAGCCCGACCCGAGCCCGCGGCTCAATGCGCTCACCGAGCGCGAGCGGGAGGTCATGGGCCTGGTCGGCGCGGGGCTCTCCAACGACGAGATCGCGCAGCGCCTGGTCCTGTCCCCCGCGACCGCCAAGACCCACGTCAGCCGGATCATGACCAAACTCGACGTCCGCGACCGGGCGCAGCTGGTGATCCTCGCGTACGAGTCGGGGATGATCACGCCGGGGTGGCTGGCCTGACCGGCTCGCAACTTTGGTGGTACGTGAGCGGGGCGCCCCACAACCCGGGATGTACGCCCACTGTCCACCAGCGGCCGACGCCGCGCCCATAGCCGTACGCCGACGCTGAGGGCGTGAACCCGGAAACCCTCGATCTCGCCCGGCTGCAGTTCGCCCTCACGGCGGGCGGCCACTTCCTCTTCGTCGCGCTCACCCTGGGCCTCGCGACGGTGGTGGCCTGTCTGCAGACGGCCGCGACCCTCACCGAGAAGCCGCTGTACCCGCGCATGGTCCGCTTCTGGGGCCAGCTGTACGTGATCAACTACGCGGTAGGGATCGTCACCGGCCTGGTCATGGAGTTCCAGTTCGGCCTGAGCTGGAGCGGGCTCACGCATCAGGCGGGCGATGTCTTCGGTTCGTCGCTGGCGATGGAGACGGTGATCGCCTTCTTCGTCGAGTCCACGTTCCTCGGCCTGTGGATCTTCGGCTGGCACCGCTTCGACAAGTGGGTGCACCTGGCGCTGATCTGGGGCGTCACGCTCACCGCGTACGCCTCGGCGTACTGGATCCTGGTCGCCAACGGCTTCCTCAACAACCCGGTCGGCCACCGCGAGGAGAACGGCCGCCTGGTCACCGAGAGCACCGTCGAGGTCTTCACCAACCCCAGCGCCCTGCTCTCCTTCGGACACGTCCTGGGCGGCGCGCTGCTCACAGCCGGGTTCTTCATGGCGGGCGTCTCCGCGTATCACCTCTTCAAGCGCTCGGCCGAGTGGGAGTTCTTCGGCAAGAGCCTGCGGATCGGGGTGTTCCTCTCGCTGCCGGCCCTGTTCGTGACGGCCGCCTTCGGCGGGCTGCAGTTCGTGGGGATGCAGCCGATGAAGGAGGCGGTGTTCAGCGCGAACACCGCCGAGATGGCCACGTTGCAGGCCGAGATGGCGGAGCGTTTCGGACCCGGTGACTATGTGCCCTCCGAGGCGCTCACCCGCGCGGCCGGAATCCTGATGCTGCTCGCGTTCGCGCTGATGATGTACCTCTGCCTCGCCGGCGTGGTCCTCGCCGCCTTCCGCAAGGTCGTCTTCCGCTTCCGGCTCTGGCACGTGGTCCTGATGGCCGCCGTACCGCTGCCGTATCTCGCGATGATCAGCGGCTGGGTGTTCCGCGAGGTGGGCCGCCAACCCTGGGTCGTGTACGGCCTGTTGAAGACCGAGGACGCCGTCTCGCCGGTCTCACCCGGGTCGATGCGGCTCTCCCTGATCGTCTTCACCTCGCTCTTCGCGCTGCTCGCCGCCCTCAACTTCTGGCTGATCGTGCGCCACGCGCGCCTCGGCCCCGTCGACACGGACCTCGGCCGGGACGAACGCGAGGCCGACGACCCCGCCGACGCCCTGACCCCCGCGCGCTACTAGGAGCCCTGGAGATCCGCCATGGAAACCCTCGCCATCGCCCTGCTCGGCTTCTTCGCCGCCGGCTACTTCGTGCTCGGAGGCGCGGACATCGGCACCGGCATGCTCACCCCGTACCTGGGCCGCACGGACCGCGAACGCCGCCTCGTCATCACCTCGTTCGCGCCCTTCTTCCTGGGCAACGAGGTGTGGCTGGTGGCCACCGCGGGCCTGCTCATCGGCTGCTTCCCCGAACTGGAAGGGGAGCTGCTGAGCGGCCAGTTCACGGTGGTCGTCGCGCTGCTCACCGGCTGGATCGTGCGCGACATGGGCCTGTGGCTGCGCGGCCGAGCGGGCGGACGCGTCTGGCGTCTGAGCTGCGATACGGCGGTCACAGGCGGCAGTTGGACCGTGGCCCTCTCCTGGGGCTGGCTGCTCGCCGGTCTGTTCAGCGGCTCGCTGCACGCGCCCGCGAGCGGACCGGTCGCGGTCATCACCGCCATGGCGGTCGCCGCGCTCTTCGCCGTGCACGGGCTCGGCTTCGCGGTCCTCAGGCTGACCGGCGACCCGTACGCCCGCGCGCGGGTGCTGGTCGGGCGGGCCACCCGCCCCTGGCAGTCGTTCGCGCTGACCGCCGCCCTGATGGCGGCGCTGCCCCTGCTCGCCGGGCTCGGTCTGCCGCTCACCGCGTCGGCCGGCTCGTCCGTGGACGCGCTCGTGCCCGCGCTGCTCGTGGTGACACCGCTCCTGGTGGCCGTACAGGCGTGGATGTGGCGCACGTTCCGCGCCCGCGTGACACGCCCCTCGTACCTCTGACCCCGCTGACCTCTTCCTTTTCCGTCCTACGTATCGGAGTAGCCGATGTCCACCGACCAACTCACCAGGCCCACGGCCCGGTCGAGCGTCTTCGAGCGGATCGCCGCCTTCTCGCACCGCCACCGCTGGCGGGCGCTGATCCTCTGGGTCGTCCTCGTCGCGGGGATCACGGGGGTGTCCTCGGCGGTCGGCAGCGCGTACCACAACGACTTCTCGCTGCCCGGCACCGATTCGCAGGCCGCACAGAGCGTCCTCGAGAAGCACGGCGCCGCGCAGGCCGACGCGTCCGTGCAGATCGTGGTCAAGTCCTCCGACAAGGACGACATACGGGATGCCGCCGTACGCGACCGCGTCGAGGACGTCCTCGCCGAGGTCAAGGGCCTGCCCAGCGTGACCGGCGTGATCAGTCCGTACGCGGAGAAGTCGGCGATCTCGCGCGACGGCACCGTCGGCTACGCGACCGTCACCCTCGACGGCTCCGCCGAGAACGTACCGAAGGAGCATGTCCGCGCGATCATCGACGCCGCCAAGTCCCTTGACGGGGACGGGCTCCAGGCCGCGGTCGGCGGGGACGCGGCACGTGGCGCCGAGGAGGCCGGGGGCGGTGCGGCCGAAGGTGCCGGGATCCTCGGAGCCCTGGTGATCCTGGTGTTCCTGTTCGGGTCGCTCGTCGCGGCGAGTCTGCCGGTGGTGGCCGCATTGTTCGCGGTGGGTTCGTCGATCGGTCTCATCGCCCTCGCCTCGCACATCGCGAACGTCGCCGACTTCACGCCGCCGATCATGATGCTGGTCGGCCTCGGCGTCGGGATCGACTACGCGCTGCTGATCTTCTCCCGCTACCGCTCCGAACTCCTGCGCGGCGCCGAACCCGAGCAGGCCACGCGCTCCGCCCTGGACGCCGCGGGGCGGACCGTGTTCTTCGCGGGCTGCACCGTGATCATCGCGCTGATGGGTCTGGTCGCGCTCGGCCTCGGCTCGCTGCAGGGTGTGGCGCTCGCGGTCGCGCTCACCGTCCTGGTGACGATGGCGGCCTCGCTGACGCTGCTGCCCGCCCTGCTCGGGGTGTTCGGGCGTCGTATCCAGCGTCAGGTGACCAAGCGCGCGGCGAAGGCGAAGCGCGTCGAGGGCGCCGGCTGGCGGCGCTGGGCGAGCGGTGTCCAGCGCCGTCCGTGGGTCGCGCTCCTCGTCTCCGTGGTCGCGCTCGGCGCGCTCGCCGCGCCGGCCGCCGATATGCGCCTGGGCTTCGCGGACGCGGGCAACGACGCCACGACGACGTCCAGCCGTCAGGCGTACGACCTGCTCGCCGACGGCTTCGGACCGGGCTTCAACGGGCCGCTGTTCGTGGTCGCCGAAGGCGCCGCGGACGTCGAGCCGGTCCGTGCCGCGCTCGCCGACACCCCCGGTGTCGCCGCCGTCAGCGGCCCCATCCCGTCGAAGGACGGCGCGGTCGGCACGCTGATGGTCTTCCCCGAGTCCGCCCCGCAGGCCGAGGCGACCTCCCAGCTCGTGGACCGGCTGCGCGGCGACGTACTGCCGCCGCTGGCGGACGAGACCGGGGCGCGCCTGTTGGTGGGCGGCGCGACCGCCGCGACCGAGGACTTCGCGGCCACGGTGTCGGACCGGATGCCGCTCTTCGTCGCGATCGTGGTCGGGCTCTCCGCGCTGCTGCTCCTGATCGTCTTCCGCAGCGTCCTGATCCCGGTCAAGGCAGCCTTGCTCAACCTGGTCAGCATCGGTGCCGCGCTCGGCGCGATCACGCTGGTCTTCCAGCACGGCTGGTTCGGGGTCGAGCCCGGCCCGATCGAGGCCTTCATCCCGGTGATGATCTTCGCGATCGTCTTCGGTCTGTCGATGGACTACGAGGTCTTCCTGCTCTCCCGTATCCACGAGGAATGGGAGCGTACGAAGGATCCGCAGGCGGCCGTACGGGAGGGCCTGGCCGCGACCGGCAAGGTGATCACGGCGGCCGCGGCCATCATGATCGTCGTGTTCGCGGCGTTCATGCTGAGCCCCGACCGGATGCTGCAGCAGTTCGGACTCGGGCTCGCGGTGGCGATCCTGCTCGACGCCGTGGTGATCCGCTGCCTGATCGTGCCGGCCGTGATGCAGCTGCTCGGCACGCGGGCGTGGTGGCTGCCTGCGTGGCTGCGCAGGGTGCTGCCGCGGGTGGAGCTGGAGCGGCACTGAGCGGTCCTGCTGAGGTCAGGCCCGGTCGTCGGATGTCCCGGCGGCCGGGCCCTGCCCGTCCTGGGTCTCCGCGGCGGCCTGGTCCACGGGCGTCCCCGTCGGCTCGCCGCGCAGCGCCTTGCGCAGCCGGGCGAGCGGCGGTCCGCCACGGCGCCGGTGGCCGTGCACGCGCGGGTCGTCGGTCACGTCGTACCGCTTCACGTACGCACCGAGGAAGGCCTGCATCGTCGCGACCGCCGGAATGGCGATCAGCGCGCCGACCGCGCCGAGCAGCGCGGTGCCCGCGACGACAGAGCCGAACGCGACCGCCGGGTGGATGTCGACCGTCTTGGCGGTGAGCTTGGGCTGCAGCAGATAGTTCTCGAACTGCTGGTAGACGACCACGAAGATCAGCACCCACAGCGCGTACCAGGGGTCCACGGTGAACGCGATCAGCATCGGCAGGGCGCCCGCCAGATACGTACCGATGGTGGGGATGAACTGCGAGATGACGCCGACCCACACGGCGAGCGCGGGGGCGTACGGGATGTCGAGGAAGACGAACAGGATGTAGTGCGCGACGCCGGAGATCAGCGCCATCAGACCGCGCGAGTACAGATAGCCGCCGGTCTTGTCGACGGCGATCTCCCAGGCACGGAGCACCTCGGCCTGCTTGGCGGGCGGCAGCACCGAGCACAGGGCGCGACGGAGCCGGGGCCCGTCGGCGGCGAAGTAGAACGAGAACAGCAGGATCGTCAGGATCCGGAACAGCCCGCCGAGCACCTGCGCGGATACGTCGAGGACACCCGAGGCGCTGTTCTGCACGTACTTCTGCAGCCAGTCCGAGTGCACGAGGCTGTCCTGGATCTCGACCCGGGACAACTCGGTGTGGAAGGTGGTGTTGATCCAGCTGATCACCGAGTCGAGGTACTTCGGGAAGTCCTCGACCATGTCGACGATCTGGCCGGCGAGCATCGAGCCGAGCAGGGTGATGAACCCCGCGCCCACGACGATCACCCCGAGGAACACGAGCCCGGTGGCCGCGCCGCGGCGCATCCCGTGGTGCGCCATCCGGCTCACCGCGGGCTCGACGGCCAGCGCGAGGAAGAACGCGATCAGGATGTTGATCAGCAGCCCGGTCAGCTGGTGGAAGGCCCAACTGCCCAGCTGGAAGCAGGCGATGAGGGCGAGCGCGAGCACCATCGCACGCGGCAGCCACCGCGGCATGCGCTGCTGCCGCCCCGACGGCGCCTCGGGCGGCACGGTCGTGGGCGGTCCGGAGTTCTGCGCTGCTGCGGTGTGTTCGGTGGCTGCCACGGGGTCAGTCTCGCTTAAGTGCACCCGGTTCGTACGGACGGACGGCTGACGCCCGCGTCACATTCGGGCCGCGGCCGTCACCGTTGACGGCGGTCCGGACCCGCTCACCTCAGAGCGATTCGCACCCGCTCACGTCACGGCGGTCCGGACCCGCTCACCGCGACTCGGCCGGTACCCCCATCGCCGAGCACACGGCCCGCCACACGTCCTTGGCCTCCCAGCCCGCGTCCAGCGCCTGATGCACCGTGCGCCCTCCGAGCTCGGACATCACATGATCGCGCGCGAACGTCTCGGCGTACCCCGCACCGAAGTGCTCCGCCATCCGCTCCCAGAAGACCGTCAACCGCATGACTCCAGTATCCAGCCCGTGCGGGTGGGCCTTGCGCCGAAGCCCTTGCGGGGAGCGCTTTCCGGCCTACGGTGCCGTGCATGGCCGAATCCGTAGCCCCGGGGCAGTCCCCGGGCTCCGCCTCCGCGGGGCAGTCCCCCGCGGAGCGT
Source organism: Streptomyces mesophilus (assembly GCF_011044995.1). Classification (GTDB taxonomy): domain Bacteria; phylum Actinomycetota; class Actinomycetes; order Streptomycetales; family Streptomycetaceae; genus Streptomyces; species Streptomyces mesophilus. The sequence goes on along the minus strand of NZ_JAAKZW010000245.1, from coordinate 3,580 downwards.
TCCCCAGCAGAACCGTCACAGCACCGCTCGGTGCTCGCCCGTGCCGAGCAGTTCATCTGGCTCACGGCCCGCGTCCTCGAACAGCGCCGCTTCGCGTACCACTTCCTGGGCGCCGCCGCCGAGCCGGTCGAGGCCGCCCTCGCCGCCTACCGCACCGACGACGACGGCTACGGCCACGCTCTGGAGCCCGATCTGCGCGGCCCCGTGAGCCAGCCCCTGCACACCGCCCACGCGCTGCGCGTCCTGGACGCGATCGGCCGCTGCGGCGGTCAGCGCGTCGAGCGGGTGTGCCGCTATCTCTCCGAGGTCTCGACCCCGGAGGGCGCGCTGCCCGCGATCCATCCGAGCCAACGCGGCTATCCGTACGCCCCGTTCGTCCCCGTCATCGACAACCCGCCGAGCGATCTGCTCGCCACCGGACCGGTGGTGGGTCTGCTGCACCGCAATCAGGTGTGGCACGCGTGGCTGTTCCGCGCGACCGACTACTGCTGGGCCGCGGTCGAGGCGTTGGACAAGTCGCATCCGTACGAGATCCACGCGGCCGTCGCGTTCCTGGACGGCGCTCCCGACCGCTCGCGCGCCCAGGCCGCCGCGGACCGTCTGGGCCGGCTCGTACGCGAGCAGCGCCTCGCCGTCCTGGACCCGCGCCGCCGCGACTCCTACCCGGTGGCCGCCGGGTACGCACCCGGCGAGCACCACTACCCGCACGACTACGCCCGGGTCCCGACCTCGATGGCCCGCTCCTGGTTCACCGACGAGGAGATGCAACTCTCACTCGACCACCTCGCCGGCGAACAGGAGGAGGACGGCGGCTGGCCGGTCCACTGGAAACAGTGGGCACCGGGCACAGCCCTGGAATGGCGCCCGATCGTCACCATCGAGGCACTACGCACGCTGCGGGCGCATGGGCGGGGGCTGGACTGAGCAGGGGCCGGTGCGCGTCCGAATGCGGCGCCGGACCTACCGGAGCGGCCCACGCTCGTCGATATACAGAGCGGGCCGGGACAGGAACACCTCGTCCTCCACCGGGCCGTAGGCGATGTTGAACGTGTCCATCCAGTACGTCCAGCCCCGGATGCCCAGCGCACTGCTGAAACGGTAGTTGAGCTGCCAGCGCACCCACTGACCTGGGTCGAGCCGCACGGCCGGCGGCCGGCGGCGTCGGGGCGGCAGCGCGTGCAGAGGATGCACCAGGGGGAACACCCTGAGCCGGCCGCCGACTTCACGGAGCTGCACGGCGACCTCGCTCAGGGCCTCACGGCGCTCGGACGGCGAGAAGCCGTCACGCTCATGCATACGGATCACATGCGCGCGGGACGCCGCGTCGTCGTCGGGCAGGGCGAAGCCGACGGGGGCGGCGTTCCTGCGCCGCCGCCGCCTCGCCGCCGCGGGACTCCTTGGTCCACGTCGTCCGGATCCACTGGATCGTGACCTCCACCGGCTCAGCCCCCAAGCGCCCGCACCCCCGCCGTCACCACCACCGCGGCGCCGATGATCAGCAGAAACGGTGCGCGGAGCACGAAAGCCACCGCCGCCGCGAGCAGGCCCGCCGCCTTGGCGTCCAGGATCAGGTTCTGGCCTTCGGCGAAGGTCTGCTGCGCGGTGAGCGCGGCGAGCAGCGCCACAGGAAGCAGCGCCGCCATCCGTTTCACCAGCGGCTTTTCCAGTACGCCCACGGGGACGAGCAGTCCGAGCAGCTTGACGGCGTAGCAGCCGACCGCGGTCACCGCGATCGCGATCCAGATGTTCAACGGTCCGTTCCTTCCCGGGAGTTCGTGCCGGCGGACGCCCTGCGGCCCTGCACGAAGAGGACGAGGGGCGCGGCGAGGGCGGCCACGAGCACGGGCACCCCGTTCGGCAGTACGGGCACGAGGCCGAGCATCAGGACCACGGCGAGGGCCGCGACGGCCCGCTCGGTCGTCGAGCGCAGCATGGGCGCGAGCAGCGCAAGGAAGGTCGCGGGCCCGGCGGCATCCAGGCCCCAGGCGGCGGTGTCCCCGATCGCCTCCGCGCCGAGCGCGCCGAGCAGCGTGGTGAGGTTCCACAGCACGTACAGGCTGAGCCCGGTGACCACGAAGCCGATCCGGCGCGCCCGCCGCGTGGGCTGCGCCAGCGTCACGGCGGTCGTCTCGTCGATCACCCACTGCGCCGCGAACGGACGCACCCAGCGCGGAAGTTCAAGCAGCTGCGAAAGCCGCAGCCCGTAGAACGCATTGCGTACGCCGAGGAAGAAGGCGCCCGCCGCGGCCGTCACGGGGTTGCCGCCGCCCGCCAGGGCCCCGACAAGCGCGAACTGCGAGGCGCCGGTGAAGACGAGCAGGCTGAGCGCGCAGGTCTGCAGGAGGCTGAGCCCGTTGCTCGCGGAGGTGACGCCGAAGGCGAAGCCGGAGAGCCCGACGGCGAACCCGACGCCGAGCGCGTCGCGTACGACGGCGGAGTCGGTCTTGCCGAGAGCCGTCAGCGGGTCCGGGGCTGTTCCTTCGGCACGTATAGGTGCGGGTGTCTGTTGTTCTGCCACGCGTCCGAAGGTACGTGGAGGGTTTCGCTCCGGTCTTGTACGTTCTTGCGGGCGGGCGCCGCTCCCGGGCGACCGCGTCCTCGCTGGTACGCCCCCGGCGGCACCCCCACGATCCGGCTGAAGTGCCGGTTGAGGTGCGGCTGGTCCGTGAACCCGACGGCCGCGGCGGCCTCGGCCGGCGCCGTACCCGCGTCAAGGAGCTCGCGGGCCCGGCGTACCCGCGCATTGGTGAGCCAGCTGTGCGGCGGCATCCCGTACTGCTGCTTGAAGGCCCGCAGCAGCGCGAAGGGGCTGGTCCCGAGCTCCACGGCCAGCGCCTCCAGAGTGGGCGGCTCGGCCATCCGCTCCTCGAGCACGGCCCGCGCCCGCACCGCGTTACGCGTCCCCGCCGCCAGCCGGCCACGGGCCGGCAGCGCGCTCCCGTGCCGCCGCAGCATCCGCGCGACAAGGACCTTCAGGACCGTGTCCGCGGCGAGCGCGTTGCCCTCCTCGGCGGCGCGGTGCACCTCCCGTATGAGATGCGCGCCTTCCGCATCGGGCACGTCCACCTCGGCGAATCCGGGGGTGCCGCGCAGTCCGGTGGTCTCCTCGGCGATCCTCGCGACGACCTCGACGGACGGATAGAGCGTCGAATACGCCCATCCCTCGGGCACGCCGGCCCGGGCGGAGTGGGGCACTTCCGGGTTGATCAGAATGACGTTCCCGGGCGCGCAGTGCACGGTGGACCCGTCGGGCATGAGCAGATCCTCGACCCCACCGCTGACGGCCGCGACCACGTACCCCTCGTGGCTGTGCCGGGCGAAGGTATGCCGCACGTAGCGAGCCTGGAGCAGGTCGACCCCGGGCAACTCCTCGTGCTGCCAGAACCGGGCCCATTCCCCTGTCGCCATACCCCAAGTCTCACATTCCAGCCCCTCGGCGTTGGGGGCGCATCCAGCCCCTGCGGCGTTTGAGCAGATCCGAACGAAGTTCGGCTGTGACATTGTGCGGCTCCGCCGCGTGGGGGGTCCGGGGCGAAGCCCTGATTTCGGGAAGGGGCGGGTAGGGGAATCCGGCCGCAGC
>NZ_JAAKZW010000244.1 GCF_011044995.1 Streptomyces mesophilus | reverse complement strand
ACCCCAACCCGAGCGCACGGAAACCCATCCGGCAAGATCACCCCATGCGCACCGACCCGACCCCGCACCTCACCACCCACTTCGGCCTCACCGACCGCACCGCCCTGATCACCGGCGGAAGCTCCGGCATCGGAAAGGCCATCGCCACCGCCCTGGCACGGGCGGGAGCAAGGGTCGTCCTGATGGCCCGCGGGGCCGATGCGCTCAAGGAGACGGTCGGCGCCCTGCGCGAAGAGGGCCTGGAGGCAAGCTCCGTCATCGCCGACGTCGGCGACCGCGACGCCCTGCGCGCGGCCGCCGAGGAAGCGGTGCGCCCGTACGGCGAACCGGACATCCTGGTCACCTCCGCGGGCATCAACCTCCGTCCCCCACTGGACGACCTGACGACCGCCGACTGGGACACGACGATGGCCGTCAACCTCGACGCCCCGTTCCTCCTGGGCCAGCGCTTCGGCCCGAAGATGGCCGAACGCGGCTGGGGCCGGATCATCCACCTCGCGTCCCAGCAGTCCCTGCGCGCGTTCGGCAACAGCGGCGCGTACGGAGTCTCCAAGGCCGCGATCTGCGCCCTCACCCGTTCCCAGGCCGAGGCCTGGTCCCGTAACGGCGTCTGCGTCAACGCACTTGGCCCCGGCTTCGTCGAAACCCCGCTCACCGAGGCGGTGTTCACCGACCCGGCCCGCGTCGAAGCGATGGCGAACCGCACGATGATGGGCCGCAACGGCACCCCTGAGGACTTCGCGGGACCGGCCCTGTTCCTCGCGAGCGACGCCGCCCGCTACATGACCGGCCAGACGCTGTTCGTGGACGGCGGCTTCTCGGCGACGTAAGGGCGGCTTCTCGGCCACCTCACCCCGAAACCCCAGCGCCGACGGCGCCGCTACTGGGCCCCGTTGAAGTGCTCCCGCACCAGCGAGTTCACCACCGCGAGGTCCTGCGCCACGAGCGCGTCCAGGAGCGCCGTGTGCTCCGCCGCGTCGGCGATCAGGTCGGCGCGGCGGACGTGCACCGGACCGGTGGCGAGCGGCCACTGGGAGCGGCGGTGCAGGTCGTCGGCGACCATGACCAGCTGCTGGTTGCCGGACAGGGTGAGGATCGCGCCGTGGAAGGCGCGGTCCGCGTCGACGTACGCGGCGATGTCCCCGCGCGCCGCCGCCGTCACGGTCGCCTCGGCGAGCGGCCGCAGCGCGGCCCACTGCCCGGCCGGCACGGTGCGCGCGAGGCGCAGCATCACCGGGACCTCCAACAGCGAGCGGATCTCGATCAGTTCGGCCAGCTCGCGGGCGCTGCGCTCGGCCACGCGGAAGCCGCGGTTGGGCACGACTTCGACGGCGCCCTCGTGGGCGAGCTGCTGCATGGCCTCGCGTACGGGAGTGGCGGACACCCCGAAGCGGGCCGCGAGCACGGGCGCCGAGTACACCTCGCCGGGCTCCAGATCACCGCCGACGAGGGCGGCACGCAGGGCTTCGAGGATCTGGCCCCGTACGGAATGACGCTGGACGGGGATCGGCGCCGCCGGCTCGCTGTGCGTGTGCTCACCGCGGACCTGTTCGCCCCGGACCTGCTCACCGCCGCCTAGCGAGCCGCCGCCTTGCGCGCCACGAGCCTGCTCGCGGGTCATCTGGGCGGGGATGTGCGCCACGGCCGGGTACGCCGGCCCGGCGACGCCTCGTGTGCGCGCCTGCTCCACGTGGGTCACCTCCCGCGCCATCCTGTCCACCGGGCCGCTCGGCCCACGTAAGAAGATAGGCATTCGGTGCGCCCCTGTCGAAAAGCCCTGCACCTCGGCCCGCGGGCGTCCCTGACCCGCACAGACCACCCGCAGTTCAAACATCGAATCCACAGGGTAAGGTAAGGCTTACCTGCTAACGATCGCGATTCGGTGGTCCCCCGCATGTCCCTTGACGCCGCTCTGCCAGGCGCCGTACGCGCAGCCCCGTCGGCTGTCGCGGATGCGTACGCGCGCCTGACCGAGGTGTTCGGGGGGCTCGTGGTGCACGAACTCGGCGACGGTGAGCAGGCCCCGCAGGGCGGTGGCTGGGTCGCAGCCGCCCGGCTCGCGGAAGGCGGGGCCGCTCTCGACGCCTTTCTTGCCTGGGACGACGCCCAGGTGCTCCGGGACTACGGGCAGCAGGCCCGCCCGGACGTCATCGCCAGCTTCGGCCTGCACCGCTACGCCTGGCCGGCCTGTCTGCTGATCACCGTCCCGTGGTTCCTCAGGCGCCGGGTGCCGCGCGTGCCCGTGGCGAACGTCACCTTCCAGCGCACGCTCGGAAAGATGGCCGTACGGATCGAGGAGTTCGCCTGCCTGCCGGGTGATCCACTGGCCGCTTCGCCGGGTGCACGGGTCGTGCCCGACGAAGCGGCGCTGATGGCGGAGGTCCGCGCGGCGGTCGCCGAGCACCTGGGTCCGGTGCTCGAAGGCTTCGGACCGCGGATGCGGCGGGGGCCGCGCGCGCTGTGGGGCATGGCGACCGATGAGATCGTCGAGGGCCTCTGGTACATCGCGCATCTCCTCGGCGAGGAGCGCCGCGCGATGGCCGAGCTGGAGGAGCTGCTCCCCGGCACCACGAAGCCGTACGTGGGGACGCCGGCGTTCCGTGAGCTCACCGGACCGAACGGCGAATCGCTGCCGACGCGGGACCGCGCGAGCTGCTGCCTCTTCTACACGCTGCGCCCCGACGACACCTGTGTGACGTGCCCGCGTACGTGCGATGCCGAACGGATCGTCAAGCTGAGCGCAAGCAACTCCCGCTGAACCACCCGATCGAGTGGGACTGCTCGAACGCACCTCGCCCTGCCAGTACGGCAGTTCGACCAGAAACCACCCATCCGTAGCCCCTCCGACCCCCTTGGCGTTCTCTTGCCCGGAAACGCCCGTGAGCCCCTCCGCTTCTGCGCCAGGATGTCGGCGAAACGCCGTCAGTGCAGACGCAAGGGACCCAGATGAGAATGACCGACATATCGCTGGACTGGCTGCTTCCCGGCGGGGTGCTGCTGCTCGGCATGCTGGTGGCGGTCGCGGTGCTCACGCGCGGCAAGCGGGCCGGCGCGAAGGCCGCCGCGGCGGAGCAGGACTCCTGGGAGCGCAGCGAGGAGCGGCGCCGACGCAAGGAGGCCATCTACGGATCGGCCTCGTACCTTCTCCTTTTCTGCTGTGCCGCCGTCGCGGCCGCACTCTCCTTTCACGGCCTGGTCGGCTTCGGCCGGCAGAACCTCAACCTGTCCGGCGGCTGGGAGTACTTGGTCCCCTTCGGCCTCGACGGTGCGGCGATGTTCTGCTCGGTCCTCGCGGTGCGCGAGGCCAGCCACGGCGACGCGGCGCTCGGTTCGCGCCTGCTCGTGTGGACCTTCGCGGGCGCCGCTGCCTGGTTCAACTGGGTGCACGCGCCCCGGGGGTTGGGTCACGCGGGCGCGCCGCAGTTCTTCGCGGGGATGTCGCTGAGCGCGGCGGTGCTCTTCGACCGTGCGCTCAAGCAGACCCGCCGGGCCGCACTGCGCGAGCAGGGCCTGGTGCCGCGTCCGCTGCCGCAGATCCGTATCGTGCGCTGGCTGCGTGCGCCGCGGGAGACCTTCGGCGCTTGGTCGCTGATGCTGCTCGAAGGCGTACGGACCCTGGACGAGGCGGTCGAAGAGGTACGCGAGGACCGCAAGGACAAGGAGCAGAACCGGCTGCGCAGGCGCGAGCACGACCGGATGGAGCGCGCCCGTCTCAAGGCCGTGAGCCGGGGCCACGCCATCAACGGCGGCCGCCGTACGGGCAATCGGCTCGAGGTCGAGGCGGTCGCGCCGGGCGCCGGCAGTCCGCAGTCCGTCGGGGAGCCTGCCATAGCGAGTGCGGAGCAACTGCCCGTACGCACCCGGCCCTCCCTGCAGGCCGTGACCGCCACTGACGGTCCGGTCCCCGTCGACCTCACCGCGGAGGACGACACCCAGACGCTTCCACGACTGGACTCCCTCGAGCAGAAGCTCAAGGATCTGGAGCAGCAATTCGGCTGAGCGTCACAACAGTCGGGGGCGCCCCCTCGGGGCGCCCCCACATCGCGCGGCGGTCCGGTCCTGCGTCACGTCAGGCCGGGCCGCTGTCGAGTTCGAACCACACCACCTTTCCCGATCCGTACGGGCGGACACCCCAGGCGTCCGCCAGGGACTGGACGAGCAGCAGACCCCTGCCGTTGGTGCGCGTACCGTCGTCGGCGTGCGGTACCCGCGCCCTGGGCCTGCGGTCCGTGTAGTCCCGCACCTCGACCCGTAGCCGCTCGGGCTCGAGGGTCGCGGTGAGGACCGCGTCGTACTCCGTGTGCACCAGTGCGTTGGTGACTATCTCGCTGGTCAGCAGCTCCGCCACTTCCGAGCGTCCGGGCTTGCCCCACTGTGCGAGCAACTCCCTGAGCGCGCGGCGCACTTCGGGCACCGCCCGCAGATCGGAGCGTCCGAGTCTGCACCTGAGAGATGCCTTCTCCCCCTGCGCCGTGGCACTGCCGGCCGACCACTGCCTTGCCTGCCCTGTCATGACCCCGCCCCGTGCGCCGATGGCTGCTCCCCTTCTGCGTCCTTGCTCGTACTCGCTCACGTGCTTCCGGTGGCCCTGCTCCCTCGAACAGGTTCACGGGATGCATTCCCGCCCATCCCGGGCACCACGCATGTCGATTCCTCAACTAAGCGCAGGGCGCGGCGTATCGGGGCCTTCGGGCGGGAAGCGGGGAACATCAGGAGCAGCGCGTGTGAGCCGACCGGCAATCGAACAGGAGCCGTGATGCACGACGACCGAAAGCTGGTGCAAGGGCGTCTGGAACGTGCCCTGCGCCAGTTCATCCGCCCCGCCCAGTACGGGGAGCGGGTGCCTCTCTCCCTCTCCGTATGGCATGCGCCGGGCGAGCCGGTGCCGGTGGGCGAGGCCCTGGAGGCCGCCTATGCCCCCTTTGCGGCGGGGACCGCATGGGGCAGTCCCTGGTCCACCAGCTGGTTCCGCCTGGAAGGCGCCGTACCGGCGAAGTGGGCGGGCCGGCATGTGGAGGTGGTCGTCGACCCGGGGTTCAGCGGGGACGGTCCCGGGTTCCAGGCCGAGGGGATGCTGTACGACGCGACCGGTGTACCGCTCAAGGGAATTCACCCGCACAACCGGCATCTGACCGTCGCGGAGCGCGCGGAGGGCGGCGAGGGGGTGCAACTGCTGTTCGAGGCGGCCGCGAACCCGGCCGTCCTGCGCGACTTCACACCCACGCACCTGGGCGACATCCTGACCGCAGGGGATCGGCCCATCTACAGATTCGCGTCTGCCGACCTCGCCGTACTGAACGTGGACGTATGGCAGTTGGTCCTCGACATCGAGGTGCTCTCGGAGCTGATGCGGGAGCTGCCGGCCGACCGGCCCAGGCACCACGAGATCCTGCGCGCCCTGGAGGACATGCTGGACGCGCTCGATCTGCATGACGTACCGGGCACGGCCGCCGCCGCGCGGACCGCGCTCTCCGGCGAACTCGCCAAACCCGCCGCCGCCAGCGCCCACCGCATCTCGGCGACCGGCCACGCGCACATCGACTCGGCCTGGCTGTGGCCGCTGCGCGAGACGGTGCGCAAGGCGTCGCGCACCTTCGCCAATGTCACCGCGCTCGCCCGCGACTATCCCGAGCTGATCTTCTCCTGCTCGCAGGCGCAGCAGTACGCCTGGGTCAAGGAGCACCAGCCGCACATCTGGGAGCGCATCAAGAAGGCGGTCGCGGACGGCAATTGGGCGCCCGTCGGCTCGATGTGGGTGGAGTCGGACGCGAACATGCCGGGCGGTGAGGCGCTCGCCCGGCAGATCGTGCACGGCAAACGGTTCTTCCAGGAGGAGCTCGGCGTCGAGACCGAGGAGATCTGGCTGCCGGACTCCTTCGGCTACACCGCGGCCTTCCCGCAGCTGGCGAAGCTCGCGGGCGTGCGCTGGTTCCTCACGCAGAAGCTGTCCTGGAACCAGACGAACAAGATGCCGCACCACACGTTCTGGTGGGAGGGCATCGACGGCACCCGGGTCTTCACGCACTTCCCGCCGGTGGACACGTACAACTCGCAGTTCCTCGGCAGCGAACTGGCGCACGCGGAGAAGAACTTCGCCGACAAGGGCCGCGCCTCACGCTCCCTCGTCCCCTTCGGCTGGGGCGACGGCGGCGGCGGTCCCACCCGCGAGATGCTGGAGCGGGCCCGCCGGCTGCGTTCGCTCGAGGGCTCTCCGCGGGTCGAGATCGAGAAGCCGTCCGCGTTCTTCCAGGCAGCCGAGGAGGAGTACGCGGAGGCCGCCCCGGTCTGGTCGGGTGAGCTGTACCTGGAGTTCCACCGGGCCACGTACACCACCCAGGCCAAGACGAAGCAGGGCAACCGACGCAGCGAACACCGGCTGCGGGAGACCGAGTTGTGGTGCACGGCGGCAGCGCTGCGATCAAGTGAGTACGTCTATCCGTACGACGCCCTTGACCGCCTGTGGAAGACGGTCCTGCTCCACCAGTTCCACGACATCCTGCCGGGCTCGTCGATCGCCTGGGTGCACCGCGAGGCACGGGAGACCTATGGACAGGTCCTCGCCGAACTCGACGCGCTCACCGCCGAGGCGGTGCGCCACCTCGGCGGCCCGGCCGGACCGTCCGTGCTCAACTCGTCGCCGTACGCCCGAAGCGAGGTCGTCGAGACCCCGGAAGGACCGGTGCACGTCAACGTCCAGGGTCTGGCCACCAAGAGCCTCGCCGTGGCCGCCGCCCACACCCGGGACTCGGCGCTCACGGCGCAGGAGACGGACGAGGGCATCCTGCTCGCGAACGAGCATCTGGCCGTGACGGTCGACGCCGACGGACTCCTCACGTCCGTACGGGACCTGGACGCCGGCCGTGAGGTCCTCGCGCCCGGCACCCGCGGCAACCTGCTCCAGCTGCACCCCGACCACCCCAACGAGTACGACGCCTGGGACATCGACAAGCACTACCGGCGCAAGCACACCGACCTCACGGCCGCCGAGTCGGTGGAGCTGGTGGAGGTGAACGCGCTGCGGGCCGTCGTGCGGGTGGTGCGGGCCTTCGGCTCCTCCCGTATCACCCAGGAGATCCGTCTCACGACCGGCAGCCGGCGGCTCGACATCGTCACCGACGTGGACTGGCAGGAGTCCGAGAAGGTGCTCAAGGCGGCCTTCCCGCTGGACGTCCAGGCCGAAAGGTCGGCGGCGGAGATCCAGTTCGGGCATGTGCACCGGCCCACGCACGCCAACACCGGCTGGGACGCGGCCCGTTTCGAGATCTGCGCGCACCGCTGGCTGCGGGTGGCGGAGGAGGGCTACGGCGTCGCTCTGCTGAACGACTCCACGTACGGCCATGACGTCACCCGCACCCCGCACGAGGACGGCCTGGGGACCACGGTCCGCCTCACGCTCCTGAGGGCCCCGCACTCCCCCGACCCCGAGACGGATCTGGGCACGCACCGGTTCACGTACGCACTCCTTGTGGGCGCCTCGACCGGGGACGCGGTGGCCGAGGGCCTCGCGCTCAATCTGCCGCTGCGGGTGGCGGACGCGCCGGCCGTGGCACCGCTGATCACGGTGGACGACCCGGCGGTCACCATCGAGGCGGTGAAGCTCGCCGAGGACCGCAGCGGCGATGTCGTCGTACGGCTCTACGAGTCGCGCGGCGGCCGGGCCAGGGCCCGGCTCACGGCCTCGTTCCCGGTGGCGCGGGCGGAGATGACGGACCTGCTCGAACGGCCGGTGGGCGCGGCGGAGACGGACGCGACGGGGCTCACGCTGTCGCTGCGCCCGTTCCAGATCGTGACGCTGCGGCTGCGGCCCGCCTGAGCCCGGACGCCCCTGTGCCCGGTCCCACGGGAGCTGTGGGACCGGGCACAGGAAGGGGTGACGCGCGGGCTGGTTAGAGGATGCCCAGGTCCAGGTCGAGACCCAGGTCCAGGTCCAGGATCGCGTCCAGGTCGATGCCCAGGTCCACGTCGAGGCCAAGGGCGACGTCGAGACCGAGCGCGGCGACCAGGTCGACGTCGACGACGGAGCCGACCGCGAGGTCGAGGACCACGTCGAGGTCGGCGTCGACCACGGTGTCCGTGTCGACCTCGATGCACGCGCCGATCCGGGTGCCGAGGTCCGCCAGGACCGAGGCGTTGAGCGCGATGCCGTCCTCGGCCAGGTACAGCGTGGCCTTGCTGGACTGGTCGTGCAGCTGGGCGTACACCTCGTCCGACTTGACGAGCGAGCCGAGCCTGACGAGCGAGCCGACGCCGACCTTGGCGCCCACCTTGGCGGTGATCAGACCGGTACGGATGTCGACCGCGACGTCGGAGACGACGACCTTCTTGCCGCCCTTGCGCAGCTCGACGCCGCCCTGGAGCAGGACCTTGCCGCCGACGATCTTCTTGTTCTTGTGCGTCAGGACGCTGTTCTTGCCGACCTTGAGCGACACCTCGCCGTCGACGGCGGCAGCACCGCCGACGCCTACGGCCACGATGCCGTGGGCTTCGAGGTCGAGAAGGTCCTCCAGGTCGAGGGAGAGACCCGCACCGACGAGCACGGTGTTGGGGCCCGGCGCGACGACCGAGGCGGCCGGGGCACGGTCGGGGGTGGCGGCCATGGCGGCCGGGGCGGCGATGCCGGAGATGAGGAGGGCTGCGACGGCGACAGCGGAGACACGGCGGTAGGCGGTCATGAGTGGCACGGGCCTTTCTGTGGAGAAAGTGTGACGATCACTCAATGACACTTTCCGCGCCGATCGCCGGACTCGGCCGCCCTGCCGCCTAGTCCACTCGTACGGCCCACCGACACGCCCCGCATGATCTCGACACGCCGCAGGGCCGCGCCCTCACATATCAAGGCCTGGGCACATTGCGCAGGTTGGAGCGGGCCATCTGGAGCATCCGGCCCACCCCTCCGTCCAGCACGATCTTGCTGGCGGAGAGCGCGAAGCCCGTCACCATGTCGGCGCTGATCTTCGGCGGGATGGAGAGCGCGTTGGGGTCGGTGACCACGTCGACGAGCGCGGGGCCCTTGTGCTTGAAGGCGTCCTTGAGCGCGCCCGCGAGCTGCTTCGGCTTCTCCACCCGCACGCCGTAGGCGCCGCAGGCACGGGCGACGGCGGCGAAGTCGGGGTTCTTGTTGCCGGTGCCGAAGGAGGGCAGGCCTGCCACGAGCATCTCCAACTCGACCATGCCGAGCGAGGAGTTGTTGAAGAGGACGACCTTCACGGGCAGGTCGTACTGGACGAGCGTGAGGAAGTCGCCCATCAGCATGGAGAATCCGCCGTCGCCGGACATCGAGACAACCTGACGGTTGCGGTCGGTGAACTGCGCGCCGATCGCGTGCGGCAGCGCGTTGGCCATCGAACCGTGCGAGAAGGAACCGATGATGCGGCGGCGGCCGTTGGGGCTGATGTAGCGCGCGGCCCAGACGTTGCACATTCCGGTGTCCACGGTGAACACGGCGTCGTCGTCGGCCAGTTCGTCGAGGACCGAGGCCACGTACTCGGGGTGGATCGGGACGTGCTTCTCGACCTTGCGGGTGTACGCCTTGACCACGCCTTCGAGGGCGTCGGCGTGCTTCTTGAGCATCTTGTCGAGGAACTTGCGGTCGTTCTTCGGCCGCACCCTCGGCGTCAGACAGCGCAGCGTCTCCAACACATCGCCCCATACGGCGAGGTCGAGGCGGGAGCGGCGGCCGAGGTGTTCGGGGCGGATGTCGACCTGCACGATCTTCACGTCGTCCGGCAGGAAGGCGTTGTACGGGAAGTCGGTGCCGAGCAGGATAAGGAGATCGCACTCGTGCGTGGCCTCGTACGCGGCGCCGTAGCCGAGCAGACCGCTCATGCCGACGTCGTACGGGTTGTCGTACTGGATCCACTCCTTGCCGCGCAGGGCGTGTCCGACCGGGGACTTGACCTTCTCGGCGAACTCCATGACCTCGGCGTGCGCGCCGGCCGTACCGCTGCCGCAGAACAGCGTGACCTTCTCGGCCTCGTCGACCATACGGACCAGCTTCTCCAGGTCCGAGTCGCCGGGGCGGATGGAGGGGCGCGAGGTGACGAGAGAGGTCTCGGCGGCCTTCTCGGGGGCCTGTTCGTCGGCCACGTCGCCGGGCAGCGTGACCACGCTGACGCCCTGCTGGCCGACCGCGTGCTGGATCGCGGTCTGCAGCAGCCGGGGCATCTGCTTCGGGTTGGAGATCATCTCGCTGTAGTGGCTGCACTCGCGGAACAGCTGGTCGGGGTGGGTCTCCTGGAAGTACCCGAGCCCGATCTCGTGCGAGGGGATGTGCGAGGCGAGGGCGAGGACCGGGGCCATCGAGCGGTGCGCGTCGTACAGGCCGTTGATGAGGTGCAGGTTGCCCGGGCCGCAGGAGCCGGCGCACGCGGCGAGATTGCCGGTGACCTGCGCTTCGGCGGCGGCCGCGAAGGCGGCGGTCTCCTCGTGGCGGACCTGGATCCACTCGATGGCGGCGTTGCGGCGGATCGCGTCGACGACCGGGTTCAGGCTGTCGCCGACGACTCCGTACATCCTGCGGACACCTGCGCGCGTGAGGATGTCGACGAACTGCTCGGCGACGTTCTGCTTGGCCATGGGGTCTGCACTCCTCGTACTCGTATGCGGCGATACGTACGGCGGTGATCGTTGCAGCCCATGATCCGTGCATGGGGGCGGTATGTCGCCCGGTGTACCGGTCCTCAGGCCTCCCAGACGGCGGCGGCCGTGCGGTCGTCCGCGTACCCCTTGACGCGGAGCTGGATGTCGGCGAGGAAGTCGGCGAGGCCCGGGGGCTCGGTCTCGGCCCAGCGCTCCTTCAGGACGCCCGCGAGGGCGGCCTCGCCCCGCAGCGGCTCGGCGAGGCCGCCGCTGCACAGGAGCAGGGTGTCGCCCGGGCGGGCGACCGAGGCGCGGAAGCGGAAGGGCTCGCGGGGCGGGCCCTGCGGTTCGTCGTACGGGCTCGGGAGCGTGGTGATCCCGAGGTCCATGGTCAGGCGGTCGCCCTCGGGGGTCTCGGACGCGGCGGAGCCGAAGCTGAGCACGGGCTCGCCCGCGGTGTCGGCGACCTTGGGTTCGATGTCCTGCCATTCGCCGTTCCTGAGGCGGAACAGTCCGCCGCCGCCGACGCCGAAGAACACGCGGGTGCGGCATTCGGGGTCGGCGGGCAGCAGCAGGCAGCGCAGCGAGGTGGCCGCGTACTCCTCGGGTTCGAGGCCCCGCTCGGACGCGCCCGCGCGCAGCTTGCCGAGGCTGCGGTCGGTCAGCCGGTGCAGACCCGACTTGAGGTCCCCGCGGCGGGCCGTGCGGATGTCCTCGGAGAGGCGCCCGTGACTGCGGCCGACGGCTCGGCCGATCCAGTGACAGGCCTCGGCGGCGGCCAGGTGCGCACCCGGGGTCGCGCGGGCGCCGGTGGCCATGGCGACCAGGACCAGCGCACCGTCGCCGCTGCCGAAGCGGGCGGTGAGCAGCGAGTCCCTGCGCACCTCACCGCGGTAGCGCGCGGAGTCGCCGCGCACCGAGCCGGCCCGCAGGGTGTACGAGCCGTAGCGGGCGCCGTCGAGCACGGTGTCCGCGACGAGATCCGTCAGCTCGTCGGGGTCGGCGGGCGGCAGGGTGCCGGGCTCGGGGTCGTAGGTGGGCGGACCGTCGCCCACGTAGTTGGGCAGCGTCGCGGAACGCCGGACGGCCTCGGTGACATCGGCCGCACCGGCGTGCCTGGGGGCGTGGGCCGGGGCCACCGGGGCCTGGTCGCTGGGGATTTCGGCGCCGGGGGGTGCGATGAGGTCGCGGTCGTGAGG
>NZ_JAAKZW010000243.1 GCF_011044995.1 Streptomyces mesophilus | reverse complement strand
GGTGGCGGGCCGGCCGGCGGCGGGCGTGTGGAGGACCGCCCGGTGGTGGGCGGCGCGGGGCCGGGTGATCTGTGGCGGTATCGTCGACCAGGTCAGTCGTACCTCCTGAGCTGTGGAGACTCCATGCCCGGCAAGGCCGCCGCCCGTCGTACCGTCCTCAAGGGCGCCGCCCTCGCAGGAACGGCCGGGCTCGGCGCCGCGGCCTGCTCCACGGAGTCCGACCTCGGCCACGCCGAGAACCCCACGCCGACCGCTCCGGTCGACCTGGGTGACGCCTCCGCCGTGCCGGCGGGCAGCGCGAAGCTCTTCCGTGAGCAGCGGCTGCTCGTGGCCTGCTCCCAGGACGGGAAGTACTCCGCGCTGAGCGCCCAGTGCACCCATGCCGGCTGTGTCCTCGACAAGATCGAGGGCGACGAGGCCAACTGCCCCTGCCACGGCAGCCGCTTCAACGTCGTCAACGGTGCCGCGATCGAAGGCCCGGCCTCCGTGCCGCTGCCGAAGGTCCCGGTCCGGGTGGAGAACGGCAAGCTGATCGCCGGTCCGAAGGCGTAACCCTCCCTACGACGAAGGCGACGTCAGTACGGAGTGGGCCGGGCGTCCAGGTGGGCGCGCAGCCGGTCGGTGTCCTTCGGGGTCCAGCCCTTGGGCGGTAGTACGGCGGCCCAGCCGTCGACGGATCCGGTGCCGTAGCGGTGGCCGTGTGGGGCCTGCACTCCGTAGGAGACGGCCATGTCGACCGTGGTCTGCCAGAAGTTCACGAACGGGAACCAGTTGATCTCCGGCGTGATGTCCGGGCCCAGCGGTTGGTTCAGCCATTGCGGGCGTTCGAGCAGCAGGTCGGGTGACCACCAGACGATCGCGTCGGACGCGTTCTGCAGGACGACGGCGCGCGGGTTCCCCCACTGAGCCTGCGGCCGCTTCAGGTCCTCGGCCGGGAATTGGGCGAAGCGCACATTGCGTCCGTCCTCGAACTCCGGTCGCCATACGGGGCTGCCCTCGTCCCTGCGTTCGCGCAGCTCGCGGGCGATCGGCGAGAAGTTGGGGACCCCGAGCAGCAGGGCGCCGTCGGTCTCGCCGAGGAGCGTGTCCACTGTTTTGTACGAGTCCTCGATGGCGTATGCGCCAAGGCTCTCGCCGGTCACGGCGAGCTTGGGGCGGCGCTCGGCGGGCAGCGTGTCCAGCTCGGTGCGGACCGCGTCGACCAGGGCACGGGTGGTCTTGCCCGCCTTCTCCTTGTCGACGAGGAACGACACCCAGCTCGGCAGATACGAGTACTGCACGGCGACGGTCGCGGTGTTCCCGCCGTACATGTACTCCAGGCTCTCGACGGTGTTGGCGTCGATCCACCCGGAGCCGGTGGTGCCGGCGATCGCCAGCACCTCCCGCTCGAAGCCCCCGGTGCGCTTGAGTTCGCTGATCGCGAGCTTGGCCTGCGCCTGGAACGGTTCCTCGTCCTCGAAGGCCTCGGGTGCGGAGGAGCTGATGTAGACCCGCACCGGTTCCCGGGCCGGCTGCTTGGTGAACTGTGAGATCTGCCGACCGCTGAGCACCGAGCCGGTGAAGTTCCGCCCTTGGAAGCCGAGGTCGTCCCACTCCATCGCGGAACCGGGCCCACCGGAAACGAAACGCGACGTGGGCTGGTGGATCCCGTCCTTGGTCCCGTTGTTGGTGGCCTTGGCGATGCGGTCCGCGATGTCGATGACGCCTCGCTCGAACACGACGTCCTGCAGGGCCGTGGACACCACCACCGCACTCACGACGAGTCCGATACCGATCGCTACCGGCCGGGGCAGCGCCCGGCCGAGCCAGTGGATGAACGTGCTGGAGCCCAGCCGCACGCCGCGCGCGGCCATCAGGAGAAGCAGCCAGAGGGCCACCGCGATCAGACCGATCATCGGGGTGTGCCAGGTGAGCGACGGCGGCAGGCCCTGCAGCTGCCTCAACTGCCTCTGCATATGGGCACTTTCAGAGATCAGCCAGCCCGCGAGGATCGGGCTCAGGATCCAGTACCCGAGCCAGCACCGTGCTCGGGCCCGCTCGCTCGGCCGCCACTTGACGACCCAGCGGAACAGGGAACTGAGCAGACTCCCCAGCGCATACCCGATGGCAGCCGTGATCCCGCCGACGACGCCCTGCAGCAACCAGGGGCGAGGCACCAGGGAAGGGGTGAGCGACAGCCAGAAGAAGACCGTCGCCACACAAGTGGCGAAGAGATCGGGCCAACGGCGCACGAGATAGGTCTCGGCGGGCCGCTCCCAATAGGGCTGCGCAATGAACGCCTTGCCCAGACTTTTCGCCTTTTGCCCCAGATTGCGCATAGGGCAACTCTAGGTGGTGAGGCGGGAGGCCCCACCTCACCACCCAGTGCCGTCTCAGCTCTTACGTGCCCGGGTCGTCTTCTTCGCGGGCGTCGCCTTCTTGGCCGCGGGCTTGGTGGAGGCCTCCTTGGCGGCGGCCTTCTTGGCCGTCCCCGCCTTCGCCTTGGCGGTCACCGCACTCTTGGCCGGAGCCTTGGTCGCCGCGACCGTCTTCTTCGCGGCGGACTTGCGTGCCGGCTTGCGCGCCGCCGGTACGCCGCCGTCGCTGATCCGGTCGGCCTCGAGGATCTCGCGCAGGAACTTGCCCGTGTGGCTGGCCGCCACCCCGGCCACCTGCTCCGGAGTGCCCTCGGCGATCACGAGACCGCCGCCGGAGCCGCCTTCGGGACCCATGTCGACCAGCCAGTCCGCGGTCTTGATGACATCGAGGTTGTGCTCGATGACGATGACCGTGTTGCCCTTGTCGACCAGGCCCGAGAGTACCGTGATCAGCTTGCTGATGTCCTCGAAGTGCAGACCGGTGGTCGGCTCGTCGAGCACGTAGACCGTCCGGCCCGTGGACCTCTTCTGCAGTTCGGAGGCGAGCTTCACGCGCTGCGCCTCACCACCGGAGAGCGTCGGCGCCGACTGCCCCAACCGGACGTATCCCAGACCGACTTCGTTGAGCGTCCTGAGGTGGCGGGAGATCGTCGGCACGGCCTCGAAGAAGTCCAGCGCCTCCTCGATCGGCATGTCCAGGACCTCGGCGATGGACTTGCCCTTGTAGTGCACCTCGAGGGTCTCGCGGTTGTAGCGCGCACCGTGGCAGACCTCGCACGGGACGTACACATCCGGCAGGAAGTTCATCTCGATCTTGATGGTGCCGTCGCCCGAGCAGTTCTCGCAGCGGCCACCCTTGACGTTGAACGAGAAGCGTCCGGGCAGATAGCCGCGCACCTTCGCCTCGGTGGTCTCCGCGAAGAGCTTGCGGACGTTGTCGAAGACTCCGGTGTACGTGGCCGGGTTGGAGCGCGGGGTACGCCCGATGGGCGACTGGTCGACGTGCACGACCTTGTCGACGAGGTCGTCGCCCTCGACCCGGGTGTGCCGGCCGGGGACCGAACGCGCACCGTTCAGTTCGCGCGCGAGGTGCGTGTACAGGATGTCGTTGACCAGCGTCGACTTGCCGGAGCCCGAGACACCGGTGACCGCGGTGAGCACGCCGAGCGGGAAGGCGACGTCGATGTCCTGCAGATTGTTCTCGCGGGCGCCGTGCACCACCAACTGCCGCCCCGGGTCGACGGGCCGGCGGATGTCCGGCACGGGGATGGCCCTCTTGCCCGACAGGTACTGGCCGGTGATCGACTCGGCTGTCGTGAGCAGTTCCGCCAGCGGTCCGCTGTGCACGACCTTGCCGCCGTGCTCACCGGCGCCGGGGCCGATGTCGACGACCCAGTCGGCGACCTTGATGGTGTCCTCGTCGTGCTCGACGACGATCAGCGTGTTGCCCATGTCGCGCAGGCGCACGAGCGTCTCGATCAGCCGGTGGTTGTCCCGCTGGTGCAGGCCGATGGACGGCTCGTCCAGAACGTAGAGCACACCGACCAGACCCGAACCGATCTGCGTGGCGAGGCGGATGCGCTGGGCCTCACCGCCGGACAGGGTGCCGGCGGCGCGGTTGAGCGAGAGGTAGTCGAGGCCGACGTCGACGAGGAAGCGCAGCCGCTCGTTGACCTCCTTGAGCACCCGCTCGGCGATCTTCTTGTCCCGCGCATTGAGCTTCAGCTTGCCCAGGAAGTCCGCGCAGTCGGAGATCGACATCGCGGAGACCTCGGCGATGGACTTCTCCATCACCGTGACGGCGAGCACGATCGGCTTGAGACGCGTGCCCTGACAGGTCGGGCAGGGCACCTCGCGCATATAGCCCTCGAAGCGCTCACGGCTCGCGTCGCTCTCGGCCTCCGAGTGCCGCCGCTTGACGAAGGGCACCGCGCCCTCGAACGGGGTGGTGTAGACCCGCTCGCGTCCGTAGCGATTGCGGTAGCGCACCTCGATCTGCGTCTTGTGCCCGTGCAGGAGCGCCTTCTTGGCGCGCTGTGGGAGCGCCGCGAACGGCATGTCCGTGCTGAAGCTCAAGGCCTCGGCGAGCGCGGTGGTGAGACGGCCGAAGTACTCCTTGGTGTGGCCGTGCGACCACGGGTGGATGGCGCCCTCGTCGAGCGACTTGTCCTCGTCGGGCACGATCAGCTCGGGGTCCACCTCCATCCGCGTACCGATACCGGTGCAGTCGGGGCAGGCGCCGAACGGCGAGTTGAACGAGAAGGAGCGGGGCTCGAGCTCCTCGAACGACAGGTCGTCGTAGGTGCAGTAGAGGTGCTCCGAGTACATCCGCTCGCGCTCGGGGTCGTCCTCGGGCAGGTCGACGAAGTCGAGCACGACCATGCCGCCGGACAGACCGAGCGCGGTCTCGACGGAGTCGGTGAGGCGGCGCTTGGCGGAGTCCTTCACCGTGAGGCGGTCGACGACCACCTCGATGGTGTGCTTCTCCTGCTTCTTGAGCGTCGGCGGCTCGGAGAGCTGGATGGTGGTGCCGTCCACGCGCGCCCTGCTGTAGCCCTTCGTCTGGAGATCGGCGAAGAGGTCCACGAACTCGCCCTTGCGCTCGCGCACGAGCGGCGACAGTACCTGGAAACGGCTGCCCTCGGGCAGCTCGAGCACCTTGTCCACGATGGCCTGCGGCGACTGGCGCGTGATGGGGCGGCCGCACTCGGGGCAGTGCGGCTTGCCGATGCGCGCGAACAGCAGACGCAGATAGTCGTAGACCTCGGTGATGGTGCCGACCGTCGAGCGCGGATTGCGCGAGGTCGACTTCTGGTCGATGGAGACCGCCGGGGACAGGCCCTCGATGAAGTCCACATCGGGCTTGTCCATCTGGCCGAGGAACTGCCGGGCGTACGACGACAGCGACTCGACATAGCGGCGCTGCCCCTCGGCGAAGATCGTGTCGAAGGCGAGCGAGGACTTGCCCGAGCCGGACAGGCCGGTGAACACGATGAGGGAGTCACGCGGGAGGTCGAGCGACACGTTCTTCAGGTTGTGCTCGCGCGCGCCACGGACGATGAGACGGTCGGCCACGCCGGTCCGCACCTTTCTTGATGGGAGAGCGGGGGCGGGGCCCCGTTTCTCAGACTACGAGGGCCGCCTCAGCGATGGACTGCTAACTGCCGAGACAGCTGGATTGCATTGCACGGCCCGACTGTCAAGGATGCCTCGACCGAGCCTATAGCACGTGCATTCGATTTCTGGTCGTGGTCCACCACCTTCACCCGAAGGAGTGGCGGGACTATCGTCAGGCCCATGCCCTCAGCGATCGATCATGACCATGACCTGCTTCTGGTACGGGAAGCGACCGACCGGCTACTGGCCGCGGCGGCCAAGCTGGACAACGCCTCGGTCGCCGGTCCGTCACGCCTTCCGGGGTGGTCCCGTGGTCATGTGCTGGCGCATGTCGCCCGCAATGCCGACGCCCTGGTGAACGTCCTGGCCGGCCGCCCGATGTATCTGAGCGCCGAAGCCCGTGACGCCGATATCGCGCGCGACGCCCCGCGCCCGCTGGACGTCCAGCTCGACGACGTACGCGACAGCGCGGCCCGCTTCATCGCCCAGGCCGCGCAGCCCGCGGACTGGGCGCGCACCGTGGAGCTGCGCAACGGCGTCATGGACCAGGCCGCGCGGATCCCCTTCCGCCGCCTCGTCGAGGTCGAGCTGCACCATGTCGACCTCGGCATCGGCTACGAACTCGAGGATCTGCCCGAGGAGTTCACCGACCGCGAGATCGCCTTCCTCGCGGACCGCTTCGCGGGCAACGCCGCGGTCCCCCGTATCGCCATCACGGCGAACGACGGCCGGCAGTGGACCACCGGCAGCACGGACGGCGATTCGGTCTCGGTGATAGGAGCGGCGCCCGCCCTGCTCGGCTGGCTCTCCGGGCGGCGTCAGGGCGGCGGCCTGGACTGCGACGCCGGCCTGCTGCCCGTACTGCCCGCGCTGTAGCCCGCTGCCGCTGAGCCCTGGCACCGAGTGGGCGCCCGGCGGCCCCTGTGGACCGCCGGACCCGCTCGGTACGCTGAGCCCATGACGTACAGCGGAGCGGTGACAGTCGGCGGACCTGCGGACGTACATGAGCTGGCGGACCTGATGATCTCCAAGGTCGCGGTCGGCCCCATGAACAACAACGCTTATCTGCTGCGCTGCCGGGCCACCGGCGAGCAGCTCCTGATCGACGCGGCCAACGAGGCCGACACCCTGCTCAAGCTCATCGGCGGCGACGGCATCGCCTCGCTCGTCACGACCCACCGGCACGGCGACCACTGGCAGGCGCTGCGCGAGGTCGTGGACGCCACCGGTGCGCGCACCTACGCGGGCGCCTACGACGCCGAGGGCATCCCCGTGCCGACCGATGTGCTCGTCGAGGACGGCGACACGATCCGCGTGGGCCGGGTCGAGCTCACCGCCCGTCACCTCGTCGGCCACACGCCCGGCTCGATCGCGCTGATCTACGACGACCCGCACGGCCACCCCCATGTGTTCACCGGCGACTGCCTCTTCCCGGGCGGCGTGGGCAACACCTGGAAGGACCCGGAGGCCTTCGCCAGCCTGATCGACGACGTCGAGACCAAGATCTTCGGCGCGCTGCCGGACGAGACCTGGGTCTACCCCGGGCATGGCGACGACACCACGCTGGGCGCCGAGCGCCCGCAGCTGCCGGAGTGGCGCCGCCGCGGCTGGTGAGACCGGCCCCGCGAGGGGCGCCCGGCCGTCGTCACAGATGTCCATGCGTCCGATCGTGGCATCCGCCACTGACAATTGGCCGTTTGCGCAGGTCAGGGCGGGTTTGACGGAATCCAGGGCGGGATGCGGCCCGTCGGCGTGCCCGCCGCATCCCCGGATCGCGGTCCGGTCGCCATTGGATGGACAAATGGCAGTGGGCCGCTCCCGTTGACGCGCGTCGACCCTCCCGTCAAGCTCGGCGATGCGCGCGCTGTCCCCCGTACCGGACTCCCCATCCCCCTCTGGAGGGCCCGATGTCCAGACGTGCCTTACGTCTTCTGTTGTCGATTGTCATGCTCATAGCAGCCTCGGTGGGTGGCGTGCTCGCCACGGCAGGCACCGCCCAGGCCGACGGCTGCTACACGTGGTCCCGCACCCTGTCGCAGGGCGCTTCGGGCGCCGATGTCACCCAGCTGCAGATCCGCGTGGCCGGCTACCCGGGCTCGGGTGGCGTCCTCGCGATCGACGGCGCCTACGGACCCGCGACCACGGCCGCCGTCAAACGCTTCCAGTCGGCCTACGGCCTCGCGGCCGACGGCGTCGCAGGACCGGCCACCTTCAGCAAGATCTACGCCCTGCAGGACGACGACTGCACGCCCGTCCACTTCTCCTACGCCGAGTTGAACACCTGCAACTCCACCTGGTCAGGGGGCGCGGTGAGCGCGACCACCGCCAAGTCCAACGCCCTGCGGACCATGTGGAAGCTGGAGGCGCTGCGGCACGCGCTCGGCGACGAGCCGATCCGGGTCACCAGCGGCTTCCGGTCCCACGCCTGCAACGACGCCGTCGGCGGAGCCTCCGGCAGCCGCCATCTGTACGGCGATGCGGCCGACCTGGGCGCGGGTCCGCACTCGCTGTGCAGACTGGCGCAGCAGGCCCGCAACCACGGCTTCAACGGCATTCTGGGCCCGGGATATCCGGGCCACAACGACCACACCCACGTCGATCACCGGGCAAGCCGCTTCTGGTCCGCGCCCAGCTGCGGCATCTGACGGGCGCCAGGTGCGCGGCTCCCGTACGGGAGCCGCGCACCTGCGTAACCGCCCCGCCACCTGGCCAGTTGACGCGTCATGCACGACGCACCGCCGAGCGGATCCGCTCCCGCACGCCCCTCCATGACCCGGCTCGCCGCCGCCTCGCTGGCCGGCACGGCGATCGAGTTCTACGACTTCTTCATCTACGGCACCGCGGCCGCCCTGGTACTCGGTCCGCTGTTCTTCCCCACCTTCTCCCCGCTCGCCGGGACCCTCGCCGCCTTCGGCACCTTCGGCATCGGTTTCCTCGCCCGTCCGCTCGGATCGGTGCTCTTCGGGCACATCGGGGACCGGCGCGGACGGCGCCCTGTCCTGATCGGCTCGCTGCTCCTGACGGGCGGCGCGACGGTGGCCGTGGGCTGCGTCCCCACGTATGACGCGATCGGGGTGTTCGCCCCCTTGCTGCTGCTTCTCCTGCGCTTTCTGCAGGGCCTCGGGCTCGGCGGGGAGTGGGGCGGTGCGGTGCTGCTCACCGCCGAGCACGCGCCCGCCGCCAAGCGCGGGCTGTGGGCGAGCTTTCCGCAGATCGGGCCCTCGGTGGGCTTTCTGCTCGCCAACGGTGTGATGCTCGCGCTGTCCGCCGGACTCAGCGACGCCCAGTTCGCGGCGTGGGGCTGGCGGGTGCCGTTCTGGGCGGCCGGGGTGCTCGCGCTGGCCGGTCTTTGGCTGCGGCACTCCATCACGGAGACGCCGCAGTTCCTCGGCGTACAGGAGCGTGCGCGGGTGCCGCTGTTCGAAGTGGTGCGTGACCATTGGCGGTTGGTGCTGCTGACCGCCGGTTCCATGGCCATCGGATACGCCATCTTCTATACGGTCTCGACCTGGGCGCTCTCCTATGGGACCGAGCAGTTGGGGGTGGCCCGCACCGTCATGATGACGTGCATCATGGCCGCCGTCGCGATCAAGGGGGCCACGACCCCGTTCGCCGCCATGCTCGGTGATCGCTTCGGACGGCGGACTCTTTGCCTGTACGGGGCCGGGGCGGCGGTGCTGTGGATGTTCCCCCTGATCGGGCTGATGAGCACGGGCGAGCCGCTGCTGATGTTCTGCGGGTTCCTGGTCGCGCTGCTCGCGTTCATCACGATGTTCTCGGTGATCGCCGCGTATCTGCCGGAGCTGTACGAGCCGAGGGTGCGCTGTACGGGGGCCGCCGTGGGCTACAACCTGGGCGGTGTCCTCGGCGGGGCGCTCACACCGATCGTGGCGACCGCCGTGGCGGGGCGCGGGGACGGGCCGCCCTGGGGTGTGGCCGCGTATCTGACCGTGATCGCGCTGGTCAGCCTGGGGTGCTTCGCCCTGCTGCCGGAGACGCGGCCGGGCGCCGCCACCGATGCGGCCGCCGCCTGACCAGGGGCTCGCACGCGGAACGCCTGGCCAGGGACGTGCACGCTGGACAATGGCCGGGTGACCTATCGCTACCGTCTGCTCGGCACCACCCAGGTCCTGCGCGAGGACGGCACCGAGGTGCCGCTCGGCGGGGCCCGGATCCGTGCGCTCGTCGCCGCACTCGCCCTGGCGGCCGGGCGCAGCGTGCCGGCCGGGCAGCTGGCCGCACAGATCTGGGCCGCGGACGAGGAGCCGCCGGCCGATGAGGTGAAGGCGTTGCAGGCGCTGGTGGGGCGGCTGCGCAAGGTGCTCGGGCCGGACGCGGTGGCGACCGTGCCCGGCGGGTACCGGCTTGCGGCGAAGCCCGAGGACATCGATCTGTTCCGGTTTCAGCGGCTGGCCCGTGAGGGCGCCGACGCGCTGGGTGCGGGCGATGCCGCGCGTGCGGCCGGGCTGCTGGAGGACGCGCTGGGGCTGTGGTCCGGTGGCGTGCTGCTCGATCTGCCGGGGCGGGACACGGACCCTGCTGTCGTACGGGCCGAGCGGCAGTGCGCACAGGCGCGGCGGGCGCGTCTCGCGGCCGAGGTGGCGCTCGGCCGGGCGGCCGGTGCGCTGGACGACCTCACGGCGCTGACCGCACAGGAGCCGCTCGACGAACCTCTGCAGGCGCTGCGGCTGCGGGCGCTGCGGGACGCCGGCCGGCGGGCGGAGGCCCTGGCCGCGTACGAAGAGGTGCGCAGGATGCTGGTGGAACGGTTGGGGACCGATCCCGGGGAGGAACTCCGCGGGGTCTACGAGGAGTTGCTGGGGGCGGCGGGACCGGAGGCTGACGGCGGAGCCCGGCCGGCCCGCGAGCACCACTTCTCCGACATGTCGCGCCCCGCGGCCGGTAACCTCCGCGCCCGGCTGACCTCCTTCGTCGGTCGCGATCGGGAACTTTCCGACCTCGCCCAGGAGTTGGGGAAGCAACGTCTTGTCACGCTGCTCGGCCCTGGCGGCGTGGGCAAGACCCGTCTTGCCCAGGAAGCGGCCGAAGCGCAGAAGGAGGTGTGGCCGGACGGCGTCTGGATGGCCGAACTCGCTCCCGTACGCGAGGAGTCGGCGGTGGTGGAAGCGGTGCTCACGGCGCTCGGCGCACGCGAGACGACGCTGCGCGGCCCGGGCGCGGCGGAGGAGCTGGGGCCCGCTTCCCAGGATCCGTCGGCCCGCCTGGTGGAGCACTGCGGCCGACGGCGGATGCTCCTGATTCTTGACAACTGCGAACATGTCATCGGCGCCGCGGCCCGGTTGGCCGAGTCGGTCCTCACCCGCTGCCCGGGGGTGACCGTCCTCGCCACGAGCCGTGAGCCGCTCGGCGTGCCGGGCGAAGCCATCCGCCCCGTGGAACCCCTCCCCCAGGATGTGGCGCTGCGCCTGTTCGCCGAGCGGGGAGCGGCGGTACGCCCCGGTTTCCGTACCGCGGACGACACCGAGGCGTGCGCGGAGATCTGTGTCCGGCTCGACGGTCTGCCGCTCGCCCTCGAACTGGCCGCCGCCCGGCTGCGGTTGCTCACCCCGCGCCAGCTCGCGGACCGTCTCGACGACCGCTTCCGGCTGCTCACCGGCGGCGGGCGCACCCTGCTGCCGCGTCAGCAGACGCTGCGGGCCGTCGTGGACTGGTCCTGGGATCTGCTCTGCGAGGACGAGCGGGCCGTGCTGCGCCGGCTCGCCGTGTTCGCGGGCGGCTGCGCGCTGGATCAGGCGCAGGAAGTGTGCGGTCAGGACACCCTTGAGGTGCTGGGCGCACTGGTCGACAAGTCGCTGGTCGTGGCGGACCCGGGCGGCCGGTTCGGTATGCGCTACCGGCTCCTCGAGACCGTCGCCGAGTACGCGGCCGCGCGGCTCGACGAGTCGGGTGAGCGCGCGGCGTACGAGCGGCGGCATCTCGTGGCCTACCGCGAGCTGATGCGCTCCGGGGAGGTCGAGCTGCGGGGGCCGCGGCAGGTCGAGTGGCTGGAGCGGTTCGAGCTGGAGCACGACAACGCAAGAGCCGCGCTGCGTACGGCGGTTGCGTCCGGTGCCGAGCAGGACGGGCTGTGTCTGGTCCATGCGATGAGCTGGTTCTGGCAGCTGCGCGGGCATCAGAGCGACGTCACCACCTGGTCGGCGGCCGTGGCGGCGCTCGGTCCCGATCCGTTCGCCGCACCGGTGCGTCCTGCCGTACCCCTGGTCGATCGGTGCACGGACAGTGCGCCGCCGTGGGACGAGGAGCAGGTGTGGGAGGCGCGACGGGGCGCGCGGCTTCTCGTACAGGCTGCGTCTACGGGGGACGAGGCGGGGGCGGACG
>NZ_JAAKZW010000242.1 GCF_011044995.1 Streptomyces mesophilus | reverse complement strand
GAACCGAAGTTCCGGGGGCCGCCCCTCGTACACGCACTCAGGCCGCTTACGCGTCCTTCGTCAGGTTCGGACCCGACCCACCCGCAGCCGACTCGATCGGCGGGACGTCCGGCAGAGCCGACTTCTCCTCGCCACGGAAGGTGAACGTCGCGGCGTCACCCTCGCCCTCGGTGTCCACGACCACGATGTGACCGGGGCGCAGCTCGCCGAAGAGGATCTTCTCCGACAGGCTGTCCTCGACCTCGCGCTGGATCGTGCGACGCAGCGGACGCGCTCCCAGAACCGGGTCGTAACCCTTCTTGGAGAGCAGCTCCTTGGCGGACTGGGAGAGCTCGATGCCCATGTCCCGGTCCTTCAGGCGCTCGTCCACCTTGTCGATCATCAGGTCGACGATCTTGAGGATGTCGGCCTGCGTGAGCTGCGGGAAGACGACGACGTCGTCGACACGGTTGAGGAACTCGGGCCGGAAGTGCTGCTTGAGCTCGTCCGAGACCTTGTTCTTCATGCGCTCGTAGTTCGTCTTCGTGTCGCCCTGCGCCGCGAAGCCAAGGTTGAAGCCCTTGGAGATGTCACGGGTTCCAAGGTTGGTCGTCATGATGATGACCGTGTTCTTGAAGTCCACGACGCGGCCCTGGGAGTCGGTCAGACGACCGTCCTCCAGGATCTGCAGAAGCGAGTTGAAGATGTCCGGGTGGGCCTTCTCGACCTCGTCGAAGAGCACGACGGAGAACGGCTTGCGGCGGACCTTCTCGGTCAGCTGGCCGCCCTCTTCGTATCCGACATAGCCGGGAGGCGAACCGAAGAGCCGCGAGACGGTGTGCTTCTCGCTGAACTCCGACATGTCGAGGGAGATCATCGCGTCCTCGTCGCCGAAGAGGAACTCGGCGAGAGCCTTCGAGAGCTCCGTCTTACCGACACCGGACGGGCCCGCGAAGATGAACGAGCCACCAGGGCGCTTCGGGTCCTTGAGGCCCGCACGCGTACGCCGGATCGCCTTGGAGAGCGCCTTGACGGCATCGGTCTGGCCGATGACGCGCTTGTGCAGCTCGTCCTCCATGCGCAGCAGACGCGAGGACTCCTCCTCGGTCAGCTTGAAGACCGGGATGCCGGTGGCGGTCGCGAGGACCTCGGCGATCAGCTCGCCGTCGACCTCGGCGACGACGTCCATGTCGCCGGCCTTCCACTCCTTCTCGCGCTTGGCCTTCGCGGCGAGCAGCTGCTTCTCCTTGTCACGGAGAGACGCTGCCTTCTCGAAGTCCTGGGAGTCGATGGCCGACTCCTTGTCGCGGCGCACGCCCGCGATCTTCTCGTCGAACTCGCGGAGGTCCGGCGGCGCGGTCATCCGGCGGATACGCATCCGGGAGCCGGCCTCGTCGATCAGGTCGATCGCCTTGTCCGGCAGGAAGCGGTCCGAGATGTACCGGTCGGCCAGGGTCGCGGCCTGCACGAGCGCCTCGTCCGTGATGGACACACGGTGGTGGGCCTCGTACCGGTCGCGCAGACCCTTGAGGATCTCGATCGTGTGCGGCAGCGACGGCTCCGCGACCTGGATCGGCTGGAAGCGGCGCTCGAGGGCCGCGTCCTTCTCCAGGTACTTGCGGTACTCGTCGAGCGTCGTGGCACCGATCGTCTGGAGCTCACCACGGGCCAGCATCGGCTTGAGGATGCTGGCGGCGTCGATCGCGCCCTCGGCGGCACCCGCACCCACGAGGGTGTGGAGCTCGTCGATGAACAGGATGATGTCGCCGCGGGTGCGGATCTCCTTGAGGACCTTCTTCAGGCGCTCCTCGAAGTCACCGCGGTAGCGGGAACCGGCGACGAGCGCACCGAGGTCGAGGGTGTAGAGGTGCTTGTCCTTGAGGGTCTCGGGCACCTCGCCCTTGACGATGGCCTGGGCGAGGCCCTCGACGACGGCGGTCTTGCCGACGCCGGGCTCACCGATCAGGACCGGGTTGTTCTTGGTACGGCGCGACAGGACCTGCATGACGCGCTCGATCTCCTTCTCGCGCCCGATGACCGGGTCGAGCTTGGATTCGCGCGCGGCCTGCGTGAGGTTGCGGCCGAACTGGTCCAGGACGAGGGACGTCGAGGGCGTGCCCTCGGCGGGGCCGCCGGCGGTGGCGGTCTCCTTGCCCTGGTAACCGGAGAGCAGCTGGATGACCTGCTGCCGCACCCGGTTGAGGTCTGCACCCAGCTTGACCAGGACCTGGGCGGCGACGCCCTCGCCCTCACGGATCAGGCCGAGCAGGATGTGCTCCGTGCCGATGTAGTTGTGGCCCAGCTGAAGGGCCTCGCGGAGCGAGAGCTCCAGGACCTTCTTGGCACGGGGGGTGAAGGGGATGTGCCCGGACGGGGCCTGCTGCCCCTGCCCGATGATCTCCTCCACCTGCTGGCGGACCGCCTCGAGCGAAATCCCGAGGCTCTCCAGGGCCTTAGCGGCGACACCCTCACCCTCGTGGATCAGGCCCAGGAGGATGTGCTCGGTGCCGATGTAGTTGTGGTTGAGCATCCGGGCTTCTTCCTGAGCCAGGACGACAACCCGCCGCGCGCGGTCGGTGAACCTCTCGAACATCGTTAATCGCTCCTCAGAGCGGTCAGGCAGTTAGGGGTCGGTCCCCTCCCTGTCCTTCCGCAGCTTAGTCCCGCAAGCGGGGACCGCTCATTCCAACTGCCGACACCCGGCCCAGAACCTCGGGGGCTTTTCTGCCCCGAGAGCCGACAACTGCTCCAACCCGATGGTGCGAGACGATGTTCCCGCAGGCCAGGCAGTTACCCCTTTCACCGGTACGCCGATGGCGAACGGGATACGGACCTGCGGTGCGTGTCGCCCCTCCTCACTAGGAATGTCTTACCCGCAGGCACTGACACTCCATGCGGCGCACCCCGGTTCCCTCCGCTACGGGCGAACACCCTTGCGCCCCCGCAGGGGCCTTGACGACCCCGCCGAGGGAACCTTCCGTACACGACTTTGAACGCTGCGTAACCCCGGATGGTTCCCGGGAGTTGCTCCTGGCATGGTCCCCACCGTCACCTCCCCGCGGGTTCCGCTCCCCCGCCGCCCTCTCATGGGCAGCCGCATTCAGCGGTGGTACGAGGAGGAGCTGGGCTGGGCCGTCGAGCCCGGGGCGCAGGTGCGGCTGCGCACGGGGCTGCGGTTCGACGTACTGGAGCTGCCGGCCGAGGCAGGCCACGCGGTGTGCGGGCGACTGGGAGCGCGGGGCACAGGTCCGGTGGCACTGCAGGGGGACACCCTGCGGTTCCTGGTCGCCGCGGGCAGCGCGGAGGAGCTGCCCGGACTGCTCGACTGGCTCGAGTGGGGAGCACTCGCCCGCGATCTGCGGGCCGTGGGCGCGGGCGGAGCGATCGACGCACCGCTGCCGCCCGGACTTCCGGGCCCGCGGGGAGCCGCCGTATGGCTGCGGCCCCCCGAGCCGGGATGCGAGGTGGAGCCGACACTGCCGGCCCTCACCACCCTCGGGGGCAGCGCGGACGCGGGCCCCGATCTCGTACGTCTCGTGGACGCGGCGGCGACTCAGTGCCACCGGGCCCGGCTGCTGAGTGCGACTCAGCCGTTGGCCTTCTGGTAGGCCTCGCGGATCTCCTGGGGAACGCGGCCGCGCGGCTTGACGTCGTGCCCGTTCTCCTTCGCCCACGCGCGGATCGCGGCGGTGTCCTCGCCGCCGCCCGTCGCGGTGCGCGCCTTGCCGCGCGCACCCGAGGCCCGGCCACCGGTGCGACGGCCGCCCTGCACGAACGGTGCGAGGGCGTCGCGGAGCTTGTCCGCGTTGGCGGTGGTGAGGTCGATCTCGTACGTCTTGCCGTCCAGCGCGAACGTCACGGTCTCGTCGGCCTCGCCGCCGTCGAGGTCGTCGACAAGAAGGACCTGAACCTTCTGTGCCACCGGATTTCCTTTCATCGATAACTGCATTTGGAGTACGCCGGAAAGCAAACCGCTTTTGCCGGGAAAACACAAACCCCCGGGAGAACGCGAGGGCTCAAGAGCCCTAGAAACATGCGCGTTTCGGACATAGCAACCGCTTCAAGTGCGGCCGTGGGAACACTGCTCAGTTACCACGCCCGAAAAACCTCGGGCCGTTGATCACAGGTGCAGAAGCATCCGGCTGTTGCCCAAGGTGTTCGGTTTCACTCGTTCGAGACCGAGGAACTCCGCGACGCCTTCGTCCGCGGACTGGAGCAGCTCGCTGTACACATCACCGTCGACCGGAGTCTCGCCGATCTCCACGAAACCGTGGTTCGCGAAGAAGTCGACTTCGAAGGTGAGACAGAAAACCCGGCGCACTCCGAGCCAGCGCGCGGTCTGCAGCAACTTCGCGAGGAGTTGATGCCCTACTCCCGCGCCCTTGACCTCACCGTTCACGGCGAGGGTGCGGACTTCCGCGAGGTCTTCCCACATCACATGCAGGGCGCCGCAGCCGACGACCTTCGCGTTGTCATCACGTTCTGCCACCCAGAACTCCTGGATGTCCTCATAAAGCGTCACCGTCGCTTTGTCGAGGAGGATGCCGCGGCGTACGTAGGAGTCGAGGAGCTCACGCACTGCGGGGACATCGGCGGTACGGGCACGGCGGATCGTGACGGCTTTCGCCGGCTCCTGCCGTTCGGGAAGTGCAGCGGACATGTCCGGACGCTATCGCCCTTGACCGCCTTCATCGGACGGGGGGTTGTCCGGTCCCGCCACCATGCGCACCGCATCGCTGAGCGCCTCGCGCTGCTCCGGCGACATCATGCCGAAGAAGGCGACGAGTGCGGCCGCGGGGTTGTCGCTTCGGGACCAGGCTTCGTTCATCAGAGCCGCCGCGTAGGCGGCCCGTGTGGAGACCGCCTCATATCGATAGGCGCGGCCTTCCGCTTCTCTGCGGACCCAGCCCTTCTGATGGAGATTGTCCAAAACGGTCATCACGGTTGTGTACGCGATGGACCGTTCCTGCTGAAGATCTTCCAGAACCTCTCGAACGGTCACCGGGCGGTTCCACTTCCACACCCGCGTCATCACCGCGTCTTCGAGTTCTCCCAGGGGGCGAGGCACATCAGCACAATAGTGGGAGATAACCGTTATGGCCTGCCCATCGGGCACAAAAAGGGCGTACGGCTCGACAAGTATTTCCGAGCCGTACGCGAAGCCGTACGCGAAAGGGGTGCGGCGGGTCAGGCCTTCGGGGCCCCGGGCACGGGCGAAGCCGTCTGGCGGGCGGCCTCGGCGCGGGCGAGGGCCGCGTCCACGGCGGCGTCCTCCTTGGCCTTCTTGTCGCCGCCCTGGGTCTTCACGATCGTCCTGATGACAGCACCGAAGAAGACGGCCATCACTACGGGGGGCAGGAGCGCGGAGACGTAGTCCATGCCCCCCAGCGTAGCCAGGGTGATGAGGAGTGGCGGCCGGGGGCCCGGTTTGTCAGCCCGCCGCGCGCTTCTGCGGTGAGGGATCGGGTGCCGGACGGCGCTTGGGCGGGAACACCTCGGCCGGGGTGGGCACCGGGCGCGGGGGCGCGGGGCGCTCCGGCTGCGGACGGTTCGGCCGGCTCGCGGGCTCGTCGGCCGCGCGCCCGCCGGGCAGCGCGAGCAGATGGGTGCGGGAGACCGGGACCGTACGGCCGGAGAGCTTGGCGCGTACGGAGGCCTCCGCGAGCGTGCGGCAGCGATCAAGCAGCGCGGCCGCGGCCGGGTTGCCGCGCAGGGCGCGCAGCGCGGCGAGGTCGTCGGGGACGGGGCGGTAGCCGGCGGCCAGCGCGTCCGCGAGGAGTTCGAGGTAGCCGGTGGTGGAGCCGGGGAGCGCCTGGCGGTACCGGCCCAGATCGGCAAGGAGGAAGGCGCGCAGCCGCTCCGACTCGCGTACCGCTTCGTCGAGGCTCTCCGCGAGACGCAGGCAGTCCTGCGCCTCGGAGGTGCCGGCGTGGTCTGTCTTCAGGGCGATGGCGAGGGCGCCTCGGAGCACACGCAGCTCGTCTGCGCTGAACGCCATGCCGCCGCGGGATCCGTATGGCGTGGGCATGGGCCGACGATACGCACTAATCCGACAAAAAAGGTTTATGGGTTCTTTGGTGGGCGCGTTGCTGTTCCGTGCGCGCCCACCGGTGTCGTCGGGCGCGTGAGCCCCCGGCGCCGTCAGCTGCGCGACACGTTCCGCTCGTAGACGAGGCGCAGGCCGATCAGGGTGAGCCAGGGCTCGTGCTCGTCGATCACCGCGGAGTCGGCGAGCACCAGCGGGGCGAGGCCGCCGGTGGCGATGACCGTGACGTCGTCCGGGTCCTCGGAGAGTTCCTTGGCCATCCGGTGGACCAGGCCGTCGACCTGGCCCGCGAAGCCGTAGAGGATGCCGGACTGCATGGCCTCGACGGTGTTCTTGCCGATGACGTTGCGCGGGCGGTTGAGCTCGATCTTGCGGAGCTGGGCGGCCTTCACGCCGAGCGCCTCGACGGAGATCTCGATGCCGGGGGCGATGACGCCGCCGACGTACTCGCCGCGTGCGCTCACCGCGTCGAAGGTGGTGGCGGTGCCGAAGTCGACGACGATCGCCGGGCCGCCGTACAGCTCGTTGGCCGCGACCGCGTTGATGATGCGGTCGGCGCCGACCTCCTTCGGGTTGTCGAAGAGGATCGGGACGCCCGTCTTCACGCCCGGCTCGACCAGGACGGCCGGTACGTCGCCGTAGTGGCGGCGGGTGACCTCGCGCAGCTCGTGCAGGACGGACGGGACCGTGGAGCAGATCGCGATGCCGTCGATGCCGTCGCCGAGCTCCTCGCCGAGCAGCGGGTGCATGCCCATCAACCCGTTGAGGAGTACGGCGAGTTCGTCGGCGGTGCGGCGGGCGTCGGTGGAGATGCGCCAGTGCTCGACGATCTCCTCGCCGTCGAAGAGGCCGAGGACCGTGTGCGTATTGCCTACGTCGATGGTCAGCAGCATCAGAGAGTCGCCTCGTCTTCCGAGGCTTCGCGCAGGTCGAGGCCGATGTCGAGGATCGGCGAGGAGTGCGTGAGGCCGCCGACCGCGAGGTAGTCGACGCCGGTCTCCGCGTACGCGCGGGCCGTGGCGAGGGTGAGACGGCCGGAGGATTCGAGCAGCGCGCGGCCCTGGGTGAGGGCGACGGCCTCGGCGGTCTCGGAGGGCGTGAAGTTGTCCAGGAGGATCAAGTCGGCGCCGGCGTCGAGGACTTCGCGCAGCTGGTGCAGGGTGTCGACCTCGACCTCCACGGGCACGTCCGGGAACTGCGTCCGTACGGCCTTGAAGGCCTGCGCGACGCCGCCCGCCGCGACCACGTGGTTGTCCTTGACCAGGGCCGCGTCCGACAGGGACATGCGGTGGTTGACGCCGCCGCCGCAGCGGACCGCGTACTTCTCCAGGGCGCGCAGGCCCGGGGTGGTCTTGCGGGTGTCGCGGACCTTGGCCTTCGTACCCTCGAGGGCGTCCGCCCAGGCGCGGGTCGCGGTCGCGATGCCGGAGAGGCGGCACAGCAGGTTGAGCGCGCTGCGCTCGCCCGTGAGCAGGTCGCGGGTGCGGGTCGTGACGCTCAGGAGCTTCTGTCCCGCCTCGACGCGGGCGCCGTCCTCGACGTGCCGCTCGACCTCGAAGGCCTCCTCGCAGACGATCGACAGAACGGCCTCGGCGACGCGCAGACCCGCCACGACGCCGGCCTCGCGGGCGGTGAAGTCGGCGGTGGCGACGGCGTCCTCGGGGATCGTGGCGACGGACGTGACGTCCACGCCGCCGTCGAGGTCCTCGGAGAGCGCCATGTGCGCGATGTCTTCTACGAGGACGGGGTCGAGGCCCGCCTCGGCGAGCAGCTCGGCCAGCGCGGGGTCGAGGCCGCACTCCAGGGCCGTCTCGTCACCACAGGCGCAGCCGTCGCCGCAGCCTTCGTCCGACTGGGCAAGGGGAAGGTCGGTGCTCACTGCTGCTCCTGGGCTCGGGTCGGAGGGAAGTATGCGGTGTCGGTGGTGTGCACGGCGAGGGTGCGGTCCGGATTGAGGGTCACGACGATGTGCTTGCGCCACTGCTCGTCGTCGCGGTCGGCGTGGTCCTCGCGCCAGTGGCAGCCGCGGGTCTCCGCGCGCAGCCGGGCGGCGGTGACCAGGACCCGGGCGACGCACAGGAGGTTGGTGGACTCCCAGGTGTCGGTGCCGGGTTCGGCCGTCTTGCCGTGCTCGGCGAGCGCGCCGCGGGCCTCGGCGTGGATCGCCTCGATCCGGTCGGCGGCCTCGGCGAGCGACTCGGCGCTGCGCAGGACGCCCGCGCCCTCGGTCATGATCCGCTGGATCGCGAGCCGCGCCTCGGCCGGCAGCAGCGGGTACTGCGGGACTTCCGGGTGCGGTACGGGGACGGGGGCGCCGGCCGCGGGCAGTTCGGCCGTGATGTCGTCGGCGATGCGCTCGGCGTAGACCAGGCCCTCCAGAAGGGAGTTGGAGGCCAGGCGGTTGGCGCCGTGCACGCCGGTGCAGGCGACCTCGCCGCAGGCGTACAGGCCGGGGACCGTCGTACGGCCGCGGCTGTCGGTACGGACACCGCCCGAGGCGTAGTGCGCGGCGGGCGCGACCGGGATGGGCTCGGTGACCGGGTCGATGCCGTGGGCGCGGCAGGCGGCGAGGATGGTCGGGAAGCGGTGCTCCCACATCTCGGCGCCGAAGTGCCGTGCGTCCAGGTACATGTGCTCGGCGCCCTGCTCCTGCATCCGGCGCGTGATGCCCTTGGCGACGATGTCGCGCGGGGCGAGTTCGGCGAGCTCGTGCTGTCCGACCATGAAGCGGACCCCGTCGGCGTCGACGAGATGGGCGCCCTCTCCTCGTACGGCCTCGGAGACCAGGGGCTGCTGGCCCTCCGCGTCCGAGCCGAGGAAGAGGACGGTCGGGTGGAACTGCACGAACTCCACGTCGCTGATCTCCGCGCCCGCGCGCAGGGCGAGCGCGACACCGTCGCCGGTGGAGACCGAGGGGTTGGTGGTCGCGGAGAAGACCTGGCCCATGCCGCCGGTCGCGAGCACCACGGCCCGGGCGTGCACCGCGCCGACGCCGTCGTGCTGGCCCTCGCCCATGACGTGCAGCGAGACCCCGGCCGTACGGCCTTCGGCGTCGGTCAGGAGGTCGAGGACCAGGGCGTTCTCGATCGTACGGATGCCTGCTTCGTGTACCGCCTCGTTGAGCGCCCGGGAGATCTCGGCGCCGGTCGCGTCGCCTCCCGCATGGGCGATACGGCGGCGGTGGTGGCCGCCCTCGCGGGTGAGCTCGATCTCGCCGCTGGACGGGTCGGTGTCGAACTGGGCGCCGGAGCCGATCAACCTCCGTACCGCGTCCGGTCCTTCGGTGACCAGGATCCGGACCGCGTCCTCGTCGCACAGGCCCGCGCCCGCGACCAGGGTGTCGTCGAGGTGCTGCTCGGGGGTGTCGCCGTCGCCGAGCGCGGCGGCGACACCGCCCTGGGCCCAGCGTGTGGAGCCGTCGTCGAGGCGGGCCTTGGTGACGACGACCGTGCGCAGATCGGCGGCAGCGCAGCGCAGGGCGGCGGTCAGACCCGCGACGCCCGAGCCGACCACGACCACGTCGGCGTCGATGGACCAGCCGGGGGCGGGGGCGTGCAGGCGTATGCCCGTGCCCGTTTTCGAGGTGGTCCGGCTGCTCATACGGCGGCTCCGAAGGTGAGCGGAATGTTGTCGATCAGACGGGTCGTGCCGACTTTCGCGGCGACCGCGAGGATCGCCTCGCCGGTGAAACCGTCGGTGATCTCGGTGAAGTCGGACGGGTCGACCAGGGCCAAGTAGTCCAGGAGGAGCGGCGGTTGGGCCCTGGCCGCGTCGTCGAGCACACAGCGCGCGGCCGCGCGGACCGCGGCCGGGCCGCCGGTGTGGGCCTGCGCGACGGCGTGCGCGTCGGCGGCGGCGCGGGCCTCGCCCAGTGCGCCGAGCGCCTTGGCGCGGGCCTTCGAGGCGGGCGCCGCCTGGGCGCGGGCGTGCAGGGCGGCCTGTGCGGTGAGGCGGTCGCGGCCCGCGAAGAGCGCGGCGGACAGGGCGAGCGCGGTGCGGCGTTCGGCGTCGGAGAGATAGCGGTTACGGGAGGAGAGGGCGAGACCGTCCGCCTCTCGTACGGTGGGTACGCCGATGATCTCGACGGGGAAGTTCAGGTCCTTCACCATGCGCTTGATCAGGGCGAGTTGCTGGGCGTCCTTCTGGCCGTAGAGCGCGATGTCGGGCGCCGTGAGGTGGAGGAGCTTGGCGACGACGGTGAGCATGCCGTCGAAGTGACCGGGGCGGGTGGCGCCTTCGAGGCGCTCGCCCATGGGGCCGGCCGAGAGGCGGACCTGGGGCTCTCCGCCGG
The DNA here is from genome assembly GCF_011044995.1 of Streptomyces mesophilus. GTDB lineage: Bacteria > Actinomycetota > Actinomycetes > Streptomycetales > Streptomycetaceae > Streptomyces > Streptomyces mesophilus. The sequence continues at coordinate 1,504 of NZ_JAAKZW010000242.1, read as the reverse complement.
GGTAGACCTCGTCGGTGTACGGCGCGAACACCGCGTCCGCACCCGCCCGTTCGGCGATCACGAGGTCGGCGTCGAGGGTGCGCGGGTAGCGGTCGAGGTCCTCGCCGGCGCCGAACTGCAGCGGGTTGACGAAGACGGTGACCAGGACCTGGCCCTCGGGCCCGGCGAGTTCGCGGGCGCGGCGGATCAGGGAGGCGTGGCCCTCGTGCAGGGCGCCCATGGTCATGACGATGGCGCGCTGACCGTCGTACGTCAGCTTGCGCAGGTCTTCGGCGGTGCGCAGGAGGTCGGTCATCGCTGCCCCCCGCCGTCGCCGTTGAGGTCCGTCATCGCTCTCCCCCGTCGGCGCCGTTGGCGAGCACGCCGAGCAGATCCTCCGCCAGTTCCGGCTTGAGCAGGCCGTGCGCGAGTGCGCGGTCGGCGGTCGCGCGGGCCATCGCGAGATAGCCGGCGACGGTCTGCGGGGCGTGCTTGCGCAGCTCGGACACATGGGCAGCGACGGTGCCCGCGTCGCCGCGCGCCACCGGGCCCGTGAGGGCCGCGTCGCCGGAGCGCAGCGCATTGTCGAGCGCGGCGCCGAGCAGCGGGCCGAGCATCCGGTCCGGGGCCGTGACGCCGGCCTGGCGGAGCAGCTCCATGGACTCGGCGACCAGCGTGACCAGGTGGTTCGCGCCGAGGGCGAGGGCCGCGTGGTAGAGCGGGCGGGCCGCTTCCTCGATCCACTCGGGCTCGCCGCCCATCTCGATGACGAGCGCCTCGGCGGCCAGGCGCAGCTCCTCGGGCGCGGTGACGCCGAAGGAACAGCCGGCCAGGCGCTGGACGTCGATCGCGGTGCCGGTGAAGGTCATGGCGGGGTGCAGGGCGAGTGGCAGACCGCCGGCGCGCAGCGCGGGGTCGAGGACCTTTGATCCGTACCGCCCGGAGGTGTGCACGAGCAGCTGGCCCGGGCGGACCGCGCCGGTCTCCACCAGGCCCTCGATCAGGCTCGGCAGGGCGTCGTCCGGGACGGTGAGCAGCACGAGGTCGGCCCGCGCGAGGACTTCGGCGGGGGTGACGATCGGGACGTCGGGGAGCATCTCGCCCGCCCGCCGCACGGAGGCGTCGGAGACGCCGGAGACGGCGACGGGGCGGTGCCCGGCGAGCTGCAGGGACGCGGCGAGTGCGGGGCCCACACGGCCCGCGCCGACGACGCCCACGGTGAGGCGGGCGGGGCGCTCGCTCGGGTCCGGCAGTCCGGGCCCTGGGGGGTGGCTTGCGTTCACTAGACGACGGCCTTCCGTTCCAGTCCGCTCGGGGTACCGGACGTTTCCGTCCGGTCGGTGCCGGACGATTTCTCGTCATGTTAACGCAATGGGGTACGGCGGGCTCCGGCTGTCCACAGGCTCCCTGGGGTCGTCGAGAGTTATCCACAGGCTGTGCGTGGGCGGACGGGTGTGCGAGAAGATCTGTGGATGGATGAGATCGAGGCTGTGGATCAGGCGGGGCGGGGTGGGTCGGACCAGGT
>NZ_JAAKZW010000241.1 GCF_011044995.1 Streptomyces mesophilus | reverse complement strand
GCTCGGTGCCGGGGATGGGCCCGGTGGCGGAGACGGTGGCGGGGGTGGCCCCGGATTCGACCCCGAGCTCGCCGCGGCCATCGCCCTCACCCGCGACCTGCTCGACCGCGGCGCCGAGAGCGACCAGGGCTTTCTGCCGCTGCGGCTGCGCCTCCAGGCCCAGGCCGCCGCGGCCTCCGGCGAACCCGGACTGTGCACACGTGCCCGCGAGGCGCTCCTCCCGTACGCCGACCATTGGCTGGTGTCGATGTTCGGCTGGGACATCAGCGGCCCCGCGATGCACTGGATCGCCCTGTGCGACCAGGCGCTCGGCCATCTCGAGGAGGCCGCCGAAGGCTTCACGGCGGCCGCACGCTCGGCGGAGCTGCTGCAGTCGAGGCCCTGGGCGCTCGAGGCGAACTCCCGGCTCGCGCAGGTCATGGCGGCGCGCGGACTGCCGGCCGCGCCGACGCTCGCGGAGCGGGTGAGCCAGGAGGCGGACGAGCTGGGCATGCTCCAAGTGGCCGCGCGCGTACGCCCGTTGCTGACCGACCGCCATGAACCGGCGCCGTCCGCCTACGCGTTCCGTTTCGACGGAGCCGTATGGCAGCTCACCTACGAGGGCCGGACCGTCGCGATGCCGGACGCCAAGGGCCTGCGCGATCTGCGGCTGCTGCTCAGCCGCCCCGGCGCGGACGTCCCCGCGGTCCACCTGCTCGCCCCCGAAGGTGGCGCCGAGGTGGTCGCGGCCGGGTCGATGGGCGGTGACGCGGTCCTCGACGACGAGGCCAAGCGCCGCTACAAGCGGCATCTGGCCCGCCTGGACGAGGAGATCGACCGCGCGCCGACGCCGGAGCGCGCGGAGAAGCTCGTCCGCGAACGGGCCGCGCTGCTCGACGAGTTGCGGCGGGCCGCAGGCCTCGGCGGCCGCACCCGCCGCCTCGGCGACGAGGCGGAACGGGCCCGCAAGGCGGTGACGGCCCGCATCCGGGACACACTGCGCCGCCTGGACGCACGGCACCCCGCGCTGGCGGCCCACTTGCGTGGGGCCATCAGCACGGGGGCTACGTGCGCCTACCGGCCCTCGGGTCCAGTCCCGGGCTGGCGGTTGTAGACCTACTTCTTCGAGTACAGCCGCATCGTGATCGGCCCGAACACGAGCAGCAGCAGTCCGGCCCAGCCCAGCGTCCACGCCAGGTCGGCCGCCGGCCAGTGGCCGTCCATCAACTCGCGTACGGACGTGGCCAGATGCGTGATCGGGCTGTTGTTCACGAAGGCCTGGAGCCAGCCCGGCATCGTCACCGGGTCGACGAAGATATTGCTGAGGAAGGTCAGCGGGAACAGGAACATCATGCTGACGCCCATCACCGACTTCTCACTGCGCAGCATCAGACCGAACATCGTCCAGATCCACGAGAACGCGAACGAGAAGACGATGAGCAGCGCGATCCCGGCCACGACGCCGACGACACCGCCATGCGGACGGAAGCCCATGATCAGGCCGACGGCCAGCATCACCAGGGACGCGATCGTGTAGCGCAGGGCGTCGCCGAGCAGATAGCCGACCATCGGCGCGGGCCGCCAGATCGGCAGCGTACGGAAGCGGTCGAAGACGCCCTTCTCGATGTCCGTGTTGACCGCGACACCCGTGTACATCGTGATCATCACGACGCTCATCACCATGATGCCGGGCAGGAGTTGCTGGATGTACGCGCTCGGCGAGCCCGCGATCGCACCACCGAAGAGGTACGTGTACATCACGACCATCATGATCGGGAACGCGGTCACGTCGAAGAGCTGCTCGGGCACATGCTTGATCTTCAGGATCGCCCGCCACCCGAAGGACAAGGAGGCGGACCACGCACTGGGCCGTGGCGGCCGCTCCTTGGCGATGAGCAAGTCGGCGAGGGTCTCGGTGGAGACCGGGGCGAGTTCGGCCGATTCGGTGGTGGTGGTCGCGGTGCTCATACTGCTGCCTCCTCGGCGAGCGCCGGCTCCTGGCCGGTCGCGGGCTTCTTGTCGGTGAGGGCGAGGAAGACCTCGTCCAGGCTCGGCTGCCCGAGCGAGAAGTTGTCGACCGTGATGCCGGCGCGGGCCAGCTCGGCCAGGGCGCGCGAGGCCTGCTCGGCGGCGGCTTCACCGTTTCCGGCGCCGCCCACGCGCGCGGTCAGCGCCAGCGGGTCGGGCTCCAGGGTCACGGCCGCGTCCAGCGTCAGCTTGAGCAGCTGCTCGGCGTCCGGGCGCTGGTGCGCGTCCCGCAGCCGTACGTGCACGGAGCCCGCGCCGACCGACGCCTTCAGCTCGCCCTTCGTGCCCTCCGCGATCACCTTGCCCTTGTCGATCACGGCGATACGGGACGCCAACTGGTCGGCCTCGTCCAGGTACTGGGTGGTCAGCAGCACCGTCGTGCCCTGCGAGACGACCGCGCGGACGATGTCCCAGACCTGGTTGCGGCTGCGCGGGTCGAGACCGGTGGTCGGCTCGTCGAGGAAGAGCAGGTCGGGGGTGTTGAGGATGGACGCGGCGATATCGATACGGCGCCGCATACCGCCCGAGTAGTTCTTCACCTGGCGCCCCGCCGCCTCGGTCAGACCGAAGGCCTCCAGAAGCTGCGCGCTGCGTTCGTACGAGGCCTTCTTGTTGTGGCCGAGCAGCCGGGCGAGGAGGACCAGGTTCTCGGTGCCGGTCAGGTCCTCGTCCACCGACGCGTACTGGCCGGTCAGGCTGACCCGGCTGCGGACGGCGTCCGCTTCCCGTACGACATCGTGGCCGAACACATGGGCCTCGCCGCCGTCCGGACGCAGCAGGGTCGCGAGCATCTTGACGGCCGTGGTCTTGCCGGCGCCGTTGGGACCGAGGACGCCGTAGACGGTGCCGGCCGGGACGGCGAGGTCGACGCCGTCGACGGCCCGGTTCTCGCCGAAGGTCTTCACCAGACCCGCGGTCTCGATCGCCAGGCCTCCTGACGATGCCGCTGTGTTCTTGCTCATCTTCCGTTCCTTCCACGGGAGTTGATCGGGTGTCTCTGTCTTCTTGTGCGCGGTCAGGAGGTGTACGGGCGCCGGGCCCGGGCTTCCCTGAGGGCGAGCCCCCACCACACGAGCTGGTCGAGCAGGGCGGTGACGGCCCGGTCGTCCCTCTCGTCGGAAGGTCCCGGGCTTTCCCCGACGAGATGCAGACCGACCGAGTCGCGCAAACTCATCGCATGCAGCTCGGTGAACACGCACCGCAAGTGCTCGACCGCGTACAGTCCCCGGCTGTCGAAGCCGTAGGCGACATAGCCGACGGGCTTGGCGTGCCATTCGTCGTAGGCGTAGTCGATGGCCTGCTTGAGCGAGGCCGGGAAGCTGCGGTTGTACTCGGGCGTGACGATCACGAAGCCGTCGGCGCGGGCGATGCGTGACGTGAAGCGGGCCATCGCGTCCGTCGGGGTGGCCGGATAGACGGCCGGGAAGTCCGGGTAGTCGGCCAGGTCGATCACGTCGAGCAGCAGGTCCCCGCGCTTGGCGGCCCGCTCGGTGAACCAGCGCGCCACGTCGGCGCCGATCCGGCCCTCGCGGGTGGACCCGACGATCACGGCCACGTCGAGGGGGCGTCCGGCTCCTTCGCGGTCCTGCATCGTGCCGCCTCCCTCGTCCTCGTACCTGCTCTCATCCAGAAGGCGCGAGACCGGGGCATGCAGGTCGCCAGATGAGATCTAGCGAACCTGGCGGACGGCCTGGCAGGCCCGTGACCTGGGGTTCGGGTGGCAGATCCGCCGAATGGGGGATTTCCTTGAGGAGGGGATCCCGGAGTCCCGGAGGGGATGAAGGAGGGCGAACATGCACACGTCCCCGGCCCTGCGAACACTGGCCGTCACGATGCTCGCGGCAGCGGCTCTGACCGTCCCGGCCGTCGGCCCGGCGAACGCGGCCACCCCGGCCACCGGGGCAGTGACCGCCGCCCCGCAGTGGGAGAACGGCCCGATCTGGGGCACGGTGGTCTCCGGCGGCAGCCTGAATCTGCGGGCCGAGCCCAACACCTGGTCCGCGGTGGTCGGCCGGCTCGCCCACGGCGCGAGCGACCGCATCCAGTGCGCGGTCTACGGCCAGAACGTGAACGGAAACGCGTCGTGGTTCTGGCTGACCGGCGAGCGCGCATGGGCCAGCGGCGCGTACATCTCGACGAGCCGGGGCGTCCCCGACTGCGGCAACTGGCGCCCCTCCGCGAACAATTCGGGCAACCAGCAGCACCACCGGCACGACCACAGCAACCCGTGCCGGCAGGACGATCCGTGCAATGCGTGCCGCCAGGAGTGGCGCCACCACCGCTGACCCGGCACACCACCGATCCCGGCACACGAAGGGACAAGTCCCATGGCTCATGCGGCACCCCGGCCCACCGGCACCAGCCTCGGCTCCGGTGAACTCAGCGGCTGGGCCGTCAAGCTCACCCCGGCCCTCGCGCTCGTCTACGGCTACTGGGCCGCGGCGATCCAGCGCTCGGGCGGACCCATTACGGCGGGCAACGTCTGGCTCGGCATCATCGCCACCGTCGCCTTCGCCGTGGTCTTCCTCGCCGTGATCAGGCTGGCCCCGAGGCTGCCGCGCGAGGCCCGCGCGCTGGCCTGGGGCGCCTTCGCGGGCATCGCGTTCGGCTATCTCTACAGCCTCACCGGCGAGAGCGTGCTGCGGTCCGCCGGCAACGCGGGGCTGTTCGGAGCGGCCGTGGCGTGCGCCGCGTTCTACCGCTTCTACACCAGCGAAGACTGAGGACCGGGGGGCTACGCCTGGTCGCGTACCGCCACCGCGTCGATCTCGAACAGCATGTCCGGCAGGGCGAGCGCCGCCACCCCGATCAAGGTCTGGGCGGGCAGGCGCTCGCCCCATGCCGCGCGCAGGTGCTTCAGGAGGACGTGCAGCTTCTCCTCGTCGTGGTCGACGATGTACGTGCCGATACGGACGACGTCCGTGAAGTCGAGCCCCGCGGCCCCAAGTGCCGTACGGAGATTGGCCATCGACCACGCGACCTGCGCGTCGAACGCGTCCGAGACGACCGCACCGGTCTCGTCGGAGGCGTACTGACCGGCGATGAAGACCTGCCGCCCGGCCGCGGCGGCCACGTGGGTGTAGCCGTAACCGGTGGGGTCGTGCAGGGCCGACGGGTTGAGCAGGGTGCGGCGGTCGGCACGGGCTTCTGTGCGGTGGTCGGTGCGGGCGTCGGTGCTGCGGTCCGTGCGGGCGTCGGTGCTGCGGTCCGGGCGGGCGTCGGTGCTGCGGTCCGTGCGGTGGTCGTGCGTCATGGGCGGGTTTCCTTCCGGTGGGCCACCAGTGCGGCGGCGAGAACGAGTGCGGCCGCGGCGGCGGGCACCGCGGCCATGGGCAGGGAGTCGACCAGGCGGCCGCCGAGCAGCGCGCCGAGGGCGATGGAGAGGCAGAAGACGGCGACGTTGAGCGAGGTCGCGCCCTCGATGTCGTCGGGCGCGGCGGTCAGGAACCAGGTCTGCAACGCCACGGACACCCCGCCGTACGCCAGTCCCCACGCGAGCAGCAGCAGAGCGCCGGTCACGCTCCCGCCCGGCAGCAGGGCGAGTGCGGTCAGGGCGGCGGTGAGCGCCGACGAGATGAGCAGGATGCGGCGCGGACCCAGTGCTCCCGCAAAGAAGTTGCCCGCGAGGCCGAGCACTCCGTACCCGAGCAGCAGCCAGCCGACGGCCGCGCCGGAGATGCCGTACCGCTCGGCCAGGACCGGGCGTACGAAGGTGTACGCGAGGAAGTGACCGGTGACGAGCAGGGCGGTGAGCGTCAGTCCGGTACGGACGCGGGGGTTGCGCCGCAGCAGCGCGGTCAAGTCGCCGGTGGTCAGGCCCCGTTGGGGCGGCAGCGGGGGAAGCAGCAGGAGCAGCGCCGCCAGGACCAGCAGCGAGAGCCCGGCCAGGACGGCGAACGGGAGCCGCCAGCCGCCGAGTTCACCGGCGAGGGTGCCGGCGGGCACCCCGAGCACGGAGGCCGCGGCCACGCCCCCGAAGATCACGGCGGTGGCCCGCCCCACCTGATGCGCGGGCACCAGGCGCGGCGCCAGACCGCCCGCGAAGGCCCAGAAGCCGCCGATGCCGACCCCGAGCAGCACCCGCGCCCCGAGCACGTACGCGAAGTGCCCGGCCAGCGCGGAGACCACGTGCGCCACGGCGACCAGGGCCATGAGGGCGGCGAGGACGAGCCGGCGGTCAAGCCGCCCGGACACCACCGTCAGCAGCGGCGCACAGACCGCCGCGACCAGACCGGGCACGGTGACCAGGAGTCCCGTCGTACCGTCCGAGACCTCGAGCGCGCTGCCCATCGGGGTGAGCAGACCGACCGGCAGCAGCTCGGCGGTGATCACCGTGAAGATGCCGAGGGCGACCGCGGCCACCGCGAGCCATCCCCGTACGCCTGCGGCCTTCTCTCCCACCTGGATATTCACCTGGACATTCGACATCCAGAATTACCCCCTTCGTCGGCCCCCATCACAGGGACGAGCACCTCAGCTGTTCTCGAACCAGCGCCGCAGCGTCTCCCGCGCCGCCGGCGCCCGCCGCTGGGCCCGCTCGCGTACGTCGGCGAGCGTGCACGCGGCGAGTTCCTTGCGCCAGGCCAGCTCGGCCCTGGCCATCGACTCGGCGAAGGCGCACGGCAGTTCATGCCCGGTGTGCGGCATCTCGCCGGGCCCCTGCTGACGGATCTCCGCGCAGCGGAAGGCCTCGTCCGGCCCCTCGATCGCCACGACCACGTCCATCAGCGTGATCCGCTCCAGCGGGCGCGCGAGGCGGAAGCCGCCCTTCGGGCCTGGCGTGGACGTGACGATCCCGGCCCGGGCGAGGGCCTGGAGCTGCTTGTTGAGGTACGCGGTGGGCAGCGCGTGGTACGCCGCGAGGCGCGCGGCCGTGACCGCACGGCCCTCGCCGATCCAGTCGAGGTTGAGGCAGCTGTGCAGCGCCCACTCCACGCCCTCGTTCATCTTCATAATCTGGATGTTAGATGTCCAGGATTAGCGAAGCAAGCGGACAGAGGCAAGCGGAACCGGTACGCGGCCGCACGAGTAGCCCACCCGTACCACCCCCGCTCGCGCCCCGTACCCCGCTCACCGAGCGTGGGAAGGGTGCACAGGACCCGAGGTCTCATGGCAGCGCTGCTGCTCGTGCTCGCCTGTGTCCTGACGCCGCTCGGCGAGCTCTCCACCTGGGCGAAGTACCAGATCGGCGACACCGAGAACTACGTGGCCGCGATGGCGCCGCTCGCCAAGGACCCCGACGTGCAGGAGGCGGTCGCGGACGCCGTGGCCGGCGAGATCGGCAAGCACATCGACGCCGGGCCGCTCCAGGGGACGCTGACCGCCTTCGTGCACGAGGCGGTGGAGTCCTTCACCGACACCGAGGCCTACCGGACCGCCTGGAACGCGGCGATCCGGGCCGCGCACGAGGCGGTGCAGCAGGCCCTGAAGTCCGGGGACGACGGCAGTGTCGTGATCGACCTCGCGCCCATCACGCAGGAGGTCAAGGACCAGCTGGTGGCCGACGGAGTGCCGTTCGCGCGGCGGATCCCGGTGCAGCACACCGAGGTCGAGGTCATGAAGTCGAAGGATCTGGTGCAGCTCAGGAAAGGGCTCCACATGTTGCAGGTCGCGGGGATCTGGCTGCCCGTCGCCGCCGTGCTCTGCGCGGTGGCGGGCATCGCTCTGGCGGTACGCAGACGCAAGGCCGTGATCGCCACGGCGCTCGGGATGGCGCTGGCGTCCGCGCTGCTCGGGCTCGGGCTGTGGATCTCACGGCGCCTGACGCTCTCGGACCTGCCGCCCGATGTGTCCAAGGGGGCGGCGGGCGCGGTCTTCGACGCCCTCACGTCGAGCCTGCGGACAGCGGTGTGGGTGATCGCCGCGGTGGGGCTCGTGGTGGCCCTCGCCGTATATCTCAGCCGCCGCGTTCCGGGACTGCGGCGGCGCGCCTAGCAGCGGGAGCGCCGCCAGGGAACAGCGAGCGTGCGCCGCACGAAGCCCCCACAGACTCCGTGCGGCGCACGGCCCGGTGGCCCCCCCCGGGCCGGACCAGGCCATGTACACGTCCTACGTCCCCCAAGTGGTCCGGACAACGATTCGGCTTGGCCCATTGCGGTCCCTGGCACACACAGGCCACCATCCCCGCATGCCCCACGAGTCACTCGACACCGCCCGCCGACAGCTGACCGCGGCCGGGGTCGACCCCTTCGACGAGCGCGTCTACCTCGAGATGCTGGTCCGCCACACCGCCGCGCCCGCCGAACTCGCCGAACCCCTCGACTGCTCCACGGACCGCGCCGCCCGTTCGCTCGACCGGCTGCGCGAACTCGGCCTGGTGGGGAGGCTTTCGGGCGCACGCCGCCGGTATGCCGCGATCGAGCCGGTTGCCGCGATCGAGGCACTTGTCCGCTCCCGTACCGCCGAACTCGACACGGTCCGGGAGGCAGCGGGCGAATTGTCCCGGCTCTTCGACGCGGCCCAGTCCGGCGGTACCGAGGAGGTCGAAGTCGTCGTCGGGAGCGAGGCGTTGGGACGCTGGTTCGTACGGCTCCAGCAGGAGGCGCGCGAGGAGGTCATCACCCTCGACCGGCCCCCGTACGCCCTGACGACGTCCAACCCCGTGGAGGCGACGGCCCTGACGCGAGGTGTCCGCTATCGGGCGGTCTACGCGCCGGAAGCGCTGGAGTGGCCCGGAGTCCTCGGCGACATCCGCGAGTTGATCGCGCGCGGCGAGGAGGCCCGAGTGCTGCCGGGCCTGCGCGTGAAGCTGGCGATCGCCGACCGGCGCCTGGCCCTGCTCCCCCTCTCCCTGGACTTCACGGGAGAGGTGCGCGCGGCGGTGCTGCGGCCCTCGGCGCTCCTGGACGGTCTGGTGGACTACTGGGAGCTGTGCTGGCGTACGGCGACTCCGCTGGACGCCCCCGCCGACGACCCCCTCGCGGAGGACGACCGCCGGATGCTGACGCTGCTCGTCGCCGGCCTGAAGGACGAGGCGATCGCGCGCCAGCTGGGCTGGTCGGTCCGCACGATGCGCCGCCGCATCAGCGCGCTCAACGACAAGCTGGGCGCGGCGAACCGTTTCCAGGCCGGGGTGATCGCGACCCGTCGGGGCTGGATATAACGCATGGGGCCGGGCGGCCTCCTCGCCTAGCCTCGTCTCCATGGCGAACGCAGAGCTCGACGGCGCACGGATCGACTACGACGACGAGGGCAACGGTCCCGCCCTGGTCCTGGTGCACGGACACCCCTTCGACCGCTCGATGTGGGCACCCCAAGTGGCGGAATTCCGCCGGGACTTCCGGGTCATCACGGCCGACCTGCGCGGCTACGGCGCGTCGACGGTCGTCCCCGGCAAAACCACCCTCGACGTCTTCGCCGCCGATGTACGCGCCCTCGTCGACCACCTCGGCATCGGCCGGTTCGTCCTCGGCGGGCTCTCCATGGGCGGCCAGATCGTCATGGACTGCTACCGGCAGTTCGGCCCGCGGATCCGGGGTCTGATCCTCGCCGACACCTTCCCCAGGGCGGAGACCGAGGAGGGCAGGGCGCACCGCAGGGAGATGGCCGACCGTCTCGTACGGGAGGGCATGAAGCCGTACGCGGAAGACGTCCTGTACAAGATGGTGGCCCCGGACGCGGACCCGTCCGTCGCCGAGCACGTCCTGCGGATGATGACCGGCGCGCCCCCGGAAGGTGCGGCGGCGGCACTGCGCGGACGGGGCGAACGCCCGGACTACCAGGACCTGTTGACCCGCGTCACCTGCCCCGCCCTGGTCGTGGTCGGCCGCGACGACGCGTACACGCCGGTCACGGACGCGGAGGCGATGCACGCGGCGCTCCCGGACTCGGCGCTGTGCGTGGTGGAGGGCGCGGCCCATATGCCGAACCTGGAGCGGCCCGAGGAGTTCAACTCGGCTCTGCGGTCGTTCCTTTCGAGGCTCGGCTAGCACCCGCCCGCGCGATCGGGAACCGCACACCGAGCTGTGGCCCGGATCAGCCCGTCTTGTCGGCCGTCTGAGGGGAGGCGATCGCGCGGGTCGCCTGGATCTCGCGGCGCAGGGGGGCCAGGACGCTGTCGTCGTCGCCCTCCGGAAGCGGGACGCAGACCGCCTCCAGGGTGTCCGTGTCCCGCAGACCCTCGGCCAACTCCTCCAGGTGACGGCAGAGTTCGGCCGATTCCTCGGGGGCGGGGCGGGGTGCGCCGTGCCGGATCCGTACACGTGCGGCGGTCGTCGCGTCGACCACCCGCTCGACCGCGACGACAAGCGGCCACCATGCGGCGGCCCGGGGCCCGGTGGGCGGCGGCTCGGTGAGGGCGCGCTGGAACTCCAAGCGTACGGAGGACAGATCCCGGTACAGCCGGCGCCGCATCCGCGCGCGGGCCGCGGGGTCCGGGACGCCGGGGGTGGCGGGGTCGAGGAAGGCCGTCTCGACATAGCGGGCGGTGTCGGCCACGGCGTCCGCGAGCCGGTCGCCGATCCGGGTCGACCAGCTCTCCGGCCACAGCAGATAGCCGGCGACGAGCGCGATCCCGCACCCGATCAGGCTGTCGTAGAGGCGGGGCATGACCAGGCCGAAGCCCTGCTGGTTCATGGTGTCGGACAGCAGCAGGATGACGGGCGTGATGGCGGCGGTCTGGTACCCGTATCCGCGCGGGGTCAGGGCCGGGATGAGCGGGGCGAGGACGAGCAGCACCGGCACGTCCCACCAGCCGCGCGGCACCTCGGCGAGGACCGCGGCGGCGACCAGGAGACCGGCGGCGGTGCCGACCGCGCGCATCACCGCCCGCGAGAACACCGACCCGAAGTCGGGCTTCATCACGAAGGTGATGGTGAGCGCGACCCAGTACGAGCGCTCGAACTCGACCAGCGAGACGAGCGCCTGCGCGATGCCGATGCACAGCGCGAGGCGCACTCCGTAGCGCCAGGACTCGGCGGAGACGAAGACGTTCCGCGCGGCGCGGCGGGCGCGCTGGGTGAGGGCGGCCGGGGTGCCGAGGCGGTCGTCGACGTTGTGCGGGTCCTCGCCGGCGATCACGTCGGCCGCATGCCGTACGGCGTGCTCGACGGCGCGGCCCGCGGTGGACTCGGCGTCCGGCAGATCGAGTTCGACCCGCTCGGGGTCCCCGCCCTGTACGCCGTCGGCGAGACGGCGCACCGTGTCGGCCACCTCGGGCGGCAGCGGGCGGCCGCTCAGGTGGGCGGCGGGGGCGGCCTCGACGATCAGGGTGAGGGCGTTGAGCTGCGTGACGAGCCGGACCAGGTCCTGGTTGCGGCCGTGGTCGCGGGTGCGGCGGGCGAGCACGAGGTCGTAACTCTGGTTGAGCGACTGCGTGACGGCCTGCCGCGCGTCCTCGTACGCTCCCGCGTCCCCGCCCGCCGCCTCGAGCAGGGCGGCGGCCTGGCGGTAGGCCCCGGCGACCTCGGTCCGCTCGGCCTTCCCCTGCCGCAGCGGCCACGCGAGCAGCGCGAGCAGGAGGACGAGCAGACCGCCGCCGGTCATGAGCAGCGGCGCGAGCCACCACTCACCCGGCATGGGCAGACCCGCCCCGATGATCGAGTTGAGCAGCAGAAGCAGCCCCGATACGGAGGCCACGGCGCCGATCGTCGAGATCATCCCCGACACGAGCGCGATCAGCGTGATCACCCCGACGGCCAGCCAGCCCTGCCCGTAGACGAGCGTGCCGAGCAACACCCCGACGGCGCCGAAGAGTTGGGGGATCGCGATGTTGATGACCCGCATCCGGTACGCGGACGCGGTGTCACCGATGACCCCGGACAGCGCGCCCATGGACGCCAGCGCCCCGTACGCGACGTGATCGGTGGCCAGCCCGATCACGAGCGGCAACGTCATCGCAACGGCGGCCCGGAACACAGCGGGCCAGGGAACGGGCGCGGGACTGGGCCTGAGCGTCCCCAACGTCCTGACGAGCCACTCGGGTGGGGTGAAGGTGGGGGTGGCTTCGCGGGAGTGGGA
>NZ_JAAKZW010000240.1 GCF_011044995.1 Streptomyces mesophilus | reverse complement strand
AGAGACAGGGCCCCCGGCATCCGAACTTCGTTCGGATCTGCTCAATCGCCGCAGGGGCTAGAGGTTGCCGGACGGGTTGGGTTTGACGGGATCCGCCGGGAACTGGCCCGCCAGCCAGGTCGGGACGCCGCCCAGGAGGCGGAAGAGGCGGGCTGCCTCCGCGCGCAGGCGGGAGGCCGTCGGGTCCGGTTCCGCCTCGGCGAGGGCGACCAGCGCCGGGGCCGTACCGACGAGGTAGCCCAGTTCCTCCCGTATGCGAAGGGACTCCGCGAAACCGTGGCGGGCCTCCGCCAGTTCGCCGTCGCGCAGGGCGAGGCCCGCGAGATGGCGCCAGGTGAACGAGAGGAGGAGGGGATCGTCGTGGGCGGCCGCACCCGCGTGCGCCCGGCGGTATGCGGCGAGCGCGGCCTGCGGGGCGTCCGCGATGTGCTCGGCGATCAGGCCGCGGCGGAAGTCCAGGAGGGGACGGCCGGATGCGCTCGGGTGGAGCAGGGCGGCGGCCCGGCCGAGCGCCGCGCGGGCCTCGTCGGCTCGGTCGCGGACGCCCAACACCGTTGAGGCGTAAGCGAGGTGACCGCGCTCGCAGGCCGCGGCGCCGCGCTCGTCGTCGCCCTGCGCGAGAGCTTCGGCATTGCGCAGGGCGTCCTCCGCCTCGGGCCAGCCCTGCTCCGTGAACAGACAGCGCTCGACCAGGAGGGAGGCGCGCTGGAGTGCGGCGCCGGCGGAGTCGGGGGTGAGCAGCGCGGCCGCGTCGGTCCAGCAGCCGCGCGAGCGCAGACGCCAGACGGCGGTCTGGAGGGCGGAGCGCTTCAGCGTGGGGTCGGGGGAGGCGGTGCCGGGTGGTGCCGGAGCCTTCGGGTGCGTGGCTTGCGTGGACTTCGCAGTGGACTCAGCGGTGGATTGCGCAGTGGATCGCGTGGACTTCGATACGGAATCCGAGCCAGACACGGCGGTGTCCGCCACAATTCCCCTCCCCAGGAGCGCGTCATTGAGCTGTGGCGGCATCTCAGCACGGATTCAGGCGAAGCGCCAAGGGGGTAGGTGAAGGAATTCACAATCTTGAGCGGATCACGATACGCGTGGGGCGGGTGCGTTCACCGCACCCGCCCCGTCCACCGCGCCCGGCTCACGGGCGCCACGCGCTCAGCTCATCCGCAGAGCCAGGAAGAAGTCCAACTTGTCCTCCAGGCGCGACAAGTCACGACCCGTCAGCTGCTCGATGCGCCCGACGCGGTAGCGCAGCGTGTTGACGTGCAGGTGGAGGCGGGAGGCGCAGCGGGTCCAGGAGCCGTCGCAGTCGAGGAAGGCTTCCAGGGTCGGGATGAGCTCCGCGCGGTGCCGGCGGTCGTAGTCCCGCAGGGGGTCGAGGAGCCGGGCCGTGAACGCGCGGCGCACGTCGTCCGGCACGAACGGCAGCAGCAGCACGTGCGAAGCGAGCTCCTGGTGGCCGGCCGCGCAGACCCGGCCCGGGCGGGCGGCGGCGACACGGCGGGCGTGCCGGGCCTCCTCCAGGGCGCCGCGCAGACCGTCGGCGGAGTGCACGGAGGCGGAGACGCCGAGGGTGAGGCGGCCGTCGTCCGAGAGGCCCGCCGCGAGCGGCTCACGCACCGTGGCGAGCAGCGAGTCGGCGATCAGGTTGGGCTCCGGGCCGTCGTCCGGTGTCACGGCCGGCAGCGGTACGAGGGCGATCGCCTCGTCGCCGGTGTGCGCCACCGCGATCCGGTCCGAGGGCTCGGGCCCCGACGCGGTCGGGTCGACCAGAATCTCCTCGAGGAGCGACTGGGCGACCGGCCCGCCCTCGATGTCGCCGCCGTCCCACTCGACGCGGGCCACGACGACCTGCCAGTGCGGGGCCGCGCCCAGGCCGGGCAGCAGCACGGGAGCGGCCACGCGCAGCCGGGCCGCGATCTCGGCCGGGGCCGCGCCCGTCTGCACCAGTTCGAGGACCTCCTGGGCCAGCCGGCGTCGTACCGTGCGGGCCGCGTCGCGGCGGTCGCGCTCCACGGAGATCAGCTGGGTGACGCCCTGCAGCAGGTCGAGCCGCTCCTCGGGCCAGTCGCCCGCGTCCGCCTCGACCGCGAGCAGCCAGTCCGAGAGCACCGTCTCGCGTACGTCACGGGAGGCGGCGGCCGCGCCACGGCCGCTGCTGTGGATCGGGAAGAGCGAGTAGGTGGAGCCCTGGACATTCACACGGTGCGGGCCACGCCGGCCCGTACG
Source organism: Streptomyces mesophilus (assembly GCF_011044995.1). Taxonomy (GTDB): domain Bacteria; phylum Actinomycetota; class Actinomycetes; order Streptomycetales; family Streptomycetaceae; genus Streptomyces; species Streptomyces mesophilus. The sequence goes on along the minus strand of NZ_JAAKZW010000240.1, from coordinate 9,846 downwards.
GATGGCGGCCAGATGCTCGGCCGCGAGCGCCGTGCACACCTCGGTGGACAGCGGTTCGCCGGCCGAGCGGGAGCCCGCGATGGGGCGGCCCGCGGGGGAGAGCACCCACGCGCGCAGATCGAGGTCGGTGCCGAGCAGGTCGAGCACCACGTCCGGGCCGCCGCCCGCCGGGCCGGAGGTCATCAGGCGGCGGTGGCGGTCCACCACGGCCGCGAGGTCGCCGGCGCGCTCGCCCGAGACCTGCCGTACGACATATTCGGTGATGGTCGCGAAGGCCACCCGCTCGTTGACCGCGAAGAGCGGCAGGCGGTGGCGGACGCAGGCCTCGACCAGATCGTCGGGGATGTCGCCGAGCTCGGCCTCACCGGCCGCGAGCGCCGCGACGCCGGTCGAGGCGAGGATCCGCACGAACGGCTCGGAATCCTCGGCCGACTGCCGCCACGCCAGGCCGGTGAGCACCAGCTCACCGCCCGAGAGATAGCGGCTCGGATCGCGCAGATCCGTGGTCATCACGCCGCGGACGGTGCGGTCCAGCTCGTCCTCGCCGCCGAGAAGCCGCAGCCCGAGCACGTCGGTCTCCAGAAGGGCGCGCAGCCGCATGTCGTACCTCTCCGCTGTCCTGGCTTGAATCTTGTCGCTCGTCCGAGTGAAGGCGGTTTCCAAGGAAACCAATGGGGCCGGTGGGGCCCGCTCTTCATACGAATCTACAAGATGAACCCGACGACCAGCGAACTCCTTCATGGTTTCGGTGACTGACCGGGACGAAGGTCCCGGCGGTGTACTTGCGCTATTCCGCGTTAACAGCACGTGAACGAGTCGGGGTAGGGACTTCGGTCCCCTGGCTCGAAAAGACCCTCAGAACGACCCGAGACGTAGAAGAGAGCCGCACCCATGGACTTCCTTCGCCCCGCCAGCTGGGAGGAGGCGCTCGCCGCGAAGGCTGAGCACCCCACAGCTGTGCCGATTGCGGGTGGCACCGATGTCATGGTCGAGATCAACTTCGACCACCGTCGCCCTGAGTACCTGCTCGACCTCAACCGGATCACCGAGTTGAACGAGTGGCACGTCGGCGAGGAGAAGGTCGCCCTCGGCCCCTCCGTCCCGTACACGAAGATCATGGAGAACCTGCGGACCGAGCTGCCGGGCCTCGCGCTCGCCTCGCACACCGTGGCCTCCCCGCAGATCCGCAACCGCGGCGGCGTCGGCGGCAACCTCGGCTGCGCCTCGCCGGCCGGTGACTCGCACCCGGCGCTGCTCTCCTCGGGCGCCGACGTCGAGGTCGAGTCGCAGGCCCGTGGCTCGCGGCTCATCCCGATCGACGAGTTCTACAAGGGCGTCAAGCGCAACGCGCTCGAGCAGGACGAGCTGATCAAGGCCATCCACATCCCCAAGGCGGACGGCCCCCAGCAGTTCTCCAAGGTCGGTACCCGTAACGCGATGGTCATCGCGGTCTGCGCCTTCGGTCTGGCGCTGCACCCGTCGACCCGCACGGTGCGCACCGGCATCGGCTCCGCGGCTCCGACCCCGGTCCGTGCCAAGGCGGCCGAGGAGTTCCTGAACGCGGCGCTCGAAGAGGGCGGCTTCTGGGACAGCGGCAAGATCATCACCCCGTCCATCGCGAAGCAGTTCGCGACGCTCGCGTCGGGTGCCTGCAACCCTATCGACGACGTGCGCGGCACGGCGAACTACCGCCGCCACGCGGTCGGTGTCATGGCCCGCCGCAACCTGATGTGGACCTGGGAGTCGTACCGCGGCGAGGGCCGCACGCTTGAAGGGGCGGCGTAACGATGCGCGTCAATTTCACGGTCAACGGCCGTCAGCAGGAAGCCGACGACGTCTGGGAGGGCGAGAGCCTTCTGTACGTCCTGCGCGAGCGCATGGGGCTTCCGGGTTCGAAGAACGCCTGTGAGCAGGGCGAATGCGGGTCCTGTACGGTCCGCCTCGACGGCGTCCCGGTCTGTTCCTGTCTCGTCGCGGCCGGTCAGGTAGAGGGCCGCGAGGTCGTCACCGTCGAGGGCCTGGCGGACTACGCCAAGCACCGCGAGGACTCCCACCCGGGCGGTGCGTGCGGCTCCGTCTGCGGCGGCACCGACCTCCAGCAGGCCCGCCAGTGGCAGGCCAAGGGCACCGACGGCCAGACCGGTGAGGGCGGTGAACTCTCCCCGATCCAGCAGGCGTTCATCGACGCCGGCGCCGTCCAGTGCGGTTTCTGCACCCCCGGTCTCCTGGTCGCGGCCGACGAGCTGCTCGAGCGCAACCCGTCGCCGTCGGACGGCGACATCCGCGAGGCGCTCTCCGGCAACCTCTGCCGCTGCACCGGTTACGAGAAGATCCTGGACGCGGTCCGCCTGGCGGCCGCCCGTCAGGAAGAGGCGGTCTGATCATGGCTGGCACCACCACTGGCGCACCCACCAACGTCACCCAGAAGTACAACCAGGGCGGCATCGGCGAGTCCACGCTGCGCCCCGACGGCACCCTCAAGGTCACCGGCGAGTTCGCGTACTCCTCGGACATGTGGCACGAGGACATGCTGTGGGGCCAGACCCTGCGCTCCACGGTCGCGCACGCCGAGATCGTGTCGATCGACACCTCCGAGGCGCTCAAGATGGACGGCGTCTACGCCGTCCTGACCGCCGACGACATGCCGGCCGCGAAGAACTACGGCATGGAGTTCCAGGACACCCCGATCCTGGCGTACGGCAAGGTCCGTCACCACGGTGAGCCGGTCGCCCTCGTGGCCGCCGACCACCCGGAGACCGCGCGCCGCGCCGCCGCGAAGATCGTGATCGAGTACCGCGAGCTGCCCCTCATCACCGATGAGGCCTCGGCGACCGCGCCCGACGCGATCCTCGTGCACGAGAACCGGGACGACCACCACGCCCCGTTCGTGCCGCACCCGAACATCGTGCACCACCAGCCGATCCAGCGCGGCAACGCCGAAGAGGCGGCCAAGAAGGCCGACTTCATCGTCAAGGGCGAGTACACCTTCGGCATGCAGGACCAGGCCTTCCTCGGCCCGGAGTCCGGCCTCGCCGTGCCCGCCGAGGACGGCGGCATCGACCTGTACGTGGCCACCCAGTGGCTGCACTCGGACCTCAAGCAGATCGCACCCTGCCTCGGCCTGCCCGAGGAGAAGGTGCGGATGACGATGTCCGGCGTCGGCGGCGCGTTCGGCGGCCGCGAGGACATCTCGATGCAGATCCAGGCCTCGGTCCTGGCGCTGCGCACCGGCAAGCCGGTCAAGATGGTCTACAACCGGACCGAGTCCTTCTTCGGCCACGTCCACCGGCACCCGGCGAAGCTCTACTACGAGCACGGCGCCACCAAGGACGGCAAGCTCACGCACATGAAGTGCAAGATCGTGCTCGACGGCGGCGCCTACGCGTCGTCCACGGCATCGGTCGTCGGCAACGCCTCGTCCCTCTCGGTCGGCCCGTACGTCATCGACAACGTCGACATCCTGGCGATCGGCCTCTACTCCAACAACCCGCCCTGCGGCGCCATGCGCGGCTTCGGCGCGGTCCAGGCGTGCTTCGCGTACGAGGCGCAGATGGACAAGCTGGCGGCGAAGCTGGGCATGGACCCGGTGGAGTTCCGGCAGCTCAACGCCATGGAGGAGGGGACGATCATGCCGACCGGGCAGCCGGTCGAGTCCCCCGCCCCGGTCGCCGAGCTGCTGCGTCGCGTCAAGTCCCGTCCGCTGCCGCCCGAGCGTCAGTGGGAGTCCAGCGAGGGCGCGGACGTCCGCGCGCTGCCGGGCGGTCTGTCCAACACCACGCACGGCGAGGGCGTCGTCCGCGGTATCGGCTACGCGGTCGGCATCAAGAACGTCGGCTTCTCCGAGGGCTTCGACGACTACTCGACCGCCAAGATCAGCATGCAGGTCATCAACGGTGAGGCCGTCGCCGTGGTGCACACCGCGATGGCCGAGGTCGGCCAGGGCGGCGTGACCATCCACGCGCAGATCGCCCGTACCGAGCTCGGTGTCCAGCAGGTCACCATCCACCCCGCCGACACCCAGGTGGGCTCGGCCGGTTCGACCTCCGCGGGCCGCCAGACGTATATGACCGGCGGCGCCATCAAGAACTCCTGCGAGCTCGTCCGCGAGCAGGTCTTCGAGATCGGCCGGCGCAAGTTCGGCTCGTACCACCCCGCGTGGGCGACCGAGGAGCTCAACCTCGAGGGCGGCAAGGTCGTCACCAACGCCGGTGAGGTCCTCGCCTCCATCGTGGACGTCCTCGAGGACGAGGTCGTCTCGGTCGAGGAGGAGTGGCGCCACCAGCCCACCGAGGCCTTCGACCGCGTCACCGGACAGGGCCGCGGCCACGTCCAGTACGCCTTCGCCGCGCACCGCGCGGTCGTCGAGGTGGACACCGAGCTCGGCCTGGTCAAGGTCATCGAACTGGCCTGCGCCCAGGACGTCGGCAAGGCGCTCAACCCGCTCTCCGTCGTCGGCCAGATCCAGGGTGGCACCACCCAGGGCCTGGGCGTCGCGGTGATGGAAGAGATCATCGTCGACCCCAAGACCGCGAAGGTGCGCAACCCCTCCTTCACGGACTACCTCCTCCCGACCATCCTCGACACCCCGACCATCCCGGTCGACTACATCGAGATGGCCGACCCGAAGGCGCCGTACGGCGTCCGCGGGATCGGCGAGGCCCCGACCCTCTCCTCGACTCCGGCCGTCCTCGCGGCGATCCGGAACGCGACGGGTCTGGAGCTCAACAAGACGCCGGTGCGTCCGGAGCACATCACCGGTACGTGACGCGCCAAGGGGCGGAGGGGTCCGGCGGTTCCCGCCGCCGGCCCCTGCCCTCCCACCGGGGTGAAGCCGACTCGTACAACAGGTCGCCCAACCCCCGCTCCGGGCCATGGAGTTGCCGAGAAGTCATAGGTCAAGTCTTCCGGCAGCAGCCAGACACTCCCAACCCGTAGCACCGGCACCCGCACCGCTCGCGGAAGCCAAAAGAACTCCCCGTTCGCCTCGGGCCGTCCCCCGGGTCGTGCAGCCCAGAGCAATCCCAAATCTCGCAGATCGCATGCGGGTGCCCCTATGAACCTTGGGAGTAGGCACCATGACCCAGCAGTACACAGAGCCGAAGGTCTCCGAACCCGATGACTCGGGACGGGGCTCGACTCCTCCACCCTCCGGTGGGAACTGGCTCGACCGGTACTTCCGGATATCCCAGCGCGGTTCGACCGTCGGCCGGGAGGTGCGCGGCGGCATCACCACCTTCATGGCGATGGCGTACATCATCCTCCTGAACCCGATCATCCTGAGCGGCGCCAAGGACGTCACGGGTGCCCAACTCAGCGTGTCCCAGCTCATCACGGCGACGGCCCTGGCCGCCGCGGTCACCACCATCGTGATGGGCTTCCTCGGTAACGTCCCGCTCGCTCTCGCGGCCGGACTCAGCGTCTCGGCCGTGATGGCCTTCCAGGTCGCCCCACAGATGACGTGGGGCAACGCGATGGCCATGTGCATCATCTACGGCGGCATCATCGTGCTGTTGGTGATCACCGGTATGCGCGAAATGATCATGAATGCCATCCCGTTGGCGATCAAGCACGCGATCACCATGGGCATCGGCCTCTTCGTCACCCTCATCGGTCTCGTCCAGGCCGGCTTCGTCACCTCGATGCCGTCCGAGCCCGGTGCCATGTACGGCAAGCCCATCCAGCTGGGTCTCGACGACAAGCTCGTCGGCTGGCCGGTCGTCTGCTTCGCGGTCACCGTGCTGCTGATCTTCGCCCTCCTGGTCCGCAAGGTCCCGGGCGCGATCCTCATCGGCATCGTCGGCGGCAGCGTCTTCGCGGCGATCGTCCACCAGGTCGCCGGTCTGAAGGTGGCGGACTGGGGCATCAACGCCCCGACGCTCGACTTCGGTCACCTCGTCTCGTCGCCGGACTTCGGTCTGTTCGGTGAGGTTTCCTTCAGCGGTATCGGGGACATCAGCGCCATTACCGTCGGCGTCATCGTCTTCACCCTGGTCCTCGCGGGCTTCTTCGACGCCATCGGCACCATCATCGGCATCGGCCAGCAGGCCGGACTCGCCGACAAGGACGGCAAGATGCCGGGCCTCAACAAGGCCCTGGCCATCGACGGCGCCGGCGGCATCGTCGGCGGTGTGGCCGGAGCCTCCGGCCAGACCGTGTTCGTCGAGTCCACCGCGGGCGTCGGCGACGGTGCGCGCACCGGCTTCGCCAGCGTCATCACGGGTCTCGGCTTCGCGCTGTGCCTGTTCTTCACCCCGCTCGCCCAGGCCATCCCCACCCAGGTGGCGGCCGCCGCGTTGGTCGTCATCGGCTCGATGATGATGTCCACCGCCAAGCACATCGACTGGAACGACCAGTCGGTGTCCATCCCGGTGTTCCTCACCACCGTCCTGATGCCCTTCACCTACTCGATCACCGCGGGTATCGCGGCGGGCATCATCGCGCACGTCCTCATCAAGGCCGTGCAGGGCAAGGTGCGGGAGATCGGCTGGCTCATGTGGGCACTGGCCGTGATCTTCGTGGCGTTCTTCTCGCTGCACGCCATCGAGGGCTGGCTCAAGTAGTTCCGCCTTGATTCCACACACCCGTTAGGAGACCGACATGCTGGACATCGCCGAAGAGCTGAACCGGTGGGTCGAGCAGGGACGCGACTTCGCGATCGCCACCGTCGTGGCGGTCAGCGGCAGCGGGCCCCGGCAACCGGGAGCGGCTCTCGCCGTCGACAGCGAGGGCACCGCGATCGGGTCGGTCTCCGGCGGGTGTGTGGAAGGCGCCGTCTACGACCTGTGCATGCAGGCGCTGGAGGACGGCGAGACCGTCCTCGAACGCTTCGGCTACAGCGACGAGGACGCCTTCGCGGTCGGTCTGACCTGCGGCGGCATCATCGACATCCTCGTCACCCCAGTACGTGCGGACGCTCCGGGACGGGGAGTGTTCGCCGCTGCGCTGTCCGCGGCCGCCACGGGGGAGGCGGCCGCGGTGGCGCGGATCACGGACGGTCCGGCCGAGGTCATGGGCCGCGCCCTGCTCGTCCGTCCCGACGGCTCGTACGAAGGCGGCCTCGGCGGCCACCCCGAACTCGACCGCACGGCGGCGGCCTCGGCCTCCGCGATGCTCGACGGCGGCAAGACGGGGACGGTCTCCATCGGCGAGGACGGCTCCCACTGCGGCCGGCCGCTCACGCTGCTCGTCGAGTCCTCGGTCCCGGCCCCGCGCATGATCGTCTTCGGCGCCATCGACTTCGCGTCCGCGCTGGTACGGGTCGGCAAGTTCCTCGGCTACCACGTCACCGTGTGCGACGCGCGCCCCATCTTCGCCACGAAGACCCGCTTCCCCGAGGCGGACGAGATCGTCGTCGAGTGGCCGCACAAGTACCTGGAGCGCACGGAGGTCGACGGCCGTACGGTGCTCGCCGTGCTCACCCACGACGCCAAATTCGACGTGCCGCTGCTTCAGTACGCACTCAAGCTTCCCGTCGCCTACGTCGGCGCGATGGGCTCACGCCGCACCCACGAGGACCGCAACAAGCGGCTGCGCGAGGTGGGCGTCACGGAGATCGAACTCAACCGTCTGCGCTCGCCGATCGGCCTCGACCTCGGTGCGCGCACGCCCGAGGAGACGGCCCTGTCCATCGCCGCCGAGATCGTCGCATCGCGGCGCGGCGGCAGCGGGGTCTCGCTCACCGGCGCGCACACCCCGATCCACCACGACGGCACCGCGGAGCCGGCCGGCCGGATCGGCTCGGTGGCCTGACGGGGCCGCCTGCCGACCTCGGCACCACGAAAGGGCCCGCTGCCCCAACGGCGGGCCCTTTCGTCATGCGCACGCCGGACCCCGCCGTCTTCGCAACTGCCATGCCTCGTAAGGTCGTACGGATGACTGAGGATGTGAACCCCGGCGTGCCCGACCCCGAACTCCCCATGCTCAGCCCGGCGCAGGCCGCGCGGCTGCGTGAACTCGCCGCGCCCCACCTGCGGGACGGGACGTACGGGCTGCGCAATCTCGCGCAGAAGTGCCGGCAGGCGCCCGAGGAGCAGTGGCCGGCCCTGGTCGAGCAGCACTTCGCGAACCTGAGGTCGGCGGGAACGGGTGGCGAGAGCCGCGAGGAGATCCTGAGCGGCGTGCACACACGGCTGCTTCCGCAGGATTCCTTCACCGGCGACATGCTCCAGGCGATGCGCTACACCCGCCGGCCGGCCGAGGGGCTCGTCTTCGCGTACGCCCTCGACCAGCCCTCCAGCGTACGGATCCTCACCGACCGCGATGTCGAACGCGTCGGGGACGAGGACGCGTTGTGGGACGCGGCGTACGACAACCTGCTGCGGGTGCCCTTCACGCACGAGGAGATCGCGCTCGAAGGGCGTGCGGTGCTCCAATCCGTGTACGGGGACTCGCCGTTCGTGGCGAGCCGCGCGCTGTACCTGGACCAACTGCACCACCAGGCGACCGGGGGCAGCCTTCCGAAGGCGGGCGCGCTGTTCGTCGTGCCGACCCGGCATCTGATCGCGTACCACCCCCTCGCCGACGGTTCGGTGGCCGAGGCGATCAACGATCTGGCGAAGTACGGGCTCGGGGCGTACGAGGACGGTCCCGGTTCGCTCTCGCCGCGGCTCTACTGGTGGCACAAGGGCCGGATCACCTGCCTCACCGCGATCGACGAGGACACCAAGACCTTCTCGATCGAGCCACCGCCGGAGCTGCTCACCCGGCTGCGGACCCTGGTGCGGCTCGACGAAGAGGGGCGCCTGCGTGGGCGCGCGGCGGCACAGGCACCGGTAGTGGCCGAACTACTGTGCATCGCAGGTGAGTTGACGGCCCGTCTGCCCGAGGACCCCGGGGCGCTCGCCGCGACCTTCCCGAAGCTCGTAGAGCTGGCCCACGCACACTGCGCGGCCGACCCGGACGCGGCGCTCGCGGACACCTGGGACGCCTGGGCCACCTCCGTACAACTCGGCTCCGCGCTGTTCACCGGAGCGGAACCGCAGACCTGCGCTCTGGGCGAGGACCTGGAGCGCCCGCTGCCCGCCTTCCCGTCGAACCCGCCGGCGGACGCCCGCGCCTGGCTCGACGCCTTCTACATCGCCGTCATCTGCCGCGAACGGGGCCGGATCCAGCGGCTGCGCCAGGTGCCGCTCGACCTCCTGAAGCAGGACGCGACCGCGGATACGTATCTGCTGCACTGGATCGACACGTTGCAGACGTATTTCGACCACGACCGCCCCATGGACGACGTGGTGGAGAAGCTGCTCGCCACCATCGACGCTTCGCACGGTGACGCGGTGACCCGCGCTCCCGTGGAGTACGTCAACGCGATCGAGTACCAGCCGGTCGCGCTCTTCCACCGGTTCCTCGCCCGCGACCACGAGAAGTTCGCCAAGGCCCTGGCCGAGGCGCTCAAGGAGCACGCCCGCTACTGGGGCGACTCCACGGCCCCGCGCGCCCAGCTCGCGCTCGGTCCACTCGCGCTGGCGAGTCTGGCGCACGGGCAGGACTTCCCCGTGGACACGGAGCTGCCGTATCTGCCGAAGTATCTGGCGGACGGCGGGCGTATCGAGGTGATTCCGGGCTGAGAGGGGTGGTCGGACCGTGGGCCGCCGCGGGTGACGTTTGGATCTTGGTCCAACCTTCGGACAAGGGCCTTTCGTCCCTGCCGCGGTGACCTCCCGCGCAGGACGCTGGCGGTATGAGCAGCTACGCGCCAGTGATCGCAGCAGTCGACGGTTCAGACCACAGCCTGGCCGCCCTGGAGTGGGCCATGGAGGCCGCGCACCTGCGAGGAGCGGAGGTGCTCGCGGTCCACGTACGGAACGCGGCCGCAGCGCGGCCGGGGCCGGAGCTCGCGACCCCGCC
>NZ_JAAKZW010000023.1 GCF_011044995.1 Streptomyces mesophilus | reverse complement strand
TAAGAGACAGGCACCAGCGCCGTGCCCAGACCGATCCCCACCGCGGCCACGGCCTGCATCCCGCCGTCCCGCCCGGTGCCCTGCCCGACGCCTCCGGCCTGTCCGTCCTGGCCCTCGACCTGGAAGATCCCCGGATCACCGGCGTACGGCGGCCCGTCCGAGGCCGCCCCTTCCACGCCGACCCGCAGCGTCACATCCAGCGGCTTGTCCCCGTACTTCTCCGCAAGCTCCGGACTCAGCGTCACCTGCAGGTAGTACGCCCCCGCAAAACGCATCCCCTTGACCTTGGGAGCGGACGCAAGCCGGTTCTCGTACGCCACCGCCGGCACCCCCTCGAGCGCGGCCGTGACCCCCGTACCGCTCAAAGTGGGCTGCTCGGCGGTCACTTCCGCCCGGGCGGGATTGTGCAGCCCGAGCCGCAGCGCCGCCCCGACCGCCCCCTTGCCGCCCGTCCCGGTGAGCTCCGCTTCGGCCGCGAGCCGCTGCCCCCAGTCGACAGGCACCTTGTAGAAGAGCGTCCGCCCGGGCTCGACCCGCCCCCGCCAGGCACCCGCCCCGATGGCGGCCGCGTCATGGAAGCTCGTACCGCCCTGCCGCTCCTTCGCCGTCCCCTCCGGCAGCGAACCGGCCCCCGGCGCGGCCGCCGAAGGCGTGGCGCTCGGTGACGCGCCTTTCAGCGCGGGCTCGTTGACGAAGTCCAGCTCCAGGTCCCAGGACTCGCGCGAGGCCGCTCTGCCACCCTCCTCGCGCCCGACGACCACGGTGTACGTCCCGGCCGCCTGGCACCGCGTACTGCCCTGCTCGACCAGCCGCTCCACGGAGGCCACCAGCGGCCGCGGATAGTCGGCGGACCCGAACCCACTGGAGTCGGACCCGCACCGCCCGCCGTCCGCGTTCTCGAGCCACAGCTCGAGGCCGTCCCCGAAGGCCACCCGGTCATCGAGCCGGGGCAGCGCCACCGCCGAGACATACGCGGCCGAGCCGGCATCGAGCTCAACGCGGTAGTGCAGCTTCTGCCCGGCGGCGATGGTGCTGCGATACGTCTCGTCGGCGGCCAGCGTCGGAGCCCCGCCCGGCCCGCTCGCGCCCTCGACGTTCCGCGTCCCGTCCGGGAAGCCGTACGGATAGGGTTCCGCGGCTGCCGTCTGCGTGTGCAGCACCACCGCGGCGCCCAAGGCCACCGCCACTACCGCCGTACGTCTGCTGCCACGCCGCATCGTCACCGTGCTCCTCGTCTTCGCCCGGGCCGGTCTCATCCTGCCGCGACGCCCACGGCACTGTCAGCGCATGCCGAAGCACCGCCGGCAGATCGGCCCTGCACCCGGCCCGTTCACATGCGCAACCGAAAGATTCACTCAAGCGAACAAAAGGGACAGTCAGTGACCACGAGAGAACGGCTCGTAGTCACACTGAGCACACAACTGCACACCACGCAACACAAAGCCCCGGCCGCAAGCTGCGACCGGGGCAAGTGCAAAGAGACGTATATGGCTCACGAACCGGTGGGCACGGAGTCAGTCGCCTCCGTCCACAGATCCTGCTCGGCGCGATCCGCCTGGATCTGGCGGTACACGAGGAGCCCGCCGATGGCGGCCAGTGCGACCAGGAGAAGCTTCTTCACCGCGCTACCTCGTCTTTCCTTGACGTAGGGGACCTTCTGGCGCCCGACTATACACACCGGGGATGGCCGCCCGACGCCCTCATGGCGCACCCAACTCCCGCCCTCCACACCGCAGTCGACCTGCGAAAGAGCCCTGCCGAAGCCGGCGGGGACACCCCCGCGCCACCTTGTGACGTTCGCCGCTTTCACCCCTCGCGGGGGCAAAAGCGCACTCTCGGGGACCAAAAGGGCCCGCATGACTCCGAACGGGTGGTGTTAATCCGAAGATCGGCGAATCACGGCGGCGGCTCCCCCACTCCGAGTCCTGCGTACACATCATGAGGAAAGTACGCAAATCGTCCGACCCGAACGGGGACGGACGACCGCTCGACCGACCGATCCGAAAGGGAAAAATCATGGCTGCCACCAAGGCCACGCGTCTGTGGTCCGCGCTCGTCAGCGCGCTTCTCGCGTTCTTCGCCTCCCTGGGGCTCATCACCACCCAGGCCGCCGCGGCCGTACCGCAGCAGACCGACGCCGGCAACCCGGCGACGAGCACCCCGGCCGCGCACCCCGTGCCGGCCCCGCTCGCCGCGCGACCGTACGACCTGTCGCTACCGCCGACGATGAAGCAGCGCATCCGCGCCGAAGCACACGGCAGCTCGCCCTCGTCCCGCAGCTTCAAGATCCCCCGCGCCGAAGCCCGCCACCGGGCCGACACCCGTGAGCCGCACCTGCTGAACGAAGAGACTGCGGCCGGCACGTACGAGACGAACTCGGCAGCCGGCCACCTGCAGCACCACAGCAGTGACTGACGACTGAAGCTCGAATCGCTGCCGTTGACGTCAGCTACTGATGTCGGCCGTAGCCGAGGGACTTGACGGCGAGAAATGGGGAAGGAAAGTCACTTCCCCTGAGAAGTGCAAAGAAGTACAAAGAGGACGGCTCAGCAGAACGAGCCCCCGGCCCTCGGGCCGGCGCGGACCTTGTTCAGCAGCCTGGTGAACCACTTGGCAACAACTGGCCGGACCGCGGGTGGCCTTCACCCTCGTAGCAGTACCGGCCCTGATCTTCGTCACCGCTCGCGAAGCTCAAGAACGCAGAGCGATACGAAGCGCCGCCCCAGAGAACGTACGCAGGCAGGGAGAAGCAAGACCTGAACGACCGACCCCCGTTGTGCCGACATCCGCTCACCAGAGCAATGCGCCAAGCGGTACGCAGCCCTTCCAGCTCATTACGAGGAAAGGGCCGCCCCACCGCTCCCGGTAGCCCGGCCTCACCGAGGCTGCGCTCCACCTGATCGAAGGCGCTTGTAGCAGCACGGCACAGCACGCTGCCCGGCTGACGACCGGACCACAGCACGGTCCCCGAGACCGTCCGTCACCTCGGAACCCGACGCGCGCCTCCGTTTCCGCCGGCACCAGCCCGGCGACGCCACGGAGGAAGCCCTCGGGCGCACCGGTGACGCACGACGCGACGTCAACGTCCGCTGATCGGCTAGCGCCTGCGCCTCCTCTGGACCCAGACGACTGCCAGAGCGACTACGGCGACCGCGGTCAACAGGATCGCTTCAAGGACCACGGTGCTTCCGGCTGAGAACACGAGCATTCACCACCTCGGCGCAGTGTCTTGGTTCCAGACGGCCACTGATGTCAGCCGTAGACGTCAAAGACCCCCAGTCATGATCGACTGAGGGTCTTCTCGTATGTGGGGCTAACAGGATTTGAACCTGTGGCCTCATCCTTATCAGGGATGCGCTCTAACCAACTGAGCTATAGCCCCGCCGCGCTTTGCGGGGGTGTGTCCCGCGCGCTGACCTCTGAAGATTAGCGCACGACGCGCCCAGTCCCAAAATCGATAGAACCGGCCCAGCTGGAGGCGACTACTCGTCCTCCGCGAGCGTGAGCTCGATGCCGCCCACGAAACCGGCGGAGAGGTTGTAGATGAACGCTCCGAGCGTGGCGAGCGCCGTGGCGAGGACCACATCGATCACCGCGATGATCGAGGTGAACATCAGAACCCGGGGCAGGGAGAGGAACGCCTGAAGGTCGAAGCCGTTCGACTCGTTGGACCCCGTGGCCTCCGAGATCGTCCCGCCGACCGTGGAGAAGACGCCCATGGCGTCCATGACCATCCACAGGACGGCCGCAGCGACGATCGTGCAGATGCCCAGGGCGATGGAGAGCAGGAAGCTGACCTTCATCACCGACCACGGATCGGCCTTCGCGACCCGCAGCCGCGCCTTGCGCGTGCGCGGCGTCGTACGTGCGCCGGTCCGCGCACGGCGTACGGCACCCTCGGGAGGCGCCGGGTAGGCCTGCGGCGGGTGATAGGGACCGGCCGGCCCGTTCGGCTGACGCTCACCGGGCAGGGGCCCGGCGGCGTACTCGGACTGAGGCTCGGAGGCGTATGCCTGGGGCCCTCGCGTATCCGTCACTGTCCCCCCCTGCGCTGCGTGCTCAGACTCGGCGGGGCCACGGCCGCCTTCCGGTCCGGGTCCGTTCTTTCCGGCGCCCGTGGCTCCACTCACGTCCTGCACTCCTCGCGCTACTCGGTCTCGGGCGCCGTGCCCTCGTCCGTGCCGGCGGCCGTCTCACCCTCGGCCGACTCGGCCGACACAGCCGACTCGTCGTCGGCCCCGTCGACTTCCTCCGCCTCGCGCCCGGCCTCGGCGTTACGAGCGATACCGACCACGGCATCGCGCTTGCCCAGGTTGATCAGTTGGACGCCCATGGTGTCACGGCCCGTCTCCCTGACCTCGTTGACTCGCGTACGAATCACACCGCCGCCCAGGGTGATGGCGAGGATCTCATCGAGCTCCTCGACCACCAGCGCGCCGACGAGCGAGCCACGGTCCTCCACGATCTTGGCGGCCTTGATACCCAGGCCGCCGCGACCCTGGACGCGGTACTCGTCGACGGCGGTCCGCTTCGCGTACCCACCATCGGTTGCGGTGAACACGAACGTACCGGGCCGGACGACATTCATCGAGAGGAGTTCATCGCCTTCGCGGAAGCTCATTCCCTTGACGCCCGAGGTCGCGCGGCCCATCGGGCGCAGCGCATCGTCCGTTGCGGTGAACCTGATCGACTGGGCCTTCTTGCTGATGAGCAGCAGATCGTCCTCGGCGGAGATCAGCTCGGCGCCGATCAGCTCGTCGTCCGAACCGTCGTCCGTCTCACGCAAGTTGATGGCGATGACACCGCCCGAACGAGGCGAGTCGTAGTCCTTGAGCGAGGTCTTCTTGACCAGGCCCGACTTGGTCGCGAGGACCAGGTAGGGGACCGCGTCGTAGTCCCGGATCGCCAGGATCTCGGCGATCTGCTCGTCCGGCTGGAAGGCCAGAAGATTTGCCACGTGCTGACCGCGCGCGTCACGGCCCGCATCGGGCAGTTCGTACGCCTTCGCCCGGTACACCCGGCCCTTGTTGGTGAAGAACAGCAGCCAGTGGTGCGTGGTGGAGACGAAGAAGTGGTCGACGATGTCGTCTTCCTTGAGCTTCGTCCCGCGTACGCCCTTGCCGCCGCGCTTCTGCGAGCGGTAGTCCTCGGTCTTGGTCCGCTTGATGTAGCCGCCGCGGGTGATCGTGACGACGATGTCGTCCTCGGCGATCAGGTCCTCCATGGACATGTCGCCGTCGAAGGGCACCAGGGCGGAGCGGCGGTCGTCGCCGAACTTGTCGACGATCGCGGCCAGTTCCTCGCTGATGATCTGGCGCTGGCGCTCGGGCGAGGCGAGGATCGCGTTGTACTCGTTGATCTTCGCCTGGAGCTCGTCGTGCTCGGCGACGATCTTCTGGCGCTCCAGGGCGGCGAGCCGGCGCAGCTGCATCTCGAGGATGGCGTTGGCCTGGATCTCGTCGATCGAGAGCAGTTCCATCAGGCCCGTACGCGCGATGTCGACCGTGTCGCTGCGCCGGATCAGCGCGATGACCTCGTCGATGGCGTCCAGGGCCTTCAGCAGGCCGCGCAGGATGTGGGCGCGCTCCTCGGCCTTGCGCAGCCGGAACTTGGTGCGCCGGACGATGACCTCGACCTGGTGCGTCACCCAGTGGCGGATGAACGCGTCCAGGGAGAGGGTGCGCGGGACGCCGTCGACCAGGGCCAGCATGTTGGCGCCGAAGTTGGTCTGCAGGTCCGTGTGCTTGTACAGGTTGTTCAGGACGACCTTGGCGACCGCGTCGCGCTTGAGCACGATCACGAGGCGCTGGCCCGTACGCGAAGAGGTCTCGTCGCGGACGTCGGCGATGCCGCCGACCTTGCCGTCCTTCACGAGGTCGGCGATCTTCTGCGCGAGGTTGTCCGGGTTGACCTGGTACGGAAGCTCCGTGACCACCAGGCACTGGCGGGCCTGGATCTCCTCGACCGCGACGACCGCGCGCATCGTGATGGAGCCACGGCCCGTGCGGTACGCCTCCTCGATGCCCTTGCGGCCGACGACGAGGGCGCCGCTCGGGAAGTCGGGGCCCTTGATGCGCTCGATCAGCGCGTCCAGGAGCTCCTCGTGGGAGGCCTCGGGGTTCTCCAGGTACCACTGGGCACCGGCCGCGACCTCGCGCAGGTTGTGCGGCGGGATGTTGGTGGCCATACCGACCGCGATACCGGCGGAGCCGTTGATCAGCAGGTTCGGGAAGCGGGCCGGCAGGACGGTCGGCTCCTGGGAGCGCCCGTCGTAGTTGTCCGTGAAGTCGACGGTCTCCTCGTCGATGTCGCGGACCATCTCCATCGACAGCGGCGCCATCTTGCACTCGGTGTAGCGCATGGCGGCCGCCGGGTCGTTGCCCGGGGAGCCGAAGTTGCCGTTGGAGTCCACCAGCGGCATCCGCATCGACCACGGCTGCGCGAGGCGGACCAGCGCGTCGTAGATCGAGGTGTCGCCGTGCGGGTGGTAGTTGCCCATGACGTCGCCGACGACGCGGGCGCACTTGTAGAAGCCCTTCTCGGGCCGGTACCCGCCGTCGTACATCGCGTACAGGACGCGGCGGTGGACGGGCTTCAGACCGTCCCGTACGTCCGGCAGCGCGCGGGACACGATGACGGACATCGCGTAGTCGAGGTAGGAGCGCTGCATCTCCGTCTCGAGCCCGACGGGCTCGATGCGCATCGCGACTTCGCCCTCACCGGGGAGGCCGGAATCAGAAGAAATGGGAGCTGTCTCGTCGGCCATGGCCGTTCAAGATCCTTTCGAAGCGGTACGTGACCGACTCAGATGTCGAGGAAGCGGACGTCCTTGGCATTGCGCTGGATGAACGAGCGGCGTGCTTCCACGTCCTCGCCCATCAGGACCGAGAACAGGTCGTCGGCCTGCGCGGCGTCGTCCAGCGTGACCAGGCCGAGCACGCGGTGCTCCTGGTCCATGGTCGTGATGCGCAGCTCCTCGGCGTTCATCTCACCGAGACCCTTGAAGCGCTGGACCGAGTCGTCCTTGATGCGCTTGCCGGCCTGGCGGCCGAGCTCGATCAGGGCGTCGCGCTCGCGGTCCGAGTACGCGTACTGGAAGTCGTCCCGGGTCCACTTGATCTTGTAGAGCGGCGGGCGCGACAGGTAGACGTGACCCGCCTCGACCAGCGGCCGCATGAAGCGGAACAGGAAGGTCAGCAGCAGGGTGTTGATGTGCTGGCCGTCGACGTCGGCGTCCGCCATCAGGATGATCTTGTGATAGCGGAGCTTCTCGATGTCGAAGTCCTCGTGGACTCCGGTGCCGAAGGCCGAGATCAGCGCCTGGATCTCCTGGTTCTGCAGGATCTTGTCGATCCGCGCCTTCTCGACGTTGAGGATCTTGCCTCGGATCGGGAGGATCGCCTGGTACTGCGGGTTACGGCCGGACTTGGCCGAACCGCCGGCGGAGTCACCCTCGACGATGAAGATCTCGCACTTGGCGGGGTCGTTCGACTGGCAGTCGGAGAGCTTGCCCGGCAGCGAGGCGGACTCGAGCAGCCCCTTGCGGCGGGTGAGGTCACGCGCCTTGCGGGCCGCCACGCGCGCGGTGGCCGCGGCGATGGACTTGCGGACGATGTCCGCGCCCTCGTTGGGGTTGCGGTCCAGCCAGTCGGCCAGGTGCTCGTAGACCGCCTTCTGTACGAAGGTCTTGGCCTCGGTGTTGCCCAGCTTGGTCTTGGTCTGGCCCTCGAACTGCGGCTCGGCCAGCTTGACCGAGATGATCGCGGTCAGACCCTCGCGGATGTCGTCACCCGTGAGGTTGTCGTCCTTCTCACGGAGCAGCTTCTTGTCGCGCGCGTACTTGTTGATCAGCGAGGTCATCGCGGCCCGGAAGCCCTCTTCGTGGGTACCGCCCTCGTGCGTGTGGATGATGTTCGCGAACGAGTAGACACCCTCGCTGTACTGCGAGTTCCACTGCATCGCCACTTCGAGCGACAGCGCCTTGTCCGAGTCCTCTGCCTCGAGGGAGATGATCGTGGGGTGGATCATCTCGCCCTTGCGCGAGTTGAGGTACTTCACGAAGTCGACGATGCCGCCTTCGTAGTGGTACGTGACCGACATGGCCTGGCCGTCGTCCGCGGCGTCGGCGGTGTCCGCGCCGGTCACGGCCTTCGCCGACTCGCGCTCGTCGGTGAGCTTGATCGTCAGGCCCTTGTTGAGGAAGGCCATCTCCTGGAAGCGCCGCGACAGCGTCTCGAAGGAGTACTCGGTGGTCTCGAAGATGTCGGGGTCGGCCCAGAACGTGACCGCGGTGCCGGTGTCCGTCGTGGCCTCGTGGCGCTCGAGCGGCGCGGTCGGGGCACCCGCCTTGTACTCCTGCGTCCAGCGGTAACCGTCCGTCTTGATCTCGACGGCGAGCTTGTGCGACAGCGCGTTCACCACGGAGACGCCGACACCGTGCAGACCGCCGGAGACGGAGTAGCCGCCGCCGCCGAACTTGCCGCCCGCGTGCAGCACGGTCAGTACGACCTCGACGGCCGGCTTCTTCTCGACGGGGTGGATGCCCACGGGGATGCCACGGCCGTTGTCGATCACGCGCACCGCGCCATCGGCGAGGATCGTGACGTCGATGGTGTCCGCGTGGCCGGCGAGCGCCTCGTCGACCGCGTTGTCGACGACCTCGTACACAAGGTGGTGCAGACCGCGCTCACCGGTCGAGCCGATGTACATACCCGGTCGCTTGCGGACCGCGTCCAGACCCTCGAGGACGGTGATGGCGCTGGCGTCGTACACATTCGCGTTCGCGCCGGCGTCGGTGAGGGGGATGTTCTCGTTGGGGTTGCCGGAATCGGCCACGAAGCGCCCTTTCTGGCACAGCACAAGCCAAGCTCCCGGCACATTGTCGGGAGCGGCTGCGTCGTTCGTATAAGACGGCGTTCCTCCCGCGCGCGCGTCGCGTGTGGTGCGCGTGCCGCGAGAAGACGTGAAGCAGCGTTCTGGCCCCGGACCCCCGAAGGGGCGGGATTGTCTCCCAGTCTACCGGTAGCGCGGACAGTGATGGGGGTTTGCTGGCCCTTGAGTCCGCATGTGCCGCCCTGAACCGGTCTCGCCCGACTCCCCATATGCGGAACGGGGCTCCAAGAGGCTCACGCGGGCGCTCAGCGCTTCGGGCTGTCAACCCTCCACTACGGTGAGGGACGGGTCGGGTGTACGGCATGCGTACGACCTAGCCGTACGTATCGCCGGGGCCCGTGCTGCCGGGGGCGCGCAAGGGTCCGTAGCGCCGCGGGGGGCCGCCGGGACCGAGCACTTTGATGAGGCGGACGGTGCCCTGGCCGAGGTCCTGGTTGAGCCGCGCGACCAGCTGCGGGGCGAGCAGACGCAGCTGCGTGGCCCAGGCGGTCGAGTCGCACTGGACGGTCAGGACGCGCTCGGCGTCATCGTCGTCATACTTCAGCGGAACACAGTGCTTGGCGAGGTCGTCGCCGACGATCTGCGGCCAGCGGCCCATCACCCCGCCGACAGCGGCCGGGGTCTCCCAGCCGCGCTCGGTGATCAGGCGATTGATCGCGGCGCCGAGGGGGAGCGGGTCGCGGCCGTCGGCCCGGGCGCCGGACCTCAGCCCGCCGCCCCGCCTGGCCTGCTTCTTCTGCTGCGCCTCGGCGCCGCGCGCGCGGGCCTGCTCCTTGGCGGCGCGCAGGGCGACGCGGGCGAGGTCGATGCCGCTGGGTTCGGCGGGCTTCTTCGGCTCGGGGGCCTCGGAGCCTGAATCGGCGCCCGATTCGGAGGTCATACGCGGGTCACCTCACCCTGCGATACGGCGTAGCGCACGCCGGCCAGCACATCCGGTACGTCGTCCTCGACCGCGGCCGTCACCAGGACCTGCTCACCGGGGGCGACCAGCTCGGCGAGCCGTTCGCGGCGCCGGGTGTCCAGCTCGGCGAAGACGTCGTCGAGCACGAGCACCGGCTCGTTGCCCTCGGCGCGCAGCAGGTCGTACGAGGCCAGGCGCAACGCAAGGGCATACGACCAGGACTCGCCGTGGCTCGCGTACCCCTTCGCGGGCAGCTCGCCGAGTCCGAGCAGCAGATCGTCGCGGTGCGGTCCGACGAGGGTCACGCCGCGCTCGATCTCCTGCTTACGGACGCCGACGAGCGCGGCGAGCAGCTGCTCGTACAGCTCCTCGCGGCCGGTCCCCGAGCCTTCGGCGGACGGCTTGTACTCGAGCACCAACGGGCCGCCGCCGGGCGCCAGTTGCTCGTACGCCTTGTCGGCGAGCGGCTGCAATGCGGCGATCAGGTCGAGCCGCTGGGCCAGCAACTCGGCGCCCGCGCGGGCCAGATGCTGGTCCCATACGTCGAGTGTGGACAGGTCCATGGAGCGGCCGCCGTGCCGGCGGGCCATGGCGGCGGACTTGAGCAGGGTGTTGCGCTGCTTGAGCACCCGGTCGTAGTCGGAGCGCACTGCGGCCATACGCGGGGAGCGGGCCGTGACCAGCTCGTCCAGGAAGCGGCGGCGCTCACCGGGGTCGCCCTTCACCAGGGCGAGGTCCTCGGGAGCGAACAGGACCGTGCGTACTATCCCCAGCACATCGCGCGGTCTGACCTGCGAAGACCTGTTGATACGCGCCCGGTTGGACCTGCCGGGGTTCAGCTCGAGCTCGACCAGCTGCTGCCGCTCGCCCTGACGGACCTGGGCGCGGATGACGGCGCGCTCGGCCCCCATCCGTACGAGCGGGGCGTCCGAGGAGACTCGGTGGCTGCCGAGAGTCGCCAGGTACCCGACGGCCTCCACCAGGTTGGTCTTGCCCTGCCCGTTGGGGCCCACGAACGCGGTGACGCCCGGGTCGAGCGGAACCTCGACCCGGGCGTAGGAACGGAAGTCGGCCAGCGACAGATGCGTGACGTGCATGGTGTGTGCCGACCTCCCCCGGCTGCCTCACTCGGCTGCCTCAGTCCCGGACAGCCGTGCACAGGCTGTGGATCAGTGCTCGCTCTTGGACTCGACGGCGTGGCCGCCGAACTGGTTGCGCAGCGCCGCGATCATCTTCATCTGCGGCGAGTCGTCCTGGCGCGAGGCGAAGCGGGCGAAGAGCGACGCGGTGATCGCGGGCAGCGGTACGGCGTTGTCGATGGCGGCTTCCACCGTCCAGCGGCCCTCGCCGGAGTCCTGCGCGAAACCGCGCAGCTTCTCCAGGTGCTCGTCGTCGTCCAGCGCATTGACGGCGAGGTCGAGCAGCCAGGAACGGATGACCGTGCCCTCCTGCCACGAGCGGAAGACCTCACGTACGTCGGTGACCGAGTCGACCTTCTCCAGGAGCTCCCAGCCCTCGGCGTAGGCCTGCATCATCGCGTACTCGATACCGTTGTGAACCATCTTCGAGAAGTGGCCGGCACCGACCTTGCCCGCGTGCACCGAGCCGAAGTCGCCCTCGGGCTTGAGCGCGTCGAACACCGGCTGGACCTTCGCGATGTCCGCGGCGTCGCCGCCGTACATCAGCGCATAGCCGTTCTGCAGACCCCAGACGCCGCCCGAGACACCGCAGTCGACGAAGCCGATGCCCTTGGCCGCGAGCTCCTCGGCGTGCTTCTCGTCGTCCGTCCAGCGCGAGTTGCCGCCGTCGACGACGACGTCGCCCGGCTCGAGCAGCTCGCCGAGCTCGTCGATGGTGGACTGGGTCGCGGCCCCGGCCGGGACCATCACCCAGACCACGCGCGGACCCTTCAGCTTGCCCACAAGCTCCCGCAGGCTGTGGACATCCGCGACGTCCGGGTTGCGGTCGTATCCGATGACGGTGTGGCCTGCGCGGCGGATGCGCTCGCGCATGTTGCCGCCCATCTTGCCGAGACCGACGAGACCGAGCTCCATCAGGTGTTCCTTTTAAGTCGCGTGGTGGGTTTTCGTGCTTTCGTACCTACGTCCGAGCTTAAGCCCGGACGTAGGTACCCACCTGCGGGGCCCCTGGGGCGCCCGATTCCCGTACGTCAGCCGCTGAGGCGGACCGGCATGATCAGGTACTTGTACGCGTCGTCCGCCTCGGCGTCCACGGCCGGCTTGCCGCTGAGCAGCGCGGGCTTGGTGGACGTGGTGAAGCTCAGCTGCGCGGCCGGCGAGTCGATGGCGCTGAGGCCGTCGAGCAGGAACGTCGGGTTGAACGCGATGGAGATGTCGTCGCCGTCGAGCTGGGCGTCGACCCTTTCCACAGCCTGTGCGTCGTCGCTGGAGCCGGCCTCCAGGATCAGCACGCCCTGCTCGAAGCTGAGACGCACCGGGGTGTTGCGCTCGGCGACCAGGGCCACGCGCTTGACGGCCTCGACGAACGGGGCGGTCTCGATGATCGCGACCGAGTTGAACTCCGTCGGGAAGAGCGTCTTGTACTTCGGCAGATCGCCTTCGAGCAGCCGGGTCGTGGTGCGCCGTCCTGCGCCCTCGAAACCGATCAGACCCTCGCCCGAGCCCGAGCCGGACAGCGCGATGGTGACGCTGTCGCCGCTGGTGAGCGCCTTGGCGGTGTCCAGGAGGGTCTTGGCGGGCACCAGGGCGACCGCGGAGGCGTCCGGCACCTCGGGCTTCCACAGGAACTCGCGGACCGCGAAGCGGTAGCGGTCGGTGGACGCCAGCGTGACGGTGTCGCCCTCGATCTCGATCCGCACACCGGTGAGCACCGGCAGCGTGTCGTCACGGCCGGCGGCGATGGCCACCTGGGCCGCGGCGGAGGCGAAGACCTCACCGGGGACGGTGCCGGTCGCCGAGGGCATCTGCGGCAGCGCCGGGTACTCCTCGACGGGGAGGGTGTGCAGCGTGAACCGCGAGGATCCACAGACCACCGTCGCCCGTACACCGTCTGTGGAAATCTCCACCGGCCGGTTGGGCAGTGCCCTCGTGATGTCGGCGAGCAGCCGGCCCGAGACCAGGACCGTGCCCTCCTCGTCGACCTCCGCGTCCACCGAGACGCGGGCCGAGACCTCGTAGTCGAAGCCGGAGAGGCTCAGCGCGCCTTCCTCCGCCTTCAGCAGAAGGCCCGCCAGGACCGGCGCCGGCGGACGGGCAGGGAGGCTGCGTGCCGCCCAGGCCACCGCCTCCGCGAGTACGTCGCGCTCTACCCGGATCTTCACCGTAAGCCGCCTCCTGCTGACGCCTGGCTGCTCGCCCTGCTGGTCTGTCGTCGCTGTCTGAGTGGTTGGCCCGTCCCCAAGGTGGGGAGAACGCCGGGGACCAGTCTGACGCACCGCACTGACAGCTGGTGCCTGTCGGGGTCAAGTCGTGACGGGCGGGCAGAGGTCGACGCGCCTCGAGTTGTGCACAGCCCCCACTTCAAATCGATTCCAGCCCTCTCTCTACTTGGTCGTAGTAGTAGGGGCTGTGGAAACCGTGGATAACCTCGTTTTCGCAGGTCAGGGCCCAAATTTTGTCCACCGTGCCTGTGTACGGCGCCCGTGGATAACCCCGGTGAACTGTGGACGGCGGAAAGTTCTGCACACCTGATGCACAGCCAAGGGCCACTTCTCCCCAGCGTCGTCCCCAGCTTTACCCAGGTTGCCCACAGGCCAACCTGGCACCTTTGTGTGACGCCTTTCACTCGACCCGGTGAGATGGCGCGTTGCGTTGCCGAACAGTGGACAGGCGTGTGGAGAAGCTGGGGACAAGTGCCCGATCCCTGTGGGCAGCCGGTGGACAACTTCATCAACAGCCTGTGGGCAGAGGATTCATCCACAGTCTGTGGAGATCCGTTGTCCACGAATCCACAGGCCCCTGACCTGGGTTGATGACCTGTCACCAGCCTGGCCTGTGGACACAATCTGGACAACTCGGCAGTCCCCAGGGTGTGGACGGGCATTTCTTCGCACTTCTGTGGAGAAACAGTCCTGCACAAGGGCTATTCGAACAGCTGCGAGCGGCCGGGGAGTTCGCGTCGGCGCCTGTGGCGTGCCGATTGCGTACGGGAAGAGGCCCGCAGACGACGAGAAGCGCCCCGGGAACCGTGTCCCGGGGCGCTTCTGAGGGCCGTAACTCTGGCGCTGTCAGCCGTTCTTGATGCGGTTGGTGAGCTCGGTGACCTGGTTGTAGATGGAGCGGCGCTCAGCCATCAGCGCGCGGATCTTGCGGTCCGCGTGCATCACGGTCGTGTGGTCGCGGCCGCCGAACTGCGCGCCGATCTTCGGCAGCGAGAGATCGGTGAGCTCGCGGCACAGATACATGGCGATCTGCCGCGCGGTCACCAGGACCCGGCTGCGCGACGAGCCGCACAGGTCGTCCACGGTGAGCCCGAAGTAGTCGGCGGTGGCGGCCATGATGGCCGTCGCCGTGATCTCCGGAGCCGAGTCCTCGCCGCCGGGGATCAGGTCCTTGAGCACGATCTCGGTCAGGCCGAGGTCCACCGGCTGCCGGTTCAGCGAGGCGAAGGCGGTGACGCGGATCAGCGCGCCCTCGAGCTCACGGATATTGCGCGAGATCCGCGAGGCGATGAACTCGAGCACCTCCGGCGGGGCGTTGAGCTGCTCCTGCACCGCCTTCTTGCGCAGGATCGCGATACGGGTCTCCAGCTCGGGCGGCTGGACGTCCGTGATCAGGCCCCACTCGAAGCGGTTGCGCAGCCGGTCCTCCAGGGTGACCAGCTGCTTGGGCGGCCGGTCGCTGGAGAGCACGATCTGCTTGTTCGCGTTGTGCAGCGTATTGAAGGTGTGGAAGAACTCCTCCTGCGTCGACTCCTTGTCCGCGAGGAACTGGATGTCATCGACGAGCAGGATGTCCATCTCGCGGTACCGCTTGCGGAAGCTGTCGCCCTTGCCGTCGCGGATCGAGTTGATGAACTCGTTGGTGAACTCCTCCGAGCTCACGTACCGCACCCGCGTACCGGGATAGAGGCTGCGCGCGTAGTGCCCGATGGCGTGCAGCAGGTGCGTCTTGCCGAGGCCCGACTCCCCATAGATGAACAGGGGGTTGTACGCCTTGGCCGGCGCCTCGGCGACGGCGACCGCGGCCGCGTGCGCGAAGCGGTTCGAGGCACCGATGACGAAGGTGTCGAAGAGGTACTTCGGGTTCAGGCGCGCGGTCGGCTCACCGGGCCCGGTGGCCGGCGCGGGCTGCGCGGCGAGCGGGCCGGGGGCGCCGCTGGGTGCCGAACCGCCTCGGCCGCCCGAGTTGTTCCCCATGCCGGGGCGCTGCTGCTCGTATCCCTGCTGGCGCTGCTTCTCGTACAGGCCGCGGTCGCTGTCGTACGAAGGGCGGTCGGAGTCGTACGACGGGCGTTCGGAACGGTAGCCGCGCGGCGGCTGCGGGGAGCCGTAGGGATCGCGTTCGGGGTAGCCGTCGCGCTCCGGGTAGCCGTCCCGGTCGGGGGCCTTGTAGCTGTCCCGGTCCTGGGAGTTGTACGGCTCGCGCTCCGGCGATCCGTACGTGTCGCGTTCGGGGAAGCCGAGGCGCGGCTGCTGCCAGCCGTAGTCGTCCTGCTGTCCTGGCCGCGGCCAGGCGCCGGGCTCGCGGCGCTGGTAGTCGGGGTAGGCCGGGCGGACCGTGGGAAGCGGGTCGTTCTGCTGTTCGTCGTGGCGGGGGCCCTGGTCGGGGCCTTCGTGCCGGGCGCCTTCGTGCCGTCCCTCGTCGCGACGGCCGTCGTCGCGGTGTCCTTCATCCCGGTGGCCGTCATCCCGGTTGTCACGGCTATCCCGGTTGTCACGGTTATCCCGGCTGTCCCGGTTGTCGCGGGCGTCACGACGTCCGTCGTCCCGGCGGCTTTCGTCGCGCCGACCGTAGTTCTCGTACGGCGGGGTGTTCGGGCCGTTCTGCCCGCGCGGGCCCATCCCGGGGAAAGCGCCCGGGAGTTCAGGCTCCTCGAAACGCTCCGGCGGCTGCGGCGCCGGGGACGACGGGGATGTGAGCGGCAGTTCGCCCATCGACTCGTCGACCGTGATCGCGATACGGATCGGCCGGCCGCACTCACGGCTCAGCGTCTCGCTGACGATCGGGGCGAGCCGCCCCTCGAGCCGGTTCTTCGCCATCTCGTTCGGTACGGCGAGCAGCGCCGTGTCCGCGACGAGCGCCAGGGGCTGGCAGCGCCGGATCCACTGCACATCCTTCGCCTCGACCCCTTGGCCGTGCCCGTCGCGCCCCTCGCCGAGCAGCTGTTCCAGCACGCGTGGCCAGACTGCGGCAAGATCGGCAGGTACGTCAGCCACAGGGCACGCTCTCTCACGAGTTCACGATGTCCCACGAAGGTGTGGTTCTGCGGGACTGGTGTGTACGGGGTTACGGCGGGAAAATCCGGGTCGGTCCTCCCACGATCCTGGATGGAATCGGCTCGGATGGGTGGGACGGGGCGAAGCCGGGTGGGTTCGGGTCAATCCGAGTCCAGCCACGGTAGTCAGGGCGACGGCTGCGGTTCAAGTTGTTGTCCACAGCCTGTGCACAGTGTCGGTCCCCGCCGGCCCTCCGCACTGATCCTTTGCTGGTTTGACCGGATGGCGTAGCCCCGCGTACCGTAACCAGGTCGAGTTGTCGATGGCTGCTGCCGCCTGCCTCCGATGGGCGTAGATCACGCGAGTGATCACTAAGCGGTGCACTCGGGCGTAATCGCGAGCTACTCGTGGGCGCACGGTGACAGCCAGGCGACATCGCCCACCCGATTGATTTCTCTGGAGCCCCCGAGTGAGCAAGCGCACCTTCCAGCCGAACAACCGCCGCCGCGCCAAGACCCACGGCTTCCGCCTGCGGATGCGTACCCGTGCCGGCCGCGCCGTCCTGGCGTCCCGCCGCAGCAAGGGTCGCAGCCGCCTGTCGGCCTGATTCCGCAGGTCATGACGTCGTGCTGCCTACCGAGCATCGGCTGAGGCGGCGCGAGGACTTCGCGACCGCGGTACGCCGGGGACGCCGGGCTGGACGCCCGCTCCTCGTCGTCCATCTACGCAGCGGTGCTGATCTCTATAAAGACGGGGACCCGCACGTGGCTGGGGAGAGCACTCCCCCGACGCGTGCGGGTTTCGTCGTGAGCAAGGCCGTGGGCGTGGCGGTCGTACGCAACAAGGTGAAGCGCCGCCTCAGGCACCTGGTGCGCGAACGGCTGAGCGAGCTGCCCCCCGGTAGCCTGGTAGTCGTACGAGCGCTGCCCGGAGCGGGTGACGCCGACCATGCACAGCTGGCCCGGGACCTGGATGCCGCGCTCGCGCGGCTTCTGTCAGGGGGCGCGCGATGAAATATCCACTGCTGGCTTTGATCAAGCTGTACCAGTGGACCATCAGCCCACTCCTCGGGCCGGTGTGCAAGTACTACCCGTCGTGCTCCCACTACGGCTTCACGGCCATCGACCGGCACGGCGCGATCAAGGGAACAGGGCTCACCGCCTGGCGCATCCTGCGCTGCAACCCGTGGTCGCACGGTGGTGTCGACCATGTACCACCGCGCAAGCGGCCGCGATGGCACGAAATGCTGCGCAACGCCTGGCGCAACCGGGGCGGAAAGGCCCCCACCGAGACTCCGTCCCACGCTCAAGGAGCCTGATTAGTGGACACGATTGCCAGTCTTTTCAGCTTTATCACCACACCTGTCTCGTGGATCATCGTCCAGTTCCACTCGCTGTACGGGAAGATCTTCGGTCCCGACACGGGCTGGGCCTGGGGTCTGTCCATCGTGTCCCTGGTGATCCTGATCCGTATCTGCCTGATCCCGCTCTTCGTGAAGCAGATCAAGGCGACTCGTGGCATGCAGACGCTGCAGCCCGAGATGAAGAAGATCCAGGAGCGCTACAAGAACGACAAGCAGCGCCAGTCCGAAGAGATGATGAAGCTGTACAAGGAGACGGGTACCAACCCGCTCTCCTCGTGCCTTCCGATCCTGGCGCAGTCCCCGTTCTTCTTCGCCCTGTACCACGTGCTCAACAGCATCGCGACGGGCAAGACGATCGGCGCGATCAACGAGCAGCTGCTTGACAGCGCCCGTCAGGCCCACATCTTCGGTGCCCCGCTGGCCGCCAAGTTCACGGACAGCGCCGCGAAGCTCGCGGACCTGGACGCGACGGCCACGAACGTCAAGATCGTCACCGCGATCATGATCGTCCTGATGTCGGCCTCGCAGTTCTTCACGCAGCGCCAGCTGATGACGAAGAACGTCGACATGAGCGTGAAGACGCCGTTCATGCAGCAGCAGAAGATGCTGATGTATGTCTTCCCCGTCATGTTCGCCGTCTTCGGTATCAACTTCCCCGTCGGTGTCCTCGTCTACTGGCTGACCACCAACCTGTGGACCATGGGCCAGCAGATGTACGTCATCCGCCAGAACCCCACCCCGGGCAGCAAGGCGCAGGCCGCCTTCCTGGAGCGTCTGCAGACCAAGCTGGTGAAGAACGGCGGCGAGAAGCTTCGCCGCGGTGAGAAGAACATCATCAAGGCGATCGTCGCCAAGGGCCGCGACCGCAATGACAACGAGCGCAAGTTCATCAACGGTCTGAGCAAGGCCGGTCTGGCCGCCAGCGCCGAGGGTTTGGTGGCGAAGAGCGAGAGCTCCGTGGCGGTGCTCGACGGTGATGACGAGTCGCCTTCGTCCGGACAGCCCAAGCGTCAGCAGCCCAAGCGTCAGTCCAAGTCGCAGCGTCAGTCCGCCGCCGCTCAGCAGGCGGCGAAGAGCGACGAAGAGGCCAAGACCTCGCTGACGAAGTCCGATGACGCGCAGGACGCCAAGCCCAAGACCTCTGCCAAGCCGGCCGCTGCCAAGCAGCAGCCCTCCGCCGGTGCCCGCAGCAAAGCCAAGTCCGGACAGCGCAAGGGCCCGCAGCGGCCCAAGCACCCGTCCAAGAAGTAAGAAGGAGTTCTTCCGTGACGGACGGCACCATCACCGAGGCCGCCGCCGAGGCCGGCGACACCCTCACCCGCCTCGAGCAGGAAGGTGAGATCGCAGCGGACTACCTCGAGGGTCTGCTCGACATCGCCGATCTCGACGGCGACATCGACATGGACGTCGAGGCCGACCGCGCCGCCGTGTCGATCATCAGCGACGCCGGCGGCCGCGACCTGCAGAAGCTGGTCGGCCGCGACGGCGAGGTCCTCGAAGCGCTCCAGGAGCTGACCCGGCTCGCGGTCCACCGCGAGACCGGTGACCGCAGCCGCCTGATGCTGGACATCGCCGGCTACCGGGCGAAGAAGCGTGCCGAGCTCTCCGAGATCGGTGCCAAGGCCGCGGCCGAGGCGAAGAGCTCCGGCGAGCCCGTGAAGCTCAAGCCGATGACGCCGTTCGAGCGCAAGGTCGTGCACGACGCGGTCAAGAGCGCCGGTCTGCGCAGCGAGTCCGAGGGCGAGGAGCCGCAGCGCTTCGTCGTCGTACTGCCTGCCTGATCGGTCCCTCGGCCTGATCGGTCCTGCGGTTTTCCCGGCCCCGTCTGTTCGCAGACGGGGCCGGTCTTTGTCAGCCTGATAGTGAGCCCCTGAGCGCGGCCAGCGCGTCAGCACGGTATTGCGGTACGGAAGGACGGTTCCCGTGACGGAGACGTCAGAGGTCCCCTCGTCAGAGCTCCCCCCGGCTCCCGAGCAGGCCCGAGCGGTCTTCGGCGAGCGCTTCGACGACGCCGTCCGGTACGCGGAGCTGCTCGCCGACGCCGGCGTCAAGCGCGGCCTGATCGGCCCCCGCGAGGTGCCCCGCCTGTGGGAGCGGCATCTGCTGAACTGCGCGGTGCTCTCCGAGGTGGTGCCGGAAGGCGTCACGGTCTGCGATGTCGGCTCCGGTGCCGGCCTGCCGGGCATCCCCCTGGCGCTGGTCCGCGAGGACCTCAAGATCACGCTCCTCGAGCCGCTCCTTCGCCGTACGAACTTCCTCACCGAGGTCGTCGAGCTGCTCGGCCTCGACCATGTGACGGTCGTCCGTGGACGCGCCGAGGAGGTCCTGGGCAAGCTGCCGCCTGTGCATGTCGTCACAGCCCGCGCCGTGGCGCCGCTCGACCGGCTCGCCGCATGGGGCGTGCCGCTGCTTCGGCCGTACGGCGAGATGCTGGCGCTCAAGGGCGACACCGCCGAGGAGGAGCTCAACGGCGCCAAGGCCGCGCTCGCCAAGCTCGGTGCCGAGAAGACCTCGGTGCTGCAGGTCGGCGAGGGCATTGTGGACCCGCTCTCCACGGTCGTACGGGTCGAGGTCGGCGAGAGCCCGGGCGGTGTGCGCTTTGCGGCGAAGCGGGCGAAGGCGGCGCGTGTGGGGCGCTCTCGGCGTCGACGCTGAAGCCGGCGCTGACGTAAAAGTGTGATCGGTTGACGTTTTGGCGCGCTGATCCGTCCTGATGACGAGCCATAGGCCACACAAGCTGCCAAACGTACGCACGTCGGAGTGTCGTGCACTGCGGTTCGCGGCGCCTCGGCATCGTGTTTCACGTGAAACGTCGCTCACTGCTCCACGGGATCATCAGCCGCAGCCGTAGTGCCGCGCCTCGTGATCGCAAACCCCCCGAGAGGGGGATGGAGTTCTCCACAACGGAGGATTCATCCACAGAAGACCGGGCCTCGCTGGTTCACGACCCCGAAGGCATGGGAGGCTCTGTTCATTGCGAGCCTGAAGTCGAGGAGAGTGAAGCCTTGCGGTCCGACGCCAACATCGCGGGACCGATGACCGATCCGGTCCCCGGTCCCCGTACCGAGTCAGCAGGGGAGGATGTTTCACGTGAAACACCGTCCCCGATGGACGACACTCCGATTGGTCGTGCTGCCCAACTGGCGGTCGAGGCCTTGGGCCGAGCCGGCGAGGGGCTGCCACGCCCTGAGCAAACACGTGTCATGGTCGTCGCCAACCAGAAGGGTGGCGTCGGCAAGACCACGACCACGGTCAACATGGCCGCTTCGCTTGCCCTGCACGGGGCCCGTGTCCTGGTGATCGACCTGGACCCGCAGGGCAATGCCTCCACGGCACTCGGTATCGACCACCACGCCGAAGTCCCCTCCATTTACGACGTGTTGGTGGAGAGCAAGCCGCTCTCCGAGGTCGTCCAGCCCGTGCCGGATGTGGAAGGTCTCTTCTGCGCTCCCGCCACCATCGATCTCGCCGGTGCGGAGATCGAGCTGGTGTCCCTCGTGGCGCGGGAGAGCCGGCTGCAGCGGGCCATCCAGGCCTACGAGCAGCCGCTGGACTACATCCTCATCGACTGCCCGCCCTCGCTCGGCCTGCTCACGGTCAATGCGATGGTGGCGGGCAACGAGGTACTCATCCCGATCCAGTGCGAGTACTACGCGCTGGAGGGGCTCGGCCAGCTGCTGCGTAACGTCGATCTCGTACGAGGGCACCTCAACCCCGCCCTTCACGTCTCGACGATCCTCCTCACCATGTACGACGGCCGGACCCGCCTTGCCTCCCAGGTGGCGGACGAGGTGCGCAACCACTTCGGCAATGAGGTGCTGCGGACGAGCATTCCCCGGTCGGTGCGTATCTCGGAGGCCCCGAGTTACGGACAGACGGTCCTGACTTACGATCCGGGTTCCAGCGGTGCGCTCTCGTACCTCGAAGCCGCCAGGGAAATGGCCCTGCGCGGTGCGGTCGTGGGTGCACAGAACGAACAGAGCATGGCGGAGGGGATTTAGTGAGCGAGCGACGTAGAGGACTGGGGCGCGGACTTGGCGCGCTGATTCCCGCGGCTCCTACTCCGGAGAGCTCTTCGGCCGCGAATGGGGCGTCGTCGCCCTCCGCGGTGCCGGTGCTCACCGCGGAGCGCGGGGTGGCCGCTGCCAAGGTGGCCACGCTGCCGCCGGGCAATGTTTCACGTGAAACGGAGCCGCCGTTCGAGGTCGAGAGCGTCGGCATCGAGCCGCAGCAGGTAGCTGGTGCCCACTTCGCCGAGGTGCCGCTGGACTCGATCACGCCCAACCCGCGCCAGCCGCGTGAGATCTTCGACGAGGACGCCCTCGCCGAGCTCGTGACCTCCATCAAGGAAGTCGGGCTCCTCCAGCCGGTTGTCGTTCGGCAGTTGGGCCCCGAGCGCTACGAGCTCATCATGGGTGAGCGGCGCTGGAGGGCCTCCCGTGAGGCGGGCCTCGAGCGGATTCCCGCGATCGTGCGCGAGACGGAGGACGAGAAGCTCCTCCTGGACGCCCTTCTCGAGAACCTCCACCGGGCGCAGCTGAACCCGATCGAAGAGGCCAACGCGTACGAGCAGTTGCTGAAGGACTTCAACTGCACGCACGACCAGCTGGCCGACCGGATCGGGCGCTCGCGTCCCCAGGTCTCCAACACCCTGCGTCTGCTGCGGCTCTCACTGGCCGTACAGAAGCGCGTGGCGGCCGGTGTGCTCTCCGCCGGCCATGCGCGTGCGCTGCTGTCCGTGGAGGACACGGAGGAGCAGGAGCGTCTCGCGTACCGGATCGTGGCCGAAGGACTCTCGGTGCGTTCCGTGGAAGAGATCGTCCAGCTGATGAGCGCCGACCAGAAGAAGGCGCCCAAGAACAAGGGCCCTCGGGCTGGAACGCGCCTTTCGCCGGCGCTCACCAGCCTTGCGACCCGGCTGTCGGATCGCTTCGAGACCCGGGTGAAGGTCGACCTGGGGCAGAAGAAGGGCAAGATCGTCGTCGAGTTCGCCTCGATGGAGGATCTGCAGCGGATCCTCGGCACGCTCGCCCCTGGAGAAGGGCCCGTCCTTGAGGGCTCCCTGCCGGAGGACGACGAATCCGAGAGCTGATCCCAGCCTGTCCTGAAGAGCGAGCCGTGTCCGGAATGTTCGGAACACGGCTCGCTCTTTGCTTTATAGGCGTTTCGCGGCAATCGCAGGGTGGATACGATGCGATCGGGTATCGCGCATCCACCCGACAGCACCTCAGGGAGAGGGAGGCGGGGGCCATGCGTACGGTGAGCCGCACCGGGTTGGTGACCGCGGGACTTGGCCTGGGGGCCGTCGGCGGATTCGTCGGCAGTCTGCTCAGGGAACGGAGCGCGCTCACCGCAGCACGAGTCGCGGCAGGCGAAGGAAGTGAGGAACTGCCTTCATGGGGCGTCGGCTCGTACCGCTCACGCTGGACAACCTCCCGGACCTTCCCAAGCGCTGCCGATCATGCGTCTTCTGGGAACTGGATCCGGTCAGCGGCCAGGCCGCGGTAAGGGCAGGAACCCCGGAGCTGGAGAAGGAAGCCTGGATCTCCGCCGTGCTTCTGGAGTGGGGCTCCTGCGGTCGTGTGGTCTACGTCGACGAGGTCCCGGTGGGCTTCGTTCTCTACGCGCCGCCGGCTTATGTGCCCCGCTCGACCGCTTTCCCGACGAGCCCTGTGGCGCCGGATGCCGTGCAGCTGATGACCAGTTGGATCACCCCCGGATATCAGGGGCAGGGCCTGGGTCGGGTCATGGTGCAGACCGTCGCCAAAGATCTGTTGCGCAGGGGCTTCAAAGCCATAGAGGCTTTCGGGGATGCCCGTTGGAAGGAGCCGGCGTGTGTGCTCCCCGCCGACCATCTGCTCGCGGTGGGCTTCAAGACGGTGCGTCCGCATCCGGTGCATCCGAGACTGCGTCTGGAGCTGCGTACGACGCTCTCGTGGAAGGAGGACGTCGAGCTGGCCCTCGACCGTCTCCTCGGCGCCGTGCAGAAGGAGCCGGCGCTGCGGCCGCTGTGAATCGTCCGCAGCAGTTCCACGAAACAAGGGCCGCCCCGAAGGGCGGCCCTTGTTTCACGTGAAACATCGTCCTGCTGTGACGCCTCAGGACTGCGGCGGTCAGGCCTTGGTGGCCTCGTCGCCGATGAAGTCCTCCAGGTCGCGCACGATCGCGGCCTTGGGCTTGGCGCCGACGATGGTCTTGGCGACCTCGCCGCCCTGGTAGACGTTGAGCGTCGGGATGGACATGACGCCGTACTTGGCGGCCGTCGCCGGGTTCTCGTCGATGTTCAGCTTGACGATCTCGATCTTGTCGCCATGCTCCGCGGCGATCGCCTCGAGCGACGGGGCGATCTGGCGGCACGGACCGCACCAGGCGGCCCAGAAGTCCACCAGTACGGGCTTGTCGCTCTTGAGCACGTCCTGCTCGAAGGAGTCGTCGGTCACGTTCTTCAGGGTGCCGGCCACGCTGGGCTCCTTAACTCGGTACTGCGGTGGGGGAGGTTGAGGTTCAGACGGTCGCCGCGGCGGCGGTCTCGTTGTCCGCGAGGGCAGCGAGGAAGCGCTCGGCGTCCAGGGCGGAGGAGCAGCCGGTGCCGGCCGCAGTGATCGCCTGACGGTAGGTGTGGTCGACGACATCGCCGGCCGCGAAGACGCCCGTGAGGTTCGTCCGCGTGGAGGGAGCGTCCACCTTCAGGTAGCCCTCCTCGTCCAGGTCGAGCTGGCCCTTGAAGAGCTCGGTGCGCGGGTCGTGGCCGACCGCGATGAACAGACCCGTGACAGGCAGCTCGGAGGTCTCACCGGTCTTGGTGTTGCGCAGGGTCAGACCGGAGAGCTTCTGCTCACCGTGGATCTCGGCGACCTCGCTGTCCCAGGCGAACTTGATCTTCGGGTCGGCGAACGCGCGCTCCTGCATCGCCTTGGACGCCCGCAGGGAGTCACGGCGGTGCACGATCGTCACGGCCTTGGCGAAGCGCGAGAGGAAGGTCGCCTCCTCCATCGCGGTGTCGCCACCGCCGACCACGGCGATGTCCTGGTCCTTGAAGAAGAACCCGTCGCACGTGGCGCACCAGGAGACACCGCGGCCCGACAGCGCGTCCTCGTTCGGCAGACCGAGCTTGCGGTGCTGGGAGCCGGTCGTGACGATTACGGCCTTGGCGCGGTGCACCGTGCCGGCCGTGTCGGTGACGGTCTTGATGTCACCCGTGAGGTCGACGGCCACGACGTCGTCCGGGATCAGCTCGGCGCCGAAGCGCTCCGCCTGGCCGCGCATGTTGTCCATGAGCTCGGGGCCCATGATGCCGTCCTGGAAGCCCGGAAAGTTCTCCACCTCGGTGGTGTTCATCAGCGCACCACCGGCGGTGACGGCGCCCTCGAACACGAGCGGCTTCAGCGACGCGCGCGCCGTGTAGAGCGCCGCCGTGTAACCGGCGGGCCCGGAGCCGATGATGATCACGTTACGGACGTCGCTCACGGGTTGATTCCTCGTCTCTGCGGACTGACTGCCTACTGCCTCAGGGGAGTCCTACCGGGACTCTCACCCCACCCAACGGATCCTACGGGGCTTGCATTCCCGCCATGACCGCGTACGGGGTGTGTTCCTGAGTCAGGGCCTCCGCGGAGCCTTGAGTTCCGTGGCGCGCAGGCGTGGGCGAGCGTCAGTTCCGCGGGAAGGAGGTCTCGAGCAGAACCTTGCCCGTGGCCGTGGACTGGTCCTCCTTGAGGCACGCGGCGTCCACCACATAGGCGGAGACACGGGTCGTCTGCGAGGCGTGCGGGAGCACCACCAGATAGGCCGGCGCACCCTTGTACGTCCCGTCCTCCGCGGCCAGGGGTTCCTCGTCGCGGGCGATGGCCCGGGCGATGCACTCCGGAACTCCCGGGACGTCCTTGGTCCTGGGCGTGGTGGGAGTCTCACCCGAGGTGGAGTTCGCTCCGACGGAGGCCGACTCGGCGCTGGTCCGAGAAGCCACCAGGGTTGCCACACGCGTCTTGAGGTCGCCCCCGGAGAACTTCTCCGTGGCTTGCGTGCCCGGCCCTTGGTCACTGCCGTCCGGCAGGAACACGAGCGTGCCGATTCCGACGGCGGCAACGGTGGCGAGGGCGCCGAGCGCGGCGACCGCCCCACGGCGGCGTCGTCGTGGCGCATTGCTTCGCCCCGGGCCCGTGGCTCCTCGCGGATGGCCTCCAGGGCGCTGCGAGGGCGATGTTTCACGTGAAACATCGGCTGACGCGTCTGGCGCGGGTGCTGTTTCACGCTCGCTGTGGCTCTGCGTTTCACGTGAAACATCGAGCAGTACTTCTGTCGCCAGCGCCGCATCGATCCGCGCGGCCACCTCGTCCGGCATACGCGTCTCCGTCGGCAGCGTGCCGAGCAGAGCGCGGATCTCCTCCAGTGAGGCCTGCACATCGGCGCACAGGACACAGTCTTCGAGGTGCCGACGTACCACAGCAGAGCGTGAGGCCGGCAGCAGTCCTTCGGCGAGATCGGAGAGCTCCGAGACTTCCGGGTGCTCGGCCGTGCCGGTCGTGGATGTCACGCTCGCCCACCTCCGCCCTTCACGGCTGCTGAATCGCCCGTTCCCGTATCCCGTGCTTCTGCTGCCGGTGGGACGGATGTCCCCTCGGTCCGGTTCCTTCCGGACTCCGGCTGCTCGGTGATTCTTTCGCCGCCGTCTCTCGAGGGGCCTGCGTCGCGGTCCCTCTCGGTGCCGACCCGCAGATGGCTGAGGAGGGGCAGCAGACGCGCTCTGCCGCGGGCGCAGCGGCTCTTCACGGTGCCGGTGGGCACATCGAGGATCCGTGCGGCCTCGGCCACGGGATAGCCCTGCATATCCACCAGGACGAGCGCGGCCCGCTGATCGGCCGGAAGTGTGCCGAGGGCCTCGATCAGTTCACGGTGCAGATCCTGGCGCTCGGCCGGGGCCGCGGCCGACTCATGCGGCTCGAGCAGCTGCTCCAGGCGCTCCGTGTCGTCGACCGGTGAGGTCTTACGGGAAGCGGCCTTGCGCGCACGGTCCAGACAGGCGTTGACCGTGATGCGGTGCAGCCATGTGGTGACCGCGGACTGTCCTCGGAAGGTGTGTGCGGCGCGATAAGCGGAGACCAGCGCGTCCTGCACCGCATCCGCGGCTTCCTCACGATCCCCCAGCGTGCGCAGCGCGACAGCCCACAGGCGGTCCCGATGGCGCCCGACGATCTCCCCGAACGCCTCCGGGTCCCCGGCGACATGGCGGGACAGGAGGTCCTTGTCGCTCATGTCGCCGTAGCCGGCGTCGTGCACGTGGAACCCCCTCCCCCCGGAGAACCTCAGCCGCTGAACTTCACGTCCGTGATGCCCTGCTTGTAGCCGGCGTTGCTGTAGCCGTCGCGCTCCGCGTGCGGCAGTGCCGTCAGCCAGAGGACGACGTACCGCGTCTTCACCGGGTCCTTGGCCTCCACCTTGGCAGAAGTGCTCTGGGTTTTGGTCTTGGTCCCGATCTGCTTCAGGCCCTCCACCGAACCGGGTGACAGCGAATCCGCCGCGTAGAGCGAGACGGCGGTGTGGTCGCCTCCGAAGCGGAGCTTTATCGAAGCCGCCGAGACGTTCTGCTCCGAGCCGAGGTCGTACACGATGCCGACACCGGGCTTTATCTTCATCTCGGGGCCGTCGAGGAAGGACTTGGTCCGCCAGTACGAGGACGTGTCACCGTCGTAGGTCTTGCCGACCTCGCCGGGAGCCTGTGCGCTGCCCGAGACGACGAGTTCCTCGGCGTCCTTGATGCTCAGCGGCTTCGGTGCCGCTTGCTTGCCGTCGCCGTTCTCCTCGGACTGCTGGCTGGTGCCGGGGTCACCCGAGCCGCCGCGTTCCATCAGAGCGTCCGCGAGCTGCCAGCTGCCGAGGCCGAGGGCGGCGATCAGCAAGGCGGAGACGCCCCACTTGAGGGCCTTGCCGGTACGGCCCTCAAGCGGCTGCGGCGGTGCGGGCACGGGCTGAGTTGCACCGAGCAGCTGCGCACGGCCGTAGCTGCCCTGCTGGTACGTCGTGCGCTGGTACTCAGGAGCGGCGGTGAACGCCGGCTCCGGCGGCTTGATCCGGGGCAGCTCCGCGACCGCCTTGGCAAGCTCCTCCGGAGTGGTGCAGGGCTGCTCCAGGCGCGAGGCGGTGGCCCCGTCGTTCACCAGGGCGCGCATCGCGAGCTCGGACAGGCCCCGGTGGACGCCGGCGCGCACCTGGTCCGGGGCGATCCGTCCCGCGTCCTTGGGGAGCCCGCTCAGGCCGTAGGCGTCGACCTCGTACGGCCAACGCTGGGTCAGCGACGCGTAGAGCAGTGCACCGATCGCCTCGGTGTCGTCACGCTGCGGGGTGTCGGACTTGATGCCGCGCAGCGCGGCGTTCACGGCGAGACCCCGGATGCGGTACTGCCCGGTGGAGCTGCGCAGGACGGCGCTCGGCGTCAGGCGCAGATGGGCGAGCCCTTCGCGATGAGCCGCTGCCATGGCCTGGGAGAGCTGGCTGACGAGCTGGTACGCGTCATGCGGCTCAAGCGGTCCGGCGGCGAGCAGGGAGGTCAGCTCGGTCGCGTCGGGCAGCCACTCGTGCACGACGTAGACGAGGTCGTTCTCCTCGACCGCGTCCAGGACCTGGACAAAGCGCGGGTCGCCGAGCAGTGCCGAGGAACGCGCCGCCGAGAGGACGGAGCGGGCGCGCGGGTGGTCGGCGGGCAGGAGATGGACCCCGACGGCCCGGCGCAGCTTCTCGTCCACGGCGCGCCAGCTGCTGAATCCGTCCAGACGAGTGACGCACTCTTCGAGGCGATAGCGTCTGGCGAGCTTGTGACCGCTGTGCAGTTCGGGGGTGCGGACCTGGGGCTGCGTAGCCGCGTCCGCGTTCTGGGTGTGCTGGGTGCCTTCGTCGGCAGCCTTGTGCTCGTGCTGCTCCGCCTCGTCGGCCGTGGTCTGGTCCGCCTGCGTGGTCAGCGGTTCGTCCCCGCCGCCTGCTGCCACGTCGACGGCAGCCGTGCTCCGTTCCGCCACCGTCGTTCCTGCCTCCCCATCCGTTGCACGCTGTCCGACGTCAAGCCCAATTGTGCCCACACTCCGACGCTATGCACGACACGCGGGTACCG
The DNA here is from genome assembly GCF_011044995.1 of Streptomyces mesophilus. Taxonomy (GTDB): domain Bacteria; phylum Actinomycetota; class Actinomycetes; order Streptomycetales; family Streptomycetaceae; genus Streptomyces; species Streptomyces mesophilus. The sequence goes on along the minus strand of NZ_JAAKZW010000023.1, from coordinate 24,684 downwards.
CCGAGGGTTGCCCCTCAGCGGTCCGGTTCTTCGAATGTTCAGCGACCGAGACGTCCGCGGACCATTCCGACCATCGCGTTCATCTCCTCGATCCGCATCCGGCGGGCGGCCACGAAGAACACTCCGAGCAGTACGGCGAAGCCGACGATCAGCGCGGTGAGCGAGCCGAGGGCACCATTGCCCAGGGCCTGCATGATCGCGTACCCAGCGGCGCCGCCGAGAATCGCGGCCGGCACGGATGCGATGCCGAGACGGGCATAGGTACGCAGAATGTGGGAGCCGTCGAGGTCCCCGCCGAGCTTCGCGCGCAGTCGCTTCCAGGCGACGCCCACGCCGATCGCGTAGGCCAGTCCGTACGAGGCGGCCATACCGGTGACGGCCCAGCGGTCGGGCAGCAGGAAGTAGCAGGCAGTGGAGGCGACCGCGTTGACCGCGGCCACGATCACCGTGTTGTAGAAGGGCGTCCGCGTGTCCTCGTACGCGTAGAAGGCACGCAGGACGACGTACTGGACGGAGTACGGGATGAGGCCGAGGCCGAAGGCCATGAGCATGTAGCCCATGGAGGTCGCGGCGCTGCCACCCGCCGAGCCGAACATCAGGGTGCACATGGGCACGCCGAGGGCCACGAAGGCGAAGGAGATCGGGACGATCGCGACGGCCGTGGTGCGCAGGCCCTGGGAGATGTCGTCGCGGACCGCGCCGGTGTCGTTCTCGTGCGCCGAGCGGGAGATCCGCGGCAGCAGAGCGGCCATCAGGGAGACGGTGATGATCGCCTGCGGGAGGCCCCAGATCAGCTGCGCGTTGGCGTACGCGGCGAAACCCGTGCCGTCCTTGAAGCTGCCCGAGGCGGTGGCGAGCTGCGTGACGACGATCGCGCCGGCCTGGTTGGCCAGGACGAAGAAGATGGTCCACTTGGCGAGCTTGGCGGCCTTGCCGAGGCCCTGGCCCTTCCAGTCGAAGCGCGGCCGCAGCTTGAAGCCGGCCTCCCGCAGATACGGGATCATCGCGAGCGCCTGGACCACCAGGCCGAGGAGTACGCCGACGCCCAGGAGGCGGACTGCCTCCGTCGGGATGGAGTCGACCGTCATCCTGCTGGTCTCGGCCGTGCCGTACACCCACAGGAACATCGCCAGGGTGGCGATGATGATCACGTTGTTGAGGACCGGGGTCCACATCATCGCGCCGAACCTGCCGCGCGCGTTGAGGATCTGGCCCATCACCACGTGGATGCCCATGAAGAAGATCGAGGGCAGGAAGAAGCGGAGCAGGGTGACCGCGACATCGTTCGCGGCGGGGTTGTTCGCCACCTCGACCGACAGCGCGCGGATCAGCAGCGGCGCGCAGAACATGCCCGCGAGGGTCAGGGCACCGAGCGCCACCATCACCAGCGTCAGCAGACGGTTGGCGTAGGCCTGGCCGCCGTCCTCGTCGTCCTTCATCGCGCGGACGAGCTGCGGTACGAAGACCGAGTTCAGACCGCCGCCGATGGTGAGGATGTAGATCATCGTGGGCAGCTGGTACGCGACCTGGAATGTGTCGGCGAGCAGACCGAGGCCCAGTGCCGACGCGATCAGGATCGAGCGTACGAAGCCGGTCAGACGCGAGACCATCGTGCCCGCGGCCATCACGGCGCTGGACTTCAGCAGCCCCGAGGCACGGCCGCCCTTGGGCGCCGCTGTGGCGGCCGGTGGAGGCGGCGGGGGCGAGGCCGGGGCAGGGATCAGAGGGTCGGGGCCTGGGCGGCCGGGAACGCCGCTCTGCGGTGCGCCGTAGCCGTGCTGCTCGCCGCCGGGGTGGCCGGGCTGCGTGCCTTCGTACTGGCCGTGCTGGTCGCCGCCGTACTGAGCGTGCTGGTCGCCGTTCGGCGCCTGCTGGTCACGGTAGAGCCCGCCGGTCCCCTGCTGGTCCCGGTACAGATGCGCGAAGGCGTCCGGTGCGGAGCGCTCCTCGCCCGCCTGCGTCACGAGATCGTCCACGCCCACGAACTGTGTCGTGCGCACGTCGTCGCCGTACGGGAACTGGCGGGACAGACCGTCCGGCTCGGGTGCCGGGGTCTGGGCCCAGACGCGCGGGTCCGGCGCGTACTGCGCGGCGGGGGGCGGGGCGTAGAGCTGCTGCGGGTCCGGATAGGTGCCCGGAGGCGGCGGAGGGTGCGAGGCGCGGTCGTAGAGCGCCTCGGTCACCGGGTCCTGCGCGGAGAGGTCCTGCGCACGGTACGGGTCCTGGTCGTAGGCGTCCTGGACGTACAGGTCCGGAGCGGGCTGCTGCATTTCCGGGGTGGGCTGCCCGGGCGGGAACTGCCCGCCGGTCGGATCGCCGCCGCTCGCGCCCTGGCCGCGGTCACCGTCGTACGGCGCGTTCATGCTTACCCCACCTCATCGGTCCCACGGCCCACCGGCCACATCATCGCTCAACGGTCCACTCTCTCACCCGTCCCGGACGGGTCCGTGCTTTCCGTGGAGGTGTCCGGTGTCGGGTCACTCGGCTGCTCCGGTTCCGGGCCGCCCTCGTCCGGGCCTGCGCCGTCGTCGGTGCCGTTGTCCGTGCCGTCGTCGGGGCCGTCCGAGGAGCCGCCGTCCTGTTCCTCGGCCCGGCGGGCGACGATCCGCTTGCGCCGCTGGTACATCCGGAACCCTGCCAGGACCAAGAGGAGGAAGCCACCGGCGATCACCGCGAGGACCGTCGCCGGCACCTCGGTGACCTTGACGGTGAACGGCACAGGATCGCCGTACTCCTTGCCGTCCGCGGTGACGAGCTGGGCGACCACGTCGACCGGTCCGCTGGCGTTGGCCGTGGTGGAGAACTTCAGCGACTGGGCATGGCCCCCGGCGACCTCCACCTCCTGCTCGGCGTACCTCTCGCCGTTGATCTTCAGGCGGTTGGGCTTCGTCGAGGTCAGGCGGACCCGGAGGTTCTCGACGCCTTGGGCGAGGTTGTTCTGCACGGTGACGGGGATGGTCGCGCTGCGGCCGGAGAGCTTGGCTTCCGACTTCTTGATCAGGGCGACCCCGCCGGTGAGGTCGTCGAGATACTTGAGGACGCTCTTGCGGTAGGTGTGGGCTTCTTCCGGCAGGCCGCGCCACGAGGTGGACAGCGCGCGGTCGATGGCCCGGCCGAACGGGACGACGACCCGCTCGGGGCGGGTCAGGATGACCTTGAAGTCATTGAGCTGACTCTGGATCTTCCTGATCTCGTCGAAGCCCGACAGCGGCATCTCCTGCTTGCGCAGAGCGGCCGGGTACGCGTCGGCGGACGGCACCTCGGTGGTGGCGCCCGGGTCCGGCTTCTCCTTCGCCGCGCTGATCAGGTTCTCGGACTGCGACCAGCCGCCCGCATCCTGTGCCCTGATCGCGGTGGCCATCGTCATGGCCTGTGCGGTGGTGGGCATGCGCTGCGGGGCGACCACGATGCTGCGCTGCTTCTCGGGGTCCTGAAGGTTGATCATCAGGCTCTGGGCCAGGAACTGCTGTGTGGCGAGCGTGGACTTCTCCGCGCTCGTCATATCGCCCTGGAAGGCCTTGGAGAGCCGGGAGTCCGCGACCACGGCCGTGGTGCCGTCACCGATGGGGCGGGCGGCGCTCGGCGTATAGGGGAGGTTGCCCGTCTCCTGGAAGCTGTCGTTGCGCGCGATCACGTTGCTCGCGCCGGCCGACGTGGCCGTGTTGACGATCTTCGGGTCGACGGCGCCCTCGGCCGGCCAGGCGAAGTCGGTGTTCGGCTTGATGTGCAGCAGGGTCTCGAGCGTCTTCACGGCCGCTTCGGTGGCGTCCTTGAGATGACCGAGCGACTCCGTCCCGCCGCCGTGCGCCATGGACGCGAGATCGGGGTCGGCGAAGGGGAGGGCGACGACCTTCTCGTCCTGCACGGCCTTGATCAGGGAGTTCAACCAGTTCCGGGCGATCTTCTGGTTGTCCTCGTCGCCCGCGACGACCGTGTCGTCGGGGCCCTGCACGTTGTACGGCTGCGCCATCAGCGCCGCGGACGCGACGAGATCCGGGTCGATGACCCAGGTGACGGGGAGGGTGCTGCCCTCGGAGACCATCCGCTCCAGGCGCCCGCCTGGAGCGATCTCCTTGATCAGGCTCTCGTCCTTGAAGACCGGGGTCTGGTTCGCGTCCGAGGCCGACTCGGCGGTCAGATGCGTACGGGAGATCAGCGGCCACATGTAGCTGACCTTGGTCTGCGTGTCGGCACCATCGGGCTGCCAGGGCAGGAAGGTCCGCTCGATTCCGAGGATCTGGTTGAACTGGGACTCGGTACGGCCGGTCAGCGCGACGCCGAGCTGATAGACACCTTCGCCGTCGAGGTCGAGCTCCTTGACGGGGATGCTGAGCCGGAAGTCCTGGGTGCCGTGGGGCGCGATCTTCTTGAACTTCTGCAGATACTCGTCGCCGCCGACCACCAGGCCCTCGGCGCCCGTCACCGTCCCCCCGTTCTTGGCGGCGGAGTCGATCTGCGTACGGCTGCTCAGCGACTGGCCCAGGCGCAGCGCCAAGGAGGCGTCGGTGACCGTCTGAGCGCTGTTGTTCTCGAGCTTGCCCGTGATCGTCAGGGTGTCGCTCTCGGACGGGATCTGGGGCTCGAAGGAGTTGATCGCCACGGAGACGGTCTCGGGGCCCGTGGGCTCCGCCTTCACCGCTGCCGGCTGTCCGCTCGCCACCTCCGCGGCCGCACCGGCCGGCTGCGCGAGCAGCCCGGCCAGCAGAGGCAGTCCCACCAGGGAGGCTGCTGTGCGCCGCAGCCACCGGCGGGCAGGTGAGGGAGTCATCCCCTGGAAGTCTGCCGCCTCGGCCACGCGCTCGCCCGTCCCTCGTCGTCGTCAGTGGTCGTCTTTCTGCGTCCCCGCATGGTAACGATGCGAACTGTGGCCGAGTGCCGGGGACTGCTCCACATGAAACCGGGAAGCCTGGGCGGTCGCGGCCACGTACCCTTTTCTGTTGTGCCGAACGCCAATGAAGACAACCTCAATGCACTGAGCCAGGTGCAGCGCCGCGCAGTGAGTGAACTGCTGCGGGTGTCCCCTGTCGCCGACGATCTCGCGCGCCGCTTCCAGGAGGCCGGGTTCACACTCGCGCTGGTCGGCGGCTCGGTGCGGGATGCGTTGCTCGGACGGCTCGGCAACGACCTGGACTTCACCACCGATGCCCGCCCCGAGGACGTACTGAAGATCGTGCGGCCGTGGGCGGACGCCGTCTGGGAGGTCGGGATCGCCTTCGGCACGGTCGGCTGCCAGAAGAAGGGGAAGGCCGGTGACGTCGAGCAGGACTTCCTGATCGAGGTCACCACGTACCGCTCCGAGGCGTACGACCGGACCTCTCGCAAGCCCGAGGTCTCCTACGGCGACTCGATCGAGCAGGATCTCGTACGCCGGGACTTCACCGTCAATGCGATGGCCGTCGAGCTTCCCGCGAAAGAGTTCGTCGACCCGCACGGCGGCCTCGAGGACCTTGCCGCGCGTGTGCTGCGGACGCCCAGCACGCCCGAGGAGTCCTTCTCGGACGACCCCCTGCGGATGATGCGGGCCGCGCGTTTCGCCGCACAGCTGGACTTCGAGGTGGCGCCCGAGGTGGTCGCCGCGATGACGGCCATGGCGGACCGCATCGAGATCGTCTCGGCCGAGCGCGTACGGGATGAGCTCAACAAGCTGATCCTCTCCGCGCACCCGCGCAAGGGACTCACGCTGCTTGTCGACACCGGCCTCGCCGACCATGTGCTGCCCGAGCTGCCGGCGCTGCGTCTGGAGCGCGATGAGCACCACCGCCACAAGGATGTCTATGAGCACTCGCTGACGGTTCTCGAGCAGGCGATCGCGCTGGAAGAGGACGGTCCCGATCTCACGCTGCGGCTTGCGGCGCTGCTGCATGACATCGGCAAGCCGAAGACGCGGCGCTTCGAGAGCGACGGCCGGGTCTCGTTCCACCACCACGAGGTGGTCGGCGCGAAGATGACAAAGAAGCGGATGCTCGCGCTCAAGTACTCCAACGAGCTGGTGAAGGACGTCACCCGGCTCGTGGAGCTGCATCTGCGCTTCCACGGCTACGGCACCGGCGAGTGGACGGATTCGGCTGTACGTCGGTATGTACGCGATGCCGGACCGCTGCTGTCGCGGCTGCACAAGCTGACGCGCTCCGACTGCACGACGCGGAACAAGCGCAAGGCCGCGGCGCTTTCGCGGGCGTACGACGGTCTGGAGGAGCGGATCGCGCTGCTCCAGGAGCAGGAGGAGCTGGACTCGATCCGGCCCGATCTGGACGGCAATGACATCCAGGAAGTGCTCGGGGTCGGCCCGGGCCCGGTGATCGGGCAGGCGTACAAGTTCCTGCTGGAGCTGAGGCTCGAGAACGGGCCGATGGAGCGGGATGCGGCGGTGGCTGCGCTCAAGGAGTGGTGGGCCACGCAGGGCTGAGGCTCGGAGCCAGTGAGAACGGGGTCATGTTTCACGTGAAACATGACCCCGTTTCACACACTGATGGGCGCGATGTTTCACGTGAAACATCGCGCCCATCAGTGTGCGGGGTGTGGGTTACTTGTTGTCGCCCAGGCAGAGCACGAAGGAGTCCGAGCCTTCCTGCCACGTCAGGGTCGCGGTGGTCTTGTCCTGGACCGACGTGCAGGCGAGGCTGGCCAGCGTCGAGCCGTCCGCCTTCTTCAGGACGGTGTGCGTGGCCTTGGAGTCGGAGCAGTCGAGCTTCTCGACGGAGGCGTTGCTGTCCGTGCCCTTGTTGCGCAGGCAGTCGCCGACCGCCAGCTTCTCGGCGTCATCCCCACCCACAACGAGGTACGCGATACCGGCCACGAGCAGACCTGCGATCGGAAGGCCGAAGCGCAGCACCTTCTTCAGGCCGCCGCCGCGAGGCGCCGGAGGCGGGACAGGCGCGCCACCCTGATTGAAGTAAGGGGAGGGCTGCTGAGGGACCCCCTGCGGAGCCGTCGGCTGGCCGTACGGGTTTCCGCCCTGCGGCTGCTGGCCATAGGGGTTCTGCCCCTGGGCGAACGGGTTCTGGCCCTGCGGCGGCGGAGTGGTCACGTGGGGGTCCCCCTCGAACGAGTGCCTATTGGCGTGGAATTGACGCTCGTGAAGTTATCGGGAACCGGTGACAACTCTGAAGCCCAGAGAGGCTCTGTGGCACTGATGTGACACTTACTGCACCTCATATCGGTACATGGCGGCTGTAGTTGCCGCGTAGAGCAGCGCGACCGTGACCACCAGCGTCACCGACTTGCCGTCCGGCGGCAGGATCAACGCCGCCACGGCCGCCGCGCCCACGAACGCCACGTTGAACAGCACGTCGTAAACGGAGAAGATCCGGCCACGGAAGCCGTCGTCCACCGCGGCCTGCACGGTGGTGTCCGTGGCGATCTTCGCGCCCTGCGTGACGAGCCCCAGGACGAAGGCGGCGACAAGTATCGGCGCGGGGGCGAACGGCAGCCCAAGTGCCGGTTCCAGTACGGCTGCCGCGCCCGCACAGGCCACGATCCACCCGGCCGGCCCGAGCCGCCCCACTGCCCAGGGGGTCATCACGGCCGCGGCGAAGAAGCCCGCGCCCGACACCAGGACCGCGACCCCGAGCAGGGCGAGCCCTTCGGATTCGCGGGAGGTCCATGCGTACCGGCAGAGCATCAGCACCATCACGGAGAGCGCGCCGTAGCAGAACCGCATGGCGGTCATCGCCGCCAACGCCCGTGCCGCAGGCCGTCGTTCGGGCTCGAGCAGATGTCGTATGCCGGCGGTCAGCCCTCGCACAGTGGAGGCCACCGCGGCGCCGATGCGGGGCTGCACCAGAGAGGGCTCGGGGCCGAGGAGGTCGCGCGTGAACCGTATGGCGACGAGGGCCGAGCAGAGGTAGAGGACGGCGCCGAGCAGCACCACCGCCGCATCGGAATCGGCGACGAGGATCCGTACGACGAAAGCGAGGCCGCCGCCCGCGGTGGCCGCCAGGGTGCCGGCCGTAGGGGAAAGGGAGTTGGCGATGACGAGGCGCTCGCCGTCGACGACACGGGGCAAGGCGGCCGAGAGGCCGGCCAGGACGAAGCGGTTCACGGCGGTGACGCAGAGGGCCGAGGCGTAGAAGAGCCAGTCCGGGACGCTCAGCAGGATCAGCACGCCGGTGACGCAGGCCAGGCATGCGCGGAGCAGGTTCCCGTAGACGAAGACCTGGCGGCGCGGCCAGCGGTCGAGCAGGACGCCCGCGAACGGGCCGATGAAGGAGTACGGAAGCAGCAGCACGGCCATGGCGGAGGCGATGGCCGCGGCCGAGGTCTGCTTCTCCGGTGAGAAGACGACGTACGTGGCGAGCGCGACCTGGTAGACCCCGTCGGCGCCCTGGGAGAGGAGTCGTACGGCGAGCAGGCGGCGGAAGTCCCGGAAGCGCAGCAGCATGCGCAGGTCACGTACGACGGCCATGGTCACAGCCTCACACAAGGAGAAGGCCCCCGGTTCGCAGAATGTGTGCGAACCGGGGGCCTCAACAGCCCTCAGGGGATGGGTGTTTCACGTGAAACAGATGGATGTTTCACGTGAAACAGTCGCGGAGCCTGGGCTCAGCGCTCGACCTCGCCCTTGATGAACTTCTCGACGTTCGCGTAGGCCTCGTCGTCGAAGTACTGAACCGGCGGGGACTTCATGAAGTACGAGGACGCCGACAGGATCGGGCCACCGATGCCGCGGTCCTTGGCGATCTTCGCGGCGCGCAGGGCGTCGATGATGACACCGGCCGAGTTCGGGGAGTCCCAGACCTCGAGCTTGTACTCGAGGTTCAGCGGAACGTCGCCGAACGCGCGGCCCTCGAGGCGGACGTACGCCCACTTGCGGTCGTCGAGCCACGCGACGTAGTCGGACGGGCCGATGTGCACGTTCTTCTCGCCGAGCTCACGGTCGGGGATCTGCGAGGTGACGGCCTGCGTCTTGGAGATCTTCTTGGACTCGAGGCGGTCGCGCTCGAGCATGTTCTTGAAGTCCATGTTGCCGCCGACGTTGAGCTGCATGGTGCGCTCGAGACGGACACCGCGGTCCTCGAAGAGCTTCGCCATCACGCGGTGCGTGATGGTGGCGCCCACCTGCGACTTGATGTCGTCACCGACGATCGGCACGCCGGCCTCGGTGAACTTGTCCGCCCACTCCTTCGTACCGGCGATGAAGACCGGCAGAGCGTTGACGAACGCGACCTTGGCGTCGATGGCGCACTGCGCGTAGAACTTCGCAGCGTCCTCGGAACCGACGGGCAGGTAGCAGACGAGGACGTCGACCTGACGGTCCTTGAGGATCTGGACGACGTCGACCGGGGCCTCGTCGGACTCCTCGATGGTCTGTCGGTAGTACAGGCCCAGGCCGTCGAGGGTGTGACCACGCTGGACCTGGACGCCGCTGTTCGGGACGTCGCAGATCTTGATCGTGTTGTTCTCGCTCGCGCCGATGGCGTCCGCCAGGTCGAGGCCGACCTTCTTGGCGTCCACGTCGAACGCGGCCACGAACTCCACGTCACCGACGTGGTAGTCGCCGAACTGCACGTGCATCAGACCCGGGACCTTGGCGTCCTTGTCGGCGTCCTTGTAGTACTCGACGCCCTGCACGAGCGAGGCGGCGCAGTTGCCCACGCCGACGATGGCTACGCGAACCGAACCCATTCCGGTTGCTCCCTGTGTGTACGAGGTGAGGCCCACTCACGGACCTCACTTGCTGGTGTCGTCGGACGGATCCGGCCGGGTACTGCCCCCGTGCCGGGGCAGGCCGCCCGTCTCTCCTGATGTGTCCTGCTGAGCGCCGCTCCCGGGCGCGGACCTGCGGTCCCGTCCCGCTCGCTCGCTCTCGATGAGCTCGTTCAGCCAGCGCACTTCGCGCTCCACGGACTCCATGCCGTGCCGCTGCAGCTCGAGTGTGTAGTCGTCCAGGCGCTCGCGGGTGCGGGCGAACGAGGCGCGCATCTTCTCCAGGCGCTCCTCGAGCCGGCTGCGGCGGCCTTCCAGGACGCGCATGCGTACGTCTCGCTCCGTCTGTCCGAAGAAGGCGAAGCGGGCGGCGAAGGTCTCGTCTTCGTACGCATCCGGGCCGGTCTGCGAGAGCAGTTCCTCGAAGCGTTCCTTGCCGTCCGCCGTCAGCCTGTAGACGATCTTGGCTCGGCGGCCGGTGAGGGATGCCGCGAGGGCGTCCTCCGGAGTGCTGCCCGGTTCCTCGATCAACCAGCCGTTGGCGACCAGCGTCTTGAGGCAGGGGTAGAGCGTCCCGTAGCTGAAAGCCCGGAAGACCCCCAGAGACGTGTTGAGTCGCTTGCGCAGCTCATAGCCGTGCATCGGAGATTCCCGGAGCAGTCCGAGGATGGCGAACTCGAGGATGCCTGAGCGCCTGCTCATACCTCGCCACCTCCGTACATTCCGGGTCCCCAAGGACTCTTTATGCCGTGCTGATGTATCGAGTCGATACATCAGCACGATAGAACGGCCCTCGGGATGCGACAAGAGGGGGGTGGGTGAACGGCGTCACATCACTGATTCACAGCAGGCAAGTTGCCTGATTTGGGGTGAACTTCAGGACCTGGCGGGTTTTGACGGTGCGTAGTCTGTGCGCCATGCATTTCACCGAGAGCCACGAGACCCACGAGGGTCGGGGGACGCCTGTGGACGTCGTGGCACCGGATGCTGTGCGGATGAGCCCGGGGAGGGGCCTGTCCGTACTACGGGGGGACTGGAACTCACCTGCCGCCTTCAGGCGTGGGGTACCACGCCTGCCCGAGGAGTAGTCGTTCGATGAGCGAGCACCGTCGCAAGCCTCCGCAGTCGCACGGTGGTGGACGTGCAGCGGCACGGCGCGGCATGACAGGTTCGTCAGGCCGGCGCGCAGCGCCGCGGGGATCGTCTGGATCCTCTTCCTCGTACGGGGCTTCGGCCTCGTCGGGTATGTCGGGTACATCTGATACGTCCGGTGAGGATCGCCCCTGGGGCGGCCGGGCCGAAGCGCGGCGAGCCGCGCAGCGCTCCACGGGTGTCGGCGGCGGCGGTGGCCGGCGTCGGGCGCCCGAGGGCGGTGGCCGCGGTGGTCATGGCGGCGGTGGCGGCCGGCGTGGCGGCTCCGGCGAGGCCGGAGGGCCGGGGCGTGGCCGGGGCCGTTACGAGCCGGGCAAGAAGCGTTGGGTCGACTATCCGCGGTCGGACCGCGACGGCCTGAAGCGGTTCGTGCCGTCCTGGAAGCAGGTCACGGGCTGCCTCATCGGCTTCTTCGGGATGATGGTCGCGGCCGCGGGCATCGCCTACTCGATGGTGGAGATCCCCAAGGTCGACAAGGTCGCCAACAACGAGAGCAACGTCTTCTACTGGGACAACGGCAAGCAGATGGCGTCGACCGGCGGTAAGGAGAACCGCCAGATCGTCGACATCGATCAGATCCCCACCGAGATGCAGAACGCGGTGATCGCCGCGGAGAACGCCAGCTTCAGGACCGACAGCGGCGTGGACCCGATGGGTATCGCCCGCGCCGCGTTCAAGATGGCCACGGGCGGCGAGACGCAGGGTGGTTCGACCATCACCCAGCAGTTCGTGAAGAACACCTACCTGGACCAGAGCCAGACGGTCTCCCGTAAGGCCAAGGAGCTCTTCATCTCCATAAAGGTCGGTACGCAGATGTCGAAGGACGACATCCTGGCCGGCTATCTCAACGCCGCCTATTACGGGCGTAACGCCTACGGCATCCAGGCCGCCTCGCAGGCCTACTTCGGCAAGAACTCCCTCGATCTGAGCCTCAGCGAGAGCGCCTTCCTCGCCTCGGTCCTCAAGGGCCCGAACCTCTACAACCCCGATGGTGGTGTGGGACCCAGCGCGACCAAGCAGCTCAACGAGAAGCGGGTCGAGGCGCGTTGGAAGTGGACCCTCGACCGCATGGTGGAGGTCGGCAAGCTCAGCCAGGCGGAACGGGACAAGGTCACCGAGTTCCCGACGATAGTGGAACGTAAGTCGCCGCTTGCCGGGCAGACGGGGTATCTCCTCGACATCGCGAAGCAGGAAGCCGCGAAAAAGATGGAGATCTCGATCGAGAACCTCGACAAGGGCGGCTACAAGATCTACACGACCTTCAACGAGAAGAAGGTCAAGGCCCTGGAGAACGCGGTCGACAAGACCCGCAAGGAACAGGGCAAGCGCATGGACAAGCTGGTCCAGTTCGGCGGCTCCTCCATCGACCCGAAGAGCGGCCAGATCAAGGCGGTGTACGGCGGGGCCGGTTACGACAAGGGCTATTACGTCAACAACGCGCGCACCACGGGTGTGCCGGTGGGGTCGACGTGGAAGCCGTTTGTGCTGGCTTCGGCGATGGAGGACGGGACGCAGGAGAGCGGCGGGGAGGGCATCTCCCCGATGAGCCGCTACCTCGGTGACGACAACACCATCATCAAGGACCAGAACGGCGACCCGATCCCGAACGGCAAGGGTGGGCCCTTCCGTCAGCAGAACGAAGAAGACGGCAAGAAGTACGGGCTCGTCACGTTGAAGTTCGCGATGGAGAAGTCCATCAACGTGCCGTTTGCGCAGCTGGGTATCGACGTCGGGTTGGACACGACCCGCAAGACGGCAAGGGCACTGGGAATCCCGGAGAACAGCTTCGACACGGGCAACATGGACAACGTCTCGTTCTCGCTGGGTACGTCCACGCCGGATGCGGTCGCTTTGTCCAGCGCGTACGCGACCTTCGCGGCCGAAGGGGAGCACTACGAGCCGTACTCCGTCACCAAGGTCGTCAAGGACGAGACGGAGCTGGACGGGTTCCAGAAGCCCACGGGCAAGGATGCCCTTGACCCGGATGTCGCCAACGGCGTCACCGAGGTCCTGGAGAACGTCGTCCAGAACGGTACGGCCAAGCGCATCGCCGACATCGGCTTCCCGGCCGCCGGCAAGACCGGTACCACCGACGACAACCTGTCTGCGTGGTACGCCGGTTACACGCCCGAACTCTCCACGGCGATCGGTGTGTTCCGCTCCGACCCCGAGGAGGGCAAGCTGCTCCGTATCACCGGCGACGCCGGTGACTCGATCCACGGTGGTGAGGTGCCCGCGCAGGTCTGGAAGGACTACATGCTCGAAGGCACCGAGGGCGAGGATCACGGCGAGTTCACTGACGCCCCCGAGATCGGCGAGATCGTCGGCAAGCCGACCCCGTCGCCCACGCCGACGCCGAGCGAGGATGTCGACCCCGACCCGAAGCCGTCGCATGGGAAGCCTGAGCCTTCGCCGTCGATCGATCCCTCCCCGTCCTGCGCCGACTGGGACCTCATCTGCCAGTCCAGTGGCGGCCAGAACGGCGGTCAGGACGGTGGTCAGGACACCGGAGGCACCACCGGCGGCGAATCCTCACCGCCGCCCACCACCGAGGAACCAACCGGCGGTAATGGCAACGGCAATGGGAACGGTTGGTTCGGAGGAACCGGGTAGGCCACTCAGGCCGGTGTGTTTCACGTGAAACACACCAAGGCGACCGTTTCACGTGAAACACGGGCCGCCGCACCTCAGGGTGCGGCGGCCCTCGCCGTATCCACGGCGCCGTACGGCAGGATGAACCCCATGACGAGCACGAGCCCGAGCCCGCGCACAGGACCCGGCAGGGACCCCGCTGAGGAGCCGGTGGCGCCGACACGGCAGGACGAGGTCGCCGCGGCCGGCAGTGAGCTGATCGGCGGTCCGCTCGGCCGCAGAGCGCTGTTCGGGGGCCACTGGTGGACTCCGGTGCGCATCATCGCGCTCATCGCCATCGGGATGTTCGCGCTCGGCATGGTGCAGAAGCTGCCCTGCTACAACGGCGGCTGGTTCTTCGGCGCAGGCGCGCAGTACACCCACGCCTGCTACTCCGACATCCCGCACCTCTTCCAGGGGCGCGGCTTCGCCGAGGATCTCGTCCCGTACTTCGACCGCATCCCGCGCGATATCTCCGGCGGTATGGAGTACCTCGAATACCCCGTGCTGACCGGGGTGTTCATGGAGGTCGCGTCCTGGATCACCGGTGTCCCCACCGACTCCACCGACACCCTGCAGTACCGCGAGCAGGTCTACTGGCTGGTCAACGCCGGCATGCTGATGGTCTGCGCCGTCGTCATCGCGGTCTGTGTCGCCCGTACACACCGGCGCCGGCCCTGGGACGGGCTGCTCGTCGCGCTGGCCCCCGCGGGCGCGCTCACGGCGACCATCAACTGGGATCTGCTCGCGATCGCGCTGACCGCCGCCGCGATGCTCATGTGGGCGCGTGCGCGTCCGCTGGCCTTCGGCGTGCTGCTCGGTCTGGCGACCGCGGCCAAGCTCTATCCCGTGTTCCTGCTGGGGCCGTTGCTGCTGCTGTGCTGGCGGGCAGGGCGTTGGCGGGAGTTCGGGATCGCCTTCGCGGGTGCGGCAGGCGCCTGGCTGGCGGTGAACCTGCCGGTGATGATCGGGGCCTTCGACGGCTGGGCGAAGTTCTACACGTTCAGCCAGGAGCGCGGGACGGACTTCGGCTCGTTCTGGCTGATCCTGCAGCAGCGGATGGATACCCCGCTCAGCACCGAGACCGTCAACACCCTGGCCACGCTGCTGATGGTGGCCTGCTGCGGGCTGATTGCCGCGCTCACGCTGACGGCACCGCGCAGGCCGCGCTTCGCTCAGCTCGCCTTCCTGGTGGTGGCGGCGTTCATCCTTACCAACAAGGTCTATTCACCGCAGTACGTGCTGTGGCTGATCCCGCTCGCTGCACTTGCCCGGCCCCGTTGGCGTGACTTCCTGATCTGGCAGGCCTGCGAAGTCATGTACTTCCTCGGGATCTGGATGTACCTCGCGTACACGACGAGCGGCGACAAGCACCAGGGGCTGCCGGAGGAGGGCTATCAACTGGCCATCCTGCTGCACCTCCTGGGCACGCTGTACCTCTGCGCCGTCATCGTCCGCGACATCCTGATGCCCGAGCGCGATCCCGTACGCAAGGACGGCTCGGACGACCCCTCGGGCGGCGTCTTGGACGGGGCCACGGATGTCTTCGCCCTGGGCCGGGCGGCACATCCGCCGAGGCATGCGGCGCACGGGACCGATGGGACGTATGTGCAATGGGGCGTGGAGAGCCCCGGGCCCGCTCTGGGCGGTGCGGTTCAGGAGAGTTCGCCCTGAGCGAACGGCTTGGCTGTACGTACGCCGAAGGGGCGCCCGCAACCGGAGTCGGGGCGCCCCTTCGGCGTACGTACAGCGGTGGCTCAGCGGTCGACGAGCCGGTCGAACTGCGTCGTGGTGTGCCGGAGATGGGCCACCAGCTCCTCGCCCACCTTGGGCTCCTGGGAGTCGCTCGGCACGAACAGGATCGAGACCTGCATGTGCGGCGGCTCGGCGAACCAGCGCTGCTTGCCGGACCAGACGAACGGCGAAAGGTTCCGGTTGACGGTGGCCAGGCCCGCACGGGCGACGCCCTTGGCGCGCGGCATCACACCGTGCAGCGCCTTGGGTGCCTCGAGGCCCACACCATGTGAGGTACCGCCGGCGACGACCACGAGCCAGCCGTCGGAGGCGGCCTTCTGCTGGCGGTAGCCGAAGCGGTCGCCCTTGGAGACGCGCGTGACGTCCAGGACCGCGCCGCGGTACTCCGTGGCCTCGTGGTCGCCGAGCCACAGGCGCGTGCCGATACGGGCGCGGAAGCGGGTCTGCGGGAACTGCTGCTGGAGACGAGCCAGTTCCTGCGCGGACAGGTGGCTCACGAACATCGTGTGCAGCGGGAGGCGGGCCGCACGCAGCCGGTCCATCCAGCCGATGACCTCCTCGACGGCGTCCGAGCCGTCGGTGCGGTCCAGCGGCAGGTGGATGCCGAAGCCCTCGAGGCGCACGTCCTCTATGGCCGCGTGCAGCTGGCCGAGCTCGTGCTCGCCGACGCCGTGCCGCTTCATCGAGCTCATCACCTCGATGACGACGCGCGCGCCCACCAGGCCGTGCACGCCCTCGACCGAGGAGACGGAGCGGATCACGCGGTCCGGCAGCGGCACCGGCTCCTCGCCGCGACGGAACGGGGTGAGGACGAGCAGGTCGCCGCTGAACCAGTCTTTGATCCGGGCGGCTTCGTACGTGGTGCCGACGGCGAGCATGTCAGCGCCGAGCCGGGTCGCCTCCTCGGCGAGCCGCTCGTGGCCGAAGCCGTAGCCGTTGCCCTTGCAGACGGGGATCAGACCCGGGAACTGTTCGAGCACCTGCTTGTGGTGTGCCCGCCAGCGCGCGGTGTCGACGTAGAGCGTGAGCGCCATGGCCGGTACCCGGAACCTTTCTCGTGCCTGCGGTGTATCAAAGGTATGAGAGCTCATTGTGCTCGGTCGGCCGCGTTGCCGACTCGATACGTGAAATCAGCGGGGCGGCCTGTGGCATGCCCGTCGGTCCGGGCTGCCGGTTCAGCGGCGCGACATGTAGATGTCGAGCGCCTTGTGAAGCAGCTTGTTGAGCGGGAAGTCCCACTCGCCGACGTACTCGACGGCCTCGCCGCCCGTGCCGACCTTGAACTGGATCAGGCCGAAGAGGTGGTCGGTCTCGTCGAGCGAGTCGGAGATGCCGCGCAGGTCGTAGACGCTGGCGCCGAGCGCGTAGGCGTCGCGGAGCATCCGCCACTGCATCGCGTTCGAGGGCCGGACCTCACGGCCGATGTTGTCGGAGGCGCCGTAGGAGTACCAGACGTGACCGCCGACCACGAGCATCGTCGCGGCCGCGAGGTTCACCCCGTTGTGCCGGGCGAAGTACAGCCGCATCCGGTTGGGGTCTTCGGAGTTGAGAGCCCGGAACTGCTGCTGGAAGTAACTGAGCGGCCGCGGGCGGAACTTGTCGCGGATCGCGGTGATCTCGTACAGGCGCTGCCACTCGGCGAGGTCCTCGTAGCCGCCCTGGACGACCTCGACGCCGGCCTTGTCGGCCTTCTTGATGTTGCGGCGCCACAGCTGGTTGAAGCCCTTCTGGACGTCTTCCAGGGAGCGGCCCGCGAGCGGCACCTGGAAGACGTAGCGGGGCTGCACATCACCGAAGCCGGCGCCGCCGTCCTCGCCCTGCTGCCAGCCCATACGGCGGAGCTTGTCGGAGACCTCGAAGGCGCGCGGCTCGATGTGGGTGGGCTCGATATCGCGCAGGCGCTTGACGTCCGGGTTCTGGATACCGGCCTTGATCGCGGGGGCGTCCCACTTCCGGATCACGACCGGCGGGCCCATCTTCACGGAGAAGGCGCCCTGCTGCTTGAGGTGGGCGAGCATCGGCTTCAGCCACTCGTCCAGGTTCGGGGCGTACCAGTTGATGACCGGGCCCTCGGGCAGATACGCGAGGTAGCGCTTGACCTTGGGGAGCTGGCGGTAGAGGACCAGGCCCGCGCCGACGAGCTCCCCGGTCTTGTCGTCGAACCAGCCCAGGTTCTCCGAGCGCCACTCGCTCTTCACGTCTGCCCACGCCGGGACCTGGCAGTGGCTCGCCGACGGCAGGCTCTGGATGTATGCCAGATGCTGCTCGCGGCTGATGGTCCTCAGGGACAGGCTCATGCGGGGCGCTCCTCGGCTGGGGTGTCCCCCGGAGTGAAGGGGGTCCGGCTCTCGCGCCGAAGCCTACTGCGCCAGGAGAGCGCCTCTTATGGCCGCATGCCGACTCGGCCCGTCCGCGTGGAGGTCCGGAGGGGCCGAGGCCGGGATATGGGGAGTGGAGGTCAGCCGCCGACCACGCCGCCGAAGAGTCCGCCGTGGGCCATACCCAGGAAGAAGCCGACCGCCGCGGCGCCGAGCCCGATGATCAGCAGGGTCCGCTCGCGGGTCGTCTCCGAGATGAACTGCCCGTAGGCACCCGTGAGGATCCCGATGAGACCCGTCCAGGAACTGAGCAGATGGAGGTTGTGGAACATCGCGGAGACGAAGGCCGTGATGCCGAGCACCAGGGTGATCGCGAGCAGCGTGTCCTGGAGCGGATGGGGCTTGCCGTCGGTCGCGAAGAGAGAGGTCGCGGTGTTGGGTCGCATTGCCTGTGCCATGGGAGGCACCTCCTGGCATGAGCTGGCGCATCGTAGCGCCGTGGACACCCGATGTGTACAGATTGCGTCTCCTTACCACCGGATTTCAACCGGAGAGGGGGAGGCAGGTACTCTGTAACGTCTGCACCGGTGTCTGCCCAGGTCCACTGGGCCCCCATGGCCGTCTTCCCGCTCCTGCGGGGCCTGATTGTCAGTGGCGGCTGATTTACTCGGAGACGTCGTTGCAACACGCATCACAACCCTCCTGCCACGGAACGACCGTGGCCGCTGAGTCCAAAGGAGGTGGGTTACACATGCGTCACTACGAAGTGATGGTCATCCTCGACCCCGATCTCGAAGAGCGTGCCGTTTCGCCGCTGATCGAGAACTTCCTCTCCGTCGTCCGTGAGGGCAACGGAAAGGTCGAGAAGGTCGACACCTGGGGCCGTCGTCGTCTCTCGTACGAGATCAAGAAGAAGCCCGAGGGCATCTACTCGGTCATCGACCTGCAGGCCGAGCCTGCGGTCGTCAAGGAGCTCGACCGACAGATGAACCTGAACGAGTCGGTCCTCCGGACCAAGGTCCTCCGCCCCGAGACCCACTGAACTTCCGGTTCAGCGGTATCGGGATCTGAGTAGCAGCAAGCAGCCAGCAGCAACCCGCCGAGAGGTATCCCCCATGGCAGGCGAGACCGTCATCACGATCGTCGGCAACCTTGTCGACGATCCCGAGCTGCGCTTCACCCCCTCCGGTGCGGCGGTCGCGAAGTTCCGTGTCGCGTCCACTCCCCGCATCTTCGACAAGCAGACCAATGAGTGGAAGGACGGCGAAGGCCTGTTCCTGACCTGCTCGGTCTGGCGTCAGGCGGCGGAGAACGTCGCGGAGTCGCTTCAGCGAGGCATGCGCGTCATCGTGCAGGGCCGGCTGAAGCAGCGGTCCTACGAGGACCGTGAGGGCGTCAAGCGCACGGTCTACGAGCTGGACGTCGAGGAAGTCGGCGCCAGCCTCAAGACTGCTACGGCCAAGGTCACCAAGACCAGCGGCGGCGCCCGTCAGGGCGGCGGCGGTGGCGGTGGTTACGGCGGTGGCGGCGGCCAGCAGGGCGGCGGCAACTGGGGCGGTGGCTCCGGTGGCGGTCAGCCTCAGGGCGGCGGAGCTCCCTCCGACGACCCCTGGGCGACCAGTGCGCCGGCCGGTGGCGGTCAGCAGCAGGGCGGCGGCGGTGGCGGCTGGGGCGGAAGCTCCGGCGGCTCCGGTGGCGGCTACTCGGACGAGCCCCCCTTCTAGGCCTCACGGCCAGAGGTTGGGGCTTACCCAAACTTCTTGATCACACAGGAGAAACACCATGGCGAAGCCGCCTGTGCGCAAGCCTAAGAAGAAGGTCTGCGCTTTCTGCAAGGACAAGGTCCAGTACGTGGACTACAAGGACACGAACATGCTGCGGAAGTTCATTTCCGACCGCGGCAAGATCCGTGCCCGCCGCGTGACCGGCAACTGCACGCAGCACCAGCGTGACGTCGCCACGGCAGTCAAGAACAGCCGTGAGATGGCGCTGCTGCCCTACACGTCCACCGCGCGATAAGGGAAGGGTGACCGAACAATGAAGATCATCCTCACCCACGAGGTCTCCGGCCTCGGCGCTGCCGGCGACGTCGTCGACGTCAAGGACGGCTACGCCCGCAACTACCTGATCCCGCGGAAGTTCGCTATCCGCTGGACCAAGGGTGGCGAGCAGGACGTGGCGCAGATCCGCCGCGCTCGCAAGATCCACGAGATCCAGACCATCGAGCAGGCCAACCAGGTCAAGGGCCAGCTCGAGGGCGTCAAGGTTCGCCTTGCCACGCGCTCCGGCGACGCCGGTCGTCTCTTCGGTGCCGTGACCGCGGCCGACATCGCTTCGGCGATCAAGGCTGCCGGTGGCCCCGACGTCGACAAGCGTCGTATCGAGCTGGGCGCGCCGATCAAGGTGCTCGGTGCCCACGAGGCGTCCGTGCGTCTGCACCCCGAGGTTGCCGCCAAGGTGACCATCGAGGTCGTCGCCGCGTAACGCTGCGCTGGCTTTCAGCGTGTGGAGGGGCCGTACCCGTTTCGGGTGCGGCCCCTTCCGCTGTGTGGTGGCCCGTTCCGGTGGGTGTTTCACGTGAAACGTCTGCCGCGGGGCTTCGCCCCGAACCCTGCATCCGAACTTCGTTCGGATCTCCTCAAACGCCGGAGGGGCTGACTTACCGCGTGGCGCCCGTGACGATCCACCTGCCCGAGCGGGTGCGGGTCCACAGGGTCAGCATGCGGACGGCCATCATCAGGGTCATCGCCAGCCAGAGCGCCGTCAGGCCGCCACCGAAGACGGGGACGAGCAGGGCGACCGGGGTGAAGACGGCCAGAGTGACGAGCATGGCCCGGGCCAGATACGGCCCGTCGCCCGCGCCCATCAGCACACCGTCCAGGATGAAGACGATCCCGCAGATCGGCTGGGAGACGGCCACCACGATCAGCGCCGGCAGTGCGGCGTCATGGACCGTGGTGTCGCCGGAGAACAGCGGCAGGATCAGCGGGCTGGTCGCGACGACCAGGAGCCCGAGCGCGATTCCGGACGCGATCCCCCACTGCACCATCCGCCGGCAGGCACCTCGGGCGCCTTTCTCGTCGCCCGCGCCCAGATAGCGGCCGATGATGGCCTGGCCCGCGATGGCGATGGCGTCCAGGGCGAAGGCCAGCAGGCTCCACAGCGACAGGATGATCTGGTGCGCCGCGATCTCGGCGTCACCCAGGCGGGCGGCCACCGCGGTGGCGATCATCAGGATCGCGCGCAGCGACAGCGTACGGATCAGCAGCGGCGCTCCGGCCTGGGCGCAGGCCCGGATCCCGGCGGCGTCGGGCCTCAGCGAGGCACCATGGCGGCGCGCTCCGCGCACCACGACGACGAGATAGGCGGCCGCCATTCCGTACTGGGCGAGGACCGTGCCCCAGGCGGAGCCGGCGATGCCGAGGTCGGCGCCGTAGACGAGGCCCACGTTGAGGGCGGCGTTGGCGGTGAAGCCCCCGATGGCCACGTACAGCGGGGTCTTGGTGTCCTGCAGTCCGCGAAGGACGCCTGTCGCGGCGAGGACGATGAGCATCGCCGGGATGCCGATCGCGGAGATCCGCAGATATGTGATGGCGTAGGGCGCCGCGGTGTCGGAGGCGCCGAGCAGGTCGACGATCGCGGGAGCTGTGGGCAGGACGACGGCCAGGGTGGCGACGCCGAGGAGTATCGCCAGCCAGATGCCGTCCATGCCCTGGCGGATCGCCGACGGGAGGTCTCCGGCGCCGACTCTGCGGGCGACGGCCGCCGTGGTGGCGTACGCGAGGAAGACGAAGATGGCGACGGCGGTGAGGAGCAGGCTCGAGGCGACGGCCAGACCGGCCAGCTGAGCGGTGCCGAGATGACCCACGATGGCGCTGTCCACCATCACGAACAGCGGCTCGGCGACAAGCGCGCCGAACGCCGGGACGGCGAGCGCGATGATCTCGCGGTCGTGTGCCCGGCGGGCAGCCTTGGGGGTCGGGGGAGCCTGTGTCATGAGCACCAATCTAATCTTCCACAGGTAATGGATGCAAGCAGCTAGCAGTCATTACATCGCCGCTGGTCGGGCGGATCGTGGCGCACTGTTTGTTCTGATCTTGGTCCGACTGGGGAAGTTTTTTCTCTGCACAGCGGGTGGACAAGGAAACTGCAGGTCAGAAGCTGTTTGTGGAAGACCTTGAGGGCTTGTTCACAGGACTGTCCACCGGCCCGTGCACAGGATTGGCGGGGTTCTCCACAGCATCGGGTCCACTATCCACAGTGCCTGTGGATAACCAGATTGGCTGACGGTGCTGAGGGCCCTACCGTGGTGCGGCGCCCGCGTCTGTTCTCCTGCCTCGAAAACCCTGTGGATCTCTCGCGTCAGAAGCGGAGTCGGGCCTCTTTTTTGTCAGTGTCGTGCCGTAGGAATGAGGGCATGGCGAGGTCCGCTCGGCGGACGGGAGGAGGTGGCCCGGTGAGTATCTCCGAGCCCTTGGACGACCCGTGGGCCGACAGCGGTCCGGGTGATCGTCTGCCCGCCTCCCGTCAGCGTGCCAACGGTGGCCGAGGTCGCGATGAGCAGCATGAGCGCGGTCGCGACAGCGGTTGGGACGGTGGTTCGGCCTTCGAGCGTGTACCGCCGCAGGATCTCGACGCGGAGCAGTCGGTGCTCGGCGGCATGCTCCTGTCCAAGGACGCGATCGCCGACGTCGTCGAGGTCATCAAGGGCCATGACTTCTACCGGCCCGCGCACGAGACGATCTTCACGGCGATCCTCGACCTCTATGCCAAGGGCGAGCCGGCCGACCCGATCACGGTCGCGGCCGAGCTGGTCAAGCGCGGCGAGATCACCAAGGTCGGCGGCGCTCCGTATCTGCACACGTTGGTGCAGACGGTCCCGACCGCGGCCAACGCCGAGTACTACGCGGAGATCGTCCATGAGCGCGCGGTCCTGCGCCGCCTGGTCGAGGCCGGCACCAAGATCACGCAGATGGGATACGCGGCGGACGGCGATGTCGACGAGATCGTCAACAGCGCCCAGGCCGAGATCTACGCCGTCACAGAGCAGCGCACCAGCGAGGACTATCTGCCGCTCGGCGACATCATGGAGGGCGCGCTCGACGAGATCGAGGCGATCGGCTCCCGTAGCGGGGAGATGACCGGTGTGCCCACCGGATTCAGCGACTTCGACTCGCTGACCAACGGTCTGCACCCGGGCCAGATGATCGTCATCGCGGCCCGTCCCGCGATGGGTAAGTCCACGCTGGCGCTGGACTTCGCGCGCGCGGCCTCGATCAAGAACAATCTGCCGAGCGTCATCTTCTCCCTGGAAATGGGGCGCAACGAGATCGCGATGCGTCTGCTGTCCGCCGAGGCGCGGGTCGCGCTGCACCACATGCGCTCCGGCACGATGACCGACGAGGACTGGACGCGTCTCGCGCGCCGTATGCCCGAGGTCTCGGCGGCGCCGCTCTACATCGACGACTCACCGAACCTGTCGATGATGGAGATCCGCGCCAAGTGCCGCCGGCTCAAGCAGCGCAATGACATCCGCCTCGTGATCATCGACTATCTGCAGCTGATGCAGTCCGGTGGCTCGAAGCGTTCCGAGTCCCGCCAGCAGGAAGTCTCGGACATGTCGCGAAACCTCAAGCTCCTCGCCAAGGAGCTCGAGGTCCCGGTGATCGCGCTCTCGCAGCTGAACCGTGGTCCGGAGCAGCGTACGGACAAGAAGCCCATGGTCTCCGACCTGCGTGAATCCGGCTCCATCGAGCAGGACGCGGACATGGTGATCCTGCTGCACCGCGAGGACGCGTACGAGAAGGAGTCCCCGCGCGCGGGCGAGGCGGACATCATCGTGGGCAAGCACCGTAACGGTCCGACGGCGACGATCACCGTGGCCTTCCAGGGCCACTACTCGCGCTTCGTGGACATGGCACAGACCTGAGCGTTGGGCTCAACCGGCGCCTTACGCGGGCGACATGACCTCGTACAGGTTGCCCGCCTCGTCCGTGAAGTAGAGGCCGCGGGCGCACAGGGGATGGTCCGTGCGGCCGTTGTCGGGCGTGCGGGGGTCGTTGCCGTACGGGATCGAGGCGCCGCGCAGACGGGCCAGGACGGCGTCGAAGGTCGTGGGGTCGACGTCGAAGGCCAGGTGGTGGCCTGAGGGGCGGTCGACGGTGAGGAAGTCCAGGGTCAGGGAGTCGTTGACGCGGACCGGGGCGAAGTGGCGTTCGGTGCCCGGGTAGTCCAGGCCCATGATGTCGGCGAAGAAGCGGGCCTCACGGCCGTTGTCGTGGGCCTCGACGATGGTGTGGTTGAGGCTGATCGGCATCTCAGGCCTTTCCGGCGTCGGGGGTCAGGGCTCCGTGCAGGAATACGTCGACGAGTTCCGCGATGTCGCCGGCCTCGCCGCCACCCGTGACCTCGGTGAGCAGCAGGCCGAGGAAGAGCTGAGCGGTGCGCTCGGGGGTGAGGCGCAGCGCGTCGCGTTCGGGGGCGAAGAGGTCGGCCAGGGCGTCGCGGGTGGAGGCCATGGCCGCGGCGCGGTCGGGGAGCCGGGGCTGCTCACGGCCGGCCCGGGGCTGAGGCCGTGGGGCGCCCGGGATGTGGAGCGCGCCGAGGACCGCGCCCATCCGGTCCAGATCGGCGCGCAGGGCTTCGGCGGCTTCGGTCAGGCGCTCGGGCAGCGGCTTGGCGAGGTCGATCGCGGCCAGTTCGGCGAGGGTGTTGCCGGGGCCGAGCACCGCGGTCACACAGGCGTCGAGCAGTTCGTCCTTGTCCGCGAAGACCCGGAAGATCGTGCCCTCGCCGACTCCGGCCGCCTGGGCGATATGGCGGGTGGTGACGGCCCGGCCGTAGGCGATGACCAGCGGAATCGTGGCCTGGACGAGCATGGTGCGGCGCTGCTCCGGGCTCATGGCGGGAGCGCGCTTCCTGGCCGGAGGCGGAGGCGGGGTCATGGACTGCCTTTCGGCGAGGCGGCTGTCCTGCCATGGTGCGGAGTGAGTGCTCACTCCGTCAAGCGCCTCGGCCTTCGGGGCCGCTCAGGAGCCGTCGGGACCGCTGCGGGGAAATCGGCTCGACCTCGTCACCGCCGCACGATGAACTGGGCACATGACGTCATCCGGTTTCAGCGCAGACCCCCGTAGCCCCGAAGACCCCCGAGCCGCCTTCGCACCGCTCCTCCCCTCCACCCGCC
>NZ_JAAKZW010000239.1 GCF_011044995.1 Streptomyces mesophilus | reverse complement strand
GCACCGCCCCGGCCCCCCGTTCCCTGAACGGTCCCCATCGTTCAGGCCCCCGTGGGTGCCGCCCACGCACCCTGGTCGCCGCTGAACCCCTGCGGCGGTACGGGCGGAACCTGCTCGCGCTCCATGATTCCCCGGCGCCGGATCTTGTTCAGGACCCAGACATTGCCGAGGTGCATGACCCCCAGCACGAGCAGCACCACCCCGAGCTTCACCGACAGCGCCTCGAAGATCCCCCGCGCGTCGGTGATCAGGTCGTCCGCGTTCAGATAGAGCGCGACGAACCCGAGATTGACGAGATAGAAGCCCACGACGAGCAGATGGTTCACGGCGTCTGCGAGCTTCTCGTTCCCCTTCAGTACGTCGCTGAGGAAGATCCGCCCGTTGCGGTTGAGCGTGCGGGCTACCCAGACGGTCAGCCCGATGCTGATGGCCAGGTACACGACGTAAGCGACGACTGTGAGGTCCATGATCCCTCGATCCCCTGTGATTTCCGGGCGCACGCAGACCGTGGCCCGAAGGCCCCGAACGCTTCCTTGAACGCGTTCAAAACCTTGTGGGCATGACTGTAGCGCTGGTTTTGAACATGTTCAAGGCGGGATCGCGGACGTGCGGAAGGAACCCTTCTCCCGCCAACCGGCGTCCCCGGCACGGGACATGCGGCGCTACAGGGGAGGCGGCACATGGCAGCCGACAATGGGCACGGCCGGAGTGCGCGGTCAGGTACCGCCTCTGTGTGGTGGGCGCTGCTGCCCTCCGCGGTCCTCGTCCTGACCGGCCTCGCGGTCTTTCTGCCCGTACCCGGCGACTGGAGCGAGGGCTTCGGTACGGCCCAGTGGTACGCGCGCGTCTTCGCGGCGGCGGCCGCGGCTCTGCTGCTCCTGCACCTCGGCTCGCCGTCCGGTGCCCGTGCGGCCGGGCTCTGCGCGGCGATCGGCACGGTCTTCGGCTTCCTCGAGTACGTGGACGACGAGGCGTCGGGCCGCGCCCCCGCCCCGCTCGCCGCCTGCCTGTGCTGCCTGGCCGCCGCACTGCTGTGCCTGGCGCTCCTGCGGCGCCGGAGCCCGTGGCTGCGGTTCGACGGGCCACGGTCCGCCCTGCGCCGCCGTGTCCGCCTGCTCGGCGCGATGCTGGTCGTGGGTGTGGCGGCCGGCGGCCTTGTCGGTGCGGGGGCGCTGAAGCTCGCGTACGAGCTGCGCACCGAGTACGGCCCGGAGCCGCCGCGTACGGAGTCCGGGACCGTGCCGGACGACCGGCGGGACGACGGCGCCCACGAGGGGCGCGAAGCGTGGCCGCAGGCGCTGGGACGGCAGGCCTGGCAGGGGGACTTCGACAGTCCAGCAGGGCTCGGTGTCTGCGCCAACGGCGAGATCATGAACGCGCCCGAGCAGCGCTTCCGCGGCACGCTGGTCGCCGTGGACGGCGCGGGCGCCGGGTCGGCCGTCGTCGGGTGGGACGCCGCAACCGGCGCGCCGCGCTGGCGGTTCACCGTGCACGACCCGTCCGGTGTGGAGCGGGTCGCGGTCAGTGAGGGCTGTGCGGTCATGGTGATCCACGGCGGGTGGCTGTCGGTCATCGACGCGTACGACGGGTCCGTGCGCGGACGTTCGCAGCTGCCCGGCCTGCGGATGCACAGCGAGCGGGCCCTCTGGAGGTTCATCACGCGCACCCTGGACGAGGGCGACCCACCGCGCCTGGTGACCGTTCCCGAGGCCGAACTCACGTATCTGAGCAGCCCGGAGTTCGGTGTGGTCGCCGTCGACCACGAGAGCGGGGGACTCGTGGCGGGTTCCGACACCCGGGGGAGCGGCTGCCGGTATCTCGTGGACCACAGTTCGCCCCGCGATACCGGGAAGCTGGTCATCGGCAACTGCGCCGAGGGGAAACTGAGCGTGATCGACCTGGCCACGCCCGGCTTCCTGGGCGCGGACGGTTCGCGACCGCTCTACACCCGGAGCGAGGTGACGGTCCCGCCGCCTCTGGGCTGTGAAGCCTTCTCGCCGGATTCCCGTCTCGGCGTCGACGTCGAGGCGGCGAGCATGCTGACGGCGACCGGGACCTGCGGGGCGGACCGCCTGTGGGTGGGTCACGTCGAGCTCCGGTACGGCCGACGGGAGCCCGTTGTCTGGACCGAACTGCCCGGCGTGGGCGCCAGGGTGCGCGTGCGGCCGGTGGCCGGCCTCGACCGGAGTTCCCTGCTGCCCGCACCGGACGGCATCACCGTCGTCGAGAGGGACGGTGACGCGCTGCGGCACGGCACGCTGAGGCTCGGCAAGGGCGAGATCGCCGAGGTGATCGAGGTGGACTCGGCGCATCCGGGCGCGCATGAGTCGCAGCTTCTGGTGCAGACGACCTCGGGCCGCATCCACTTCCTGTACCAGAACTACGAGGAGGGGGCGGACGGACTCCACCGGAAGGGCTCATCGGACGCCGCCCGCGAACCCTGCGCCGGCACCCGGGACCTGCTCGTCGACCGCGCCTCGGGCACCGTCCTCGCCACATGCACGACCGCGGGAGGCGGCACCCGGGTCACCGCCCTGCGCGACTAGGGCCTGTCTTGTGGATCAGGCCCTGGCGGACGATCGGCCGGGCAGTCCCTGAGCGCCGCTCGGACCCCGCCGGGCAGCCCCTGAGCGCCGCTCAGACCCGCCCAAGACCCGGCCGCTTCGAGTAGTCCGTGAAGCCGACGACGTTCCCCCAGGGATCGGCCAGTTCGACCGTCCAGCCCGTCGACACCGAGAACGGCGGATCGGGTACGAGACCTGCCGAGGTCAGCTCCACGGCGGCCTTACGGGCGTCCGGGACCTCCAGCCAGACCCGCGCCGTCCAGTCGCCGGCCGGCCGGTGCGCGAGGCCGTCCTCCTGGCGGAGGAGCAGACCGGGCGTCTCCTCGCCGACCTTGAGCCCGGCGATCCCGGCCTCGTCGAGGCGGAAGGCGAGCGGGAAACCGGCCCGTTCGTAGAAGTCCACGGCCTCGGCGATGTCGCCGACGGGGAAGAGGACGTTGTCGAAGCCGAGCAAGTCGAGTGACATACCGTCAGATTAAGCACATGGGCCCCGTTTCCAGCGGAAACGGGGCCCATGACTGCGTACGGCGAAGGAACTCAGAAGCGACGCGTGATCAGCGCGCGCTTCACTTCCTGGATCGCCTTGGTGACCTCGATGCCACGCGGGCAGGCGTCCGTGCAGTTGAACGTGGTGCGGCAACGCCACACGCCGTCACGGTCGTTGAGGATCTCCAGGCGCTGCTCACCGGCCTCGTCGCGCGAGTCGAAGATGAAGCGGTGCGCGTTGACGATCGCGGCCGGACCGAAGTACTGCCCGTCGTTCCAGAACACGGGGCAGGACGACGTGCACGCGGCGCACAGGATGCACTTGGTGGTGTCGTCGAAGCGCTCGCGGTCCTCGGGGGACTGCAGGCGCTCGCGGGTCGGCTCGTTGCCCTCGGTGATGAGGAACGGCATGACGTCGCGGTACGCCTGGAAGAACGGCTCCATGTCGACCACGAGGTCCTTGAGCACGGTGAGGCCCTTGATGGGCTCGACCGTGATCGGCTTCTCGGGGTTGATGTCCTTGATCAGCGTCTTGCAGGCGAGCCTGTTCTTGCCGTTGATCCGCATCGCGTCCGAGCCGCAGATGCCGTGCGCGCACGAGCGGCGGAAGGTCAGCGAGCCGTCGAGGTCCCACTTGATCTTGTGCAGACCGTCGAGCACACGCTCCTTCGGATCGATGTCGATCCGGAAGTCCTCCCAGATCGCCTCGTCCGAGATCTCGGGGTTGAAGCGCCGGATGCGGAAGGTGACCGTGATGTACGGCGACGCTGCGGACTCGGCCTCGACCTTGTCCAGTACGGGAGTTGCCATCAGTACTTACGCTCCATCGGCTGGTAGCGGGTCGTGACGACCGGCTTGTAGTCGAGGCGGACGGAATCGGAGCCGTCGTCGCCGACCTCACGGTACGCCATGGTGTGGCGCATGAAGTTGACGTCGTCGCGGTTGGGGTAGTCCTCGCGGTAGTGACCGCCGCGGGACTCCTTGCGCGCGAGCGCGGAGACCGCCATGACCTCGGCCAGGTCGAGCAGGTTGCCCAGCTCGATGGCCTCCAGGAGGTCGGTGTTGAAGCGCTTGCCCTTGTCCTGGATCGACACGTTCTTGTAGCGGGCCCGCAGTTCGGCGATCTTCTCGACGGCCGACTTGATGGTCTGCTCCGTACGGAACACCATCACGTTGGCGTCCATCGTCTCCTGCAGCTCCTTGCGGATGTCCGCCACGCGCTCGTTGCCCGTGGAGTTCCGCAGCCGCTCGACCTGCTCGACGACCAGCTCGGCCGGGTTCTCCGGCAGCTCGACGTAGTCGGCCTTGGCGGAGTACTCGGCGGCGGCGATGCCGGAGCGCTTGCCGAAGACGTTGATGTCGAGCAGCGAGTTGGTGCCCAGGCGGTTGGCGCCGTGCACCGACACACACGCGACCTCACCGGCGGCGTACAGACCCGGTACGACCGTGGAGTTGTCCGCGAGGACCTCACCCTGGACGTTGGTCGGGATGCCGCCCATCGCGTAGTGCGCCGTCGGCTGGATCGGGATCGGGTCCGTGTAGGGCTCGATGCCGAGGTACGTACGCGCGAACTCGGTGATGTCCGGGAGCTTCGCGTCCAGCTGCTCCGGCGGCAGGTGCGTGAGGTCGAGGTAGACGTGGTCGCCCTCGGGACCGCAGCCGCGGCCCTCACGGATCTCGGTGTAGATGGAGCGCGAGACGACGTCACGGGACGCGAGGTCCTTCATGACCGGCGCGTACTTCTCCATGAAGCGCTCGCCGTCCTTGTTGCGGAGGATGCCGCCCTCACCGCGGGCGCCCTCCGTGAGAAGGATGCCCATGCGCCAGATGCCGGTCGGGTGGAACTGGAAGAACTCCATGTCCTCCAGCGGGATCCCGCGCCGGTAGCAGGCCGCCTGGCCGTCACCGGTGAGGGTGTGCGCGTTGGAGGTCACCTTGAAGAACTTTCCGGTGCCGCCGGACGCGTAGATCACGGCCTTCGCCTGGAAGACGTGGATCTCGCCGGTGGCCAGCTCGTACGCGACGACGCCGGCGCTCTTCTTGACGCCGTCCTCCTCGACGATGAGCTGGTCGAGGACGTAGAACTCGTTGAAGAACTCCACGCCCTCCTTGATGCAGTTCTGGTACAGCGTCTGGAGGATCATGTGGCCGGTGCGGTCGCCCGAGTAGCACGCACGGCGGACCGGGGCCTCGCCGTGGTTGCGGGAGTGACCGCCGAAGCGCCGCTGGTCGATCTCACCCTTGGGCGTACGGCCGAACGGCAGGCCCATCTTCTCCAGGTCGAGGACCGCGTCGATGGCCTCCTTCGCCAGGATCTCGGCGGCGTCCTGGTCGACCAGGTAGTCGCCGCCCTTGATCGTGTCGAAGGTGTGCCACTCCCAGTTGTCCTCCTCCACGTTGGCGAGCGCGGCGGCCATGCCGCCCTGCGCCGCACCGGTGTGGGAGCGGGTCGGGTAGAGCTTCGTGAGCACCGCGGTACGGGAGCGCTTGGTCGACTCGATGGCCGCGCGCATGCCCGCGCCGCCGGCGCCGACGATGACGGTGTCGTACTTGTGGATCTTCATGAGTCGTTACCCCGGGCCTAGCGGATGTTCGGGTCGAAGGTGAAGATCACCAGCGTGCCCAGAAGGACGGTGAACACCGTGGCGGTGTAGAGCAGCATCTTCAGCCAGAAGCGCGTGTTGTCCCGCTCGGCGTAGTCGTTGATGATCGTGCGCAGGCCGTTGGCGCCGTGCAGCATCGCCAGCCAGAGCATGATCAGGTCCCACGCCTGCCAGAACGGCGAGGCCCAGCGGCCGGCCACGAAGGCGAAGCCGATCTTGGACACACCGCCGTCGAGCACCAGCTGGATCAGCAGGTGGCCGAGGACCAGGACGACCAGGACGATGCCGGACAGGCGCATGAACAGCCAGCCGTACATCTCGAAGTTGCCGCGGGTGGCCTTGGGCGTCTTCTTGGTGCGCTTGCGCGGGGCCTCGATGACGGGCGCGGGGTGGTCCACGTCGTAGAGCGTCACGCCTTCGACATCGCCGATGGCGGTGGCGTCGGTGGCTTCCTTGTTGAGAGACATCGGCGTCAGCTCCCGAAGACTTCGCGTACGGCGTGGCCGAGCACCGGGTAAAGGGCACCCACCATCAGCACGATCCAGATGCCCATCACGGTCCAGAGCATCTGCTTCTGGTAGCGCGGGCCCTTCGACCAGAAGTCGACGGCGACGATGCGCAGACCGTTGAGCGCGTGGAACAGGATGGCCGCGACCAGTCCGTATTCGAGCAGCGCCACGATCGGCGTCTTGTAGGTGGCCACGACATCGTCATACGCCTCGGGGGAGACGCGGACGAGAGCGGTGTCGAGGACGTGTACGAACAGGAAGAAGAAGATGAGGACGCCGGTGACTCGATGAGCCACCCAGGACCACATTCCTTCCCGGCCGCGGTACAGCGTTCCAGCCGGCACGGAAGAACCCTCCGGGAGCGGGGATAGGGGTCGGCCGGCTTCTCTGTCGGTCGGACCCGGCCGGGTACGGTCCACCGGCCGCTCGTCATCGTATCGACCAGATGTCGGTATGCCCGCAGGGGGTCAATAGGTGTGATCAAACAGGCACGTACGGGCTATCAGGCGGGTCGGATTCAGGAGAATTACGCATACGTCAGTACGTACAGCGCATCCGTGATCCGCTCGCGCGCGAGCCGGCGCAGCTGCTCGGCGGCCACGGTCCGTTCCTCGTCCGGGTCGTGCGCCAGGCGTGTGCGCAGACTCGCGAGGACCTGGTCGAGATGCTCGTCGTCGTGGAACGCGTCGAGGCTGAGCAGGAAGGCATGACCGAATTTCGCCTCGTACGCGGCGTGCGCGGCGCGCAGGGCGGTGAGCGCGGACTGCGGCGTGTCGCCGGGCGCGGGGTACTCGTCCTGCTCGGCGGCGAGCGCCTCGTGCAGCTCCGCGGGCGTGAGGTCGTAGCTCGCCTCGTCGGCCGCGGCGAGCAGCGCGTCCAGGTCCGGGTACGGCCGGTGCTCGACGAGGCGCCGCGCCCAGCGCTCGCTCGCGCAGCAGTCGAGAAGGAACGCACGGGCGTCGTCGGCCGGTGCGGTGTTGAAGTGGTCGAGCCCCGCGTGCATGGTGCCGGTGGCGTCCGTCTGCGCTTGTTTCGGTATGGCGAGGGCAGGCGGTGCGATGGGGTACGGGCTGGGCGAAGGCAGCGTGCGCTCCTCGGAAGCGGCCATGCGGCCAGTGGGCATCGGCAGGGGGGCTGCGGGGATGCCGTAACGCTATCTAGGGCTGATGGGAGTTGTACGACGGATGCGCGAATTTCACCCGGACGGGAGAGTTTGGGAACGAGAGGTGGACGGTCGGGGTGTATTCGGAGCGATCGGTTCCCCGCGCATGGGAGGTTTCTGACGTGATGCCGACCCTTTCGCGATCTTTGTCCCCCCTGTGCGCTCCCCGGGAGGTACGGCGGTGAGCCGGCGCCCGCTCCTTGCCGCCGCCTCACTTGTGGCCGGGGCCGCCGCCGTACTGACCGTGACCCTGTGGCCGGACGGCACTCCCACGGGCGGCACGCCTTCCGTGAGCGACCGCACCGACGACCGCTCGCCCGCCTCGTCCGCGCCGGCCTACCCGCTCTCCAAGGCGCCGCTGACCATCCCCGCCGTCCGCGAGCACGAGGCGGCACGCGGGCCCGGCTGGCATCCCGACCGGGGCGCGCAGGTGATCGTCCCCGAGGAGTCCGCGGGTGAGCTGGCCGACGAGGGCCGGCTGATCGCGGACGAACTCGGACTCGAGTATGCCGAGGGCGCCGAGCCCGGCAAGGGCGATGTGGAACTCGCGCTGGTCGCGGGCGACGCGAACCCCGAGGCGTACACGATGAGCGTCAGCGACGAGCGGGTCCGTATCTCCGCGACGGGCGAGCCGGGGGTCTTCTACGGCACGCGCACCCTCAAGCAGATCGTGCGCCATGACGGCACCGCGCCCGAGGGCGTCATCCGGGACGCGCCCGCGAAGCCGCAGCGCGGTTTCATGCTCGACATCGCGCGCAAGCACTTCACGGCCGGCTGGATCGAGGACCGGGTCCGTGAGCTCGCGGACCTCAAGTACAACCAGCTGGGCCTGCACTTCTCCGACGACCAGGCGTTCCGTATCGAGTCCTCCTCGCACCCCGAGGTGGTCTCCGTGCAGCATCTGAAGAAGTCCGAGGTGAAGCGGATCATCGCGCTCGCGCGCAGTCTCCACATCGAGGTCATCCCGGAGATCGACTCGCCGGGGCACCTGGGCGCGGTGATGGCGGCGCACCCCTCCTTGCAGCTGCGGGACGCGCGGGGAGTGCCGTCGCGCGGTGCGATCGACATTTCCAAGCCGGGGTCCGCGAAGATCGTCGACGAGCTCCTGCGTGAGTACGCGGGGCTCTTCCCCGGCACGTACTGGCATCTGGGCGCGGACGAGTACCGCGCGCTGATGGTCGCGAACCCCGAGGCCTCGTATCCGCAGCTGGCCGCCGCGGCCCGCGCGAAGTTCGGGCCGAACGCGAAGGTGCAGGACCTCACCACGGGCTGGCTGAACGACCGGGCGAAGGTGATCCGGGGCGAGGACGAGAAGCCGAAGGTCTGGAACGACGGGCTGTTCCGCGGCGGTGTGGTGCAGGCCGACAAGGACCTCGAGGTCGAGTACTGGACCGGCAAGGAGCTGCGCGCCCGCGAGCCGGTCGAGTATCTGAAGGCCGGGCGCAAGCTGGTGAACCTCAACGACGAGTACCTCTACTACGTGCTCGGCGAGCCCAACACGTTCAAGTACCCGACCGGCGAGCGGATCTACAAGGAGTGGAACCCGCTGGTGGTACGCGGCTCCAAGCCGGTCCCGGCCGCGTACGGCGACCAGATCCTGGGTGCGCGGTTCGCGGTCTGGTGCGACTTCGCGAGCGCCCAGACCCAGGACCAGGTGGCGGCGGGCATCCGGATGCCGCTGCGGGCGACGGCTCAGCGGGTATGGGATGAGCGCCAACCCGCGCTGCCGTGGGGGAAGTTCGTGGGCCTGGCGCAGAAGGTGGGCTGAGCTGCACTTTTCGGGCTGGACAGGCGGACTGTCCGCCACATAGGTTCCGCGTGCCGCGGGCGCCCTTGGGGAGAGGGTGCCGCGGCGCGCGTTTCTGTTTTCTGTGAACTGTGGGGGTTCGTATGTCCGGTATGCCCGATGATGATTCTGTTGTTCCGTCATATCCCATCGCGCCAACCGCGTTTCTGCGATCACCTGTGGGCCTCTCCCGGGCAGTGATCGTGCTGCTCGGTGTGGTGATCGCTGCCGATCTTTTCTCGCTCTGGGCGGGCTTCAGCCTGTACGGGCTGGTCGACTCAGTGGACTCGAACGCGGTCAACGACGCCTACGACCTGTATGCGCTCTCCGCGTCCCCACAGTTCACCGCGCTGGTCGTGACCGGCGTGGTCTTCATCATCTGGTTCCGCCGGGTACGGATCAATGCCGAGGTCTTTGCGCCCGAGTACCACCGCCTCAGGCGTGGCTGGGCGGTGTGGGGCTGGCTCTGCCCGGTGGTCAATTTCTGGTTTCCGCGCCGCGTGGCTCTCGACACGTGGAATGCGAGCGAACTGGCCGACGCGAAGGCGCGCGGCACCGGCATCGTCAACGCCTGGTGGACGGCATGGCTGGCCGGCTGGTTCTGCAACGAGATTGCGGGACGCATGTATGCGCGGGCCGACGGGGTGGACGTGGCAGAGATGAGGACCGCCCTGCAGGTCATGACCGTGTCCGATGTGCTGGACATCGCGGGGGCCGTCCTGGCGATGCTGTTCGTGTACCGCCTCACCTGCATGCAGAAGGAGAAGGCCCTCGCGGGTCCGACCACACCCCCGTTCGTGCCGAACCTGCCCGCTCTGTAAGCGGCTTACGGCGCCGGCCGACGTGCCCCGCAAGTCCCCAGGCTGCACCAGCGGCGGCGGCCGGACTCGTCGAGGAAGAGCCAGCCGCAGTCCTTGCCCGGGCAGACGCGCAGGGTGTGGACGCGGGGGGACGCGAGGAGGCCGGCCGCGCTGTGGGCCGCGGCGAGCAGGGGCAGGCGCAGGCCCGTGGCCGGGCTGACGGTCCAGCGGGCGAGGCCGTCGGGGCCGCGGGTGAACTCGGCGTGGGCGGCGGCCTCTTCGGCCGCCGCCGCGACCGTCTTGAAGGCATGGGCGTCCTCGCGGTCCGTGCAGCAGGCGTACAGCGCGGTGCGCAGGGCGCGGGCCTCGGTGAGGGCGGCGTCGGCGGGGCCCGGGTTCCTGTCCGCTTCCGCCAGGAGGCGGTCGACGGTCCGGTCGTCGGCGAGACCGAGGTGCCCGGCCCAGACGGCGAGCGACGCGTAGCGGGCGAGCCAGTCGGCGCCGGGGAGCGAAGGGCTGCCCCAACCCGCGTACGTATTGCAGAACTCCAGCGCGGGATGGCCGCTGGTGTTCCAGGGCAGCCAGACATCGCGGACGCGGACGGCGTAGACGGGGCCCGGGGGACGGTCGAGGCGCGGGTCGCCGGCCAGAATGCGGCGGTGCAACTCCCGCAGGCCCGGGCCGGGTTCGAGACCAAGCTCGTCGACCAGCGCGGTGCGCGTGTCCCGGTAGAGATCGAGCGCCTCGGCGGGGCGGCCGCTGCGGTACAGCGCGGTCATCTGGGCGGCGACCAGGCGCTCGCGCGGCGGTCGGCCGCGTAGCTCGGGGAGCAGATCGGCCACCACACGGTGGTGTTTGCCCATGGCGAGCAGGTCCTCGGCCCGCCGTTCCAGGGCGGTGAGCCGCTGCTGCGCCAGTACGCCGCCGAGGCGGGCGCGCAGGGGTTCGTCGGCGAGACCGTCGAGGAGCGGGCCGCGCCACAGGCAGAGGGCCTGGTCGTGGAGCTCGACGCGGTGGGCCGGGTCGCCCGCCTCGGCCGCCCTGCGTGCGAGGTCGGTGAACTCCGCGGTGTCGACGCGGTGTTCGTCGCGCTCGGCCCGGTAACCGTCGTCGTGCGTGGTCAGCCGGAGCTCGTACGGGCCGAGGGCCGCACGCAGCCGGCCGATGTACGTCTGCATCGTGCCGCGCGCGCTGCCGGGCGGCCGTCCCTGCCACAACAGCTCGACCAGCCGGTCGACCGGCACGGTGCGGCCCGCTTCGAGCAGCAGCAGCGCGAGCAGCAGACGCTCCTGGCGGCGCACGCCCGACAGGACGGAACGGCCTTCGTGACGCGCCTCGAACGTACCGAGCAGCTGGAACTCCATGGGGGCGCAGCCTAGGGCGGGTTGGGCCGGTCACGGGTTGGCTGGGGTGGCCGCGGATTGGCTGGGCCACTTGGCCACTCGGTGGGTCGGTCACGGATTGGCTGGGCCACTTGGCCACTGGCTGGGTCGGTCACGGATTGGCTGGGCCACTCGGCCACTGGGTGGGTCGGTCGCGGATTGGCTGGGCCACTCGGCCACGGACTGGCTCAGCCACCCACTGGCTCAGCCACTCGCCCGGCTCAGCCACCCGCCGGCCCAGCCGCGCTGGTCAGCGTTTGGTCAGAGTCGGACGCCAGGCTGAAGGCCCTTGCACCGAACGCCACTTGGAGGCCCCATGCATCTCGCCGCAGCCACCCTGCTCGCCCTCACCGCCGGTGGCGGCTGGGTCCCCGCGCCCTCCGCGCCCTGGGACACGCCCGCCGGTGCCCGCTGCGACTTCGCCGTGCACGGCGAGCCCGTCGTCGACGAGGTGGTCAAGCGGGTCCTCGCCACCCACCCGGACGGCTCCGCCAGGACCGTGGCGTACAAAGGCGATCTTGTCGTGCGGGTCAGCAACACCGGCACCGGCGCCTCGTACGACGCGGACGCGAGCGGCAGCGCGCTGATCACCTACGGCACGGACGGCTCCCAGCACTGGAAGGTCGCGGGCCCCGTCCTCGTCGGCTTCGCGGAGAACGGCGGCACTCTGCCGCGCGGCCTGTACATCGTCGACGGCCTCTACACCCTGGACGTCAGCGCGAGCGGCTACAAGACGCTGAAGATGCAGGGGGGTTCGGTCGACGCGCTGTGTGAGCGGGTCGACTGACGGCCGCTCGGGGTGCGGTGACGGCGAGGGCAGGGG
>NZ_JAAKZW010000238.1 GCF_011044995.1 Streptomyces mesophilus | reverse complement strand
TATAAGAGACAGGGTGGGTTGTCAGTGGGCGTCGATAGCCTTGAAGGGGCTCGGCCCCCGGGAGGGCGGGGTCTGTCCGGTGTACGGGAGGCGGAGTTCATGACGGAGCAGAGCGAGCCGGGCGGGCTCGCTGCGCGGGAGCGTGCCGTGCTGGCCCTTGAGCGGCGCAATTGGCCCTCGCCCGGCGCGAAGGAGCGCGCGGTGCGCGAGGAGCTGGGCATCTCCCCCACGCGCTATCACCAGCTGCTCAACGCCCTGCTCGACGACGAGCGGGCCCTCGCCCATGACCCGGTGACGGTGAACCGGCTGCGCCGGATACGCGAAGAGCGCCGCACCAGGCGCCGGATGTGACGAATAGGAGCATCCGGAAACCCCGTGATACCCGCACCCCAAGCCGCTGAGCCCTCGAGCCCGGCTACTCGGCCGCTTCCGCCGCCCGTGCCTTGTTCTGGATGTCGGCGAGTACGGCACCCGGGGAGCCGCCCGGCGCGACCGCCTTGCCGATCTGCGCCTTGATGTCCGCGCTGACATGCGCCCAGGACGTGTTGCCGACGGGCGGGAGCTGGGACGTGGGCAGCGCGTCGAGGAAGAGCTTGAGCTGCTTGTACTTGGCGTCCTCGGCCATCGCGTCGGCCGCCGAGTTGGTCACCGGCAGGATGTTGTAGCGCTCGGAGAAGTCGAGGACGTTCTCCTTGCTGTAGACGAAGTCGAGGAAATCGCCGATCTCGTCCCGGTTGCCGTTCTGCTTGAAGGCCATCATCCAGTCGGCCACACCCATCGTGGCCTTCGCCTTGCCGCTGCGGCCCGGCAGCGGCGCCATCGCGAACTCCACGCCCTTCTTCTTCGCCTGGGCGATCAGCGTCGGGTGCCCGTTGAGCATGCCGACCTCACCGTTGGAGAAGGCGTTGAAGGCCTCCTGGCGGTTGAGCTCGCCGGGCGCGACCGGGCCCACCAGGTCCTTGTCGACCAGGTCCTTCTTGAGCCAGTCGAAGGTCCGGACGTTCATGTCCGAGTCGAGGGTGTACGAGCCGACCTGGTCGGTGTAGCCGTCGCCGCCGGCGAGCAGCCACATCATGGTCTCGGCCTGTGCCTCCTCCTTGCCGAGCGGCAGGGCGAAGGGGTACTTGACGCCGTTGTCCTTCAACAGCTCGGCGTCGGCGGCCAGTTCGTCCCAGGTCGTGGGGGGCTTGGCGATACCGGCGTCGGCGAAGAGCTTCTTGTTGTAGAACATCAGGCGCGTCGACGAGGCGAACGGCATGCCGTACTGGATCCGGTTGACCTCACCGGCCGAGGTGAGCGAGGACAGGAAGTCGCCCTGGACCGGGATGGAGAGCAGATCGTCC
Source organism: Streptomyces mesophilus (assembly GCF_011044995.1). Classification (GTDB taxonomy): domain Bacteria; phylum Actinomycetota; class Actinomycetes; order Streptomycetales; family Streptomycetaceae; genus Streptomyces; species Streptomyces mesophilus. The sequence goes on along the minus strand of NZ_JAAKZW010000238.1, from coordinate 10,782 downwards.
GCGGCGTACAGCTGATCCTTCGCCGCGTAGTCCGAATACGCACCGATCTGCGCCATGTCGGGCGCTTCGCCCGCCTTGACCATCTTGGCCACTTCGGCGTCGACGTCGCTCCAGGACAGGACGGTCACTTCGACCTTGATGTCCGGGTTCTTGGCCTCGAACTTCTCGACCAGATCCGCCCAGTACTTCTCGGAGCTGTTCTCCGCCGAGTCGCCGTAATCGGCGGCCACGAGCTTGAGGGTCACCTCACCGGAGCCGGTGCCGCCACCGCAGCCCGCCAGCGTCATTGTGAGACCCAGCGCGGCACCTGCCGCGATCAGTACGTTCGTGCGCCGCTGCACAGCCGATTTCCCACCCTTGTTGTGATCCAGTCGTCCCCCGTGACGTCCTGTGTCCTTCACCAGGTCTACACCACTCAGATATCACTTCTGCAACGGAGGGTCACCGTTGTTGCATCCGTTGGCCAAGGCTACCGCCGGCCGTCCGCGCAAAGGTCCAGGGCCTCGCGCACGGCAGTCCATTGCTCCTCGCTCACGCCGACTGCTATGCACAGCAGGCCAGATGGCGCGCGAACCGGTGCGAACCCCTCACGGTGCGCAACGGCGGGCGGCATCCGGCGCGGCAAGGAGCAGCATCGAGCACCAACCGAACATCCCGTGCCCGTCCCGGTCGAGGAGCAGCCCCGCATGTCACGTACCGCCGCAGAAATAGCCACCCAGCCCGGCTGCTGGCGCCGGGCCGCCGAAGCCGCCGACTCCCTCGGGGCCGCCGCCGGACTGCCGGTGCCCGGTGAGCGGGTCGCCGTCACCGGCTGCGGCACGTCGTGGTTCATGGCCCTCGCGTACGCCGCCCTGCGCGAGGCGGCCGGGCAGGGCGAGACGGACGCGTATCCCTCCTCGGAGTTCCCGGTGGGCCGGCCGTACGACCGGATCGTGGCGATCACCCGCTCCGGCACGACGACCGAAGTGCTCGAACTCCTCGCGCGGGTCAGGGGAACGACGGCCACCACGGTGATCACGGGCGATCCGAAGACGCCGGTGATGGAGGCCGCGGACAAGGTGACCGTGCTCGACTTCGCCGACGAGGAGTCGGTGGTGCAGACCCGTTTCGCGACGACCGCGCTGGCCTTCCTGCGCGCGGGCCTCGGGGAGATCGAGGGGGTCAAGCCGGTGGCCGAGGCGGCCGTCGACGCCGAACTCACCGTCACCGAACCCCTGCCGGACGAGGTGCTCTCCGCCGGGCAGTGGACGTTCCTGGGCCGCGGATGGACGTACGGCCTCGCGCTCGAGGCCGGGCTCAAGATGCGCGAGGCGGCGGGCGCGTGGACCGAGGCCTACCCCGCGATGGAGTACCGCCACGGGCCGATCTCGATCACCGGTCCCGGCCGGGTGGCGTGGATGTTCGGTGCGCTGCCCGAGGGGCTCGCGGGTGATGTGGCGCGCGTCGGCGGGCATCTGGTCGCACGCCAGGAGGCCGATCCGATGGCCGACTTGATCCGAGTGCAGCGCCTCGCGGTGGCGCTCGCCGAGTCCAAGGGGTACGACCCGGACCGGCCCCGCAATCTCACGCGGAGCGTGATCCTCGCCTAGCTGGCGCCGCTTATTGGCGTGACGCGGGCCCGGCCGGACCGTCATCATGGCTGTCATGTCCGGGCCCTATGTCATCCGCGGTTCGGTCTCCCTGCCGGAGGCCGAGCTCCTGTGGCGTTTCTCGCGGTCCTCCGGGCCCGGCGGGCAGCACGTCAACACCTCGGACTCCCAGGTGGAGCTCCGCTTCGACCTGGCGAACACCAAGGCCCTGCCCGAGGTCTGGAAGGAGCGGGCGCTCGAGCGCCTCGCCTCCCGGCTCGTGGACGGCGTGATCTCCGTACGGGCCTCCGAGCACCGCTCGCAGTGGCGCAACCGGGAGATGGCGGCCACCCGGCTCGCCGCGCTGCTCGCGGAGGCCACCGCGCCGCCGCCGCGTCCGCGCCGTCCCACCCGGATTCCGCGCGGGATCAACGAGCGGCGCCTGCGCCAGAAGAAGGCGCGGTCCGACACCAAGCGGGGGCGGTCGGGCAAGGACTGGGGCTGAGGACTGAGGGGGCGCCCACCTGGCTCCTGGATGCCCGGGCTCCTGGGCTCCTCAGTCACCCCAACTGCCGGTAGCGGCCCCGGAAATACGTCAGCGGTCCGCCCTCCGGGCTCGGCAGCGAGGCCGAGAGCACCCGGCCCACCACGAGCGTGTGATCGCCCGCCTGGACACGGGACTCCGTCTCGCACTCCAGCGTCGCCAGCGCACCGCCCACCAGGGGCGCACCGGACAACTCCCCTCGTGTGTAAGGGATGTCCGCGAACAGCAGCCGGTCGCTGATGCGGCCCTTCATCGCGAAGCGGCCGGCGATGTGGCGCTGGGACTCGGAGAGGACCGAGACCCCCCAGCGCGGCTGCTCCGCCAGGAGGTCGTCCATCCGGGAGCCCTCGCGCAGCGAGACGAGCACCAGCGGCGGATCCAGGGATACGGACAGGAAGGCCGTGGCCGTCATGCCGACGTCCTCGCCGGCCGGGCCGCCCTCACCGAGCGGCTCCTCCACCCCCGTCACCAGGACCACCCCGGCGGCAAGGCGTGACATCGCGGCACGGAACTCGTCGTTGCTCACCCCCACAGGATGCACGGCTTGCGGGGGCACTGCGGCAGGGGGCTTCAATGCTTGCGACACGGATCGAACGTAGACCCGCCGCCGCCCGCACCGCATCGGGCGCTGGGACCAGGACGGGACTAGGTCCCCGGTCCGAGTCGGGGGGCGTACGCGGTCGGTCCCCGGCGGGCGCAATCGATCGATTTGCGTTCAGGAAACGGATACGGGAGCACACGGTCCCGCTCCCAACCCTTCATCCCCTGCTGTGACTTGAGTCACAGGGTCCATATTTTGTTGACCCTGTGTACCGAGTGGGCAGCTCGCTGTGATTCAGTGGCTGAGGCAGGAGACCATGATGCGAACGCCTGCCTGTCGAGAAGCGGTCGAGAAGCCGGGGAAGCTGCTAATCCTGGAGTTGCTGTCGAGGTCTCGGGGAGAGCGAGCATGGAGACCGAGTCGGAGCCCTACGTCCGTCTTGCGACCCTGCGGCAGCTGCACCAGGTGGTCGCGGAGCTGAACACCGCCCGCAGCCTCGCCGACACCCTGCAGGCCGTGGCCGACGGCGTGGTGACCGGGCTCGGCTATGAGCTGGGCTGCGTGAATCTCGTACGGCCCGACGGCGACCTGGTCGTGGCCGCCTTCGCGGGCAATCCCGCCGCCGAGGCCCTGATCACCGGACGCGTCGGCTCCCGCGCCTCCTGGGAGCGCCGGCTCGCCATGGGCGAGGCCTGGGGCTCGCTGCGCTTCATCCCGCACACCGAGGGCTGGGTGCTCGTCGAGGACGACGTGCCGCAGTGGCACACGGACGGCCCCGAGCCCCGCTTCGAGGACGAGTGGCACCCCAGCGACCGCCTCTACGCACCGATGTACGCCACGGGCTCCTCCAGCGGCGAGCTGATCGGTGTGCTCTCGGTCGACCGGCCGCGCAACGGCCGCAAGCCGGGCGCCTGGGGCCAGGAAGCGCTCCAGATGTACGCATTTCAGGCGGCCATTGCAATCAGTAATGCTCGACTTCGAGCAAATATGCAGCGCGCACTGGTCAGGCTCGAACGCGAGCAGCAGGCGCTGCGGGCCAGCGAGGAGTCCTTCCGGCAGGCCTTCGAGTACGCGCCGAGCGGTATGGCCATCGCCGAGATGGGCGGTGACCAGCACGGCCGGATACTGCGCACCAATGACGCCCTGTGCCGCCTCCTCGGCCGCCCGGCCGCCGCGATGCGCCGCTACTCCTTCTCCGATCTGGTCCACCCCGAGGACATCGGCACACTCCTTCGCACCTCCGCCGAAGGCGGGCGGGCCGAGCTCAGGCTCGGGCGGCGCGACGGCACGTATCTCTGGGTCTCGCTGCGCAACTCCGTCGTGGCCGACGCCACCGACGGCCCCCGGTTTCTGCTCACGCACGTCGAGGACATCGAGGAGCGCAAGCGACGCGAGCTGCACCTCGCGCACCGCGCCTCGCACGACGCCCTGACCGGGCTGCCCAACAGCGCCGAGCTGCGCTCGCGGCTCAGCTCCCGGCTGTGCGGGCGGCCGCAGTCCGTGCCGCAGAGCCCCATCGAGTCGCTCGACGCGGCCTACGGTGCGGCCCCCACCGCGTACGACGGCTCCATGGGGTACGACGCGAACGCCTCCCCTTACGACTCGAACGGACATGGTTTCGACTTCGGTCGTGCGGCCGCCGACTCCGCATTGACCGGCACCAGCAATGGCTATGGCGTCTACGACCACCATGTCCACGTGGTCGCTCCGCAGAGCGAGCACGACGACGGGACCAAGGGGCTCGCGGTGCTCTTCTGCGACCTCGACGGCTTCAAGTCGATCAACGACCGGTTCGGGCACCACACCGGCGACGCCGTGCTCATCGAGGTGGCACGGCGGCTGACCAGCGGGGTGCGCGACGGGGACACGGTGGCGCGGCTCGGCGGTGACGAGTTCGTGGTGCTCGCCGACGGTCTCGGCCGTGCGGACGCCGCCGACCTCGCGGTACGGCTGCGCAACGCGATCATTCCGCCGATCCGGGTGGACGGCCGCGCGGTGCGTGTGGGCGCGAGCTTCGGTATCGGCTGGGCCCACTGCGGTATGTCGGCGGACGAGGTGCTCCAGTCGGCCGACCAGAGGATGTACATCGAGAAGCGCTCACGTGCCAAACAGCACAGACGAGCCGGATAACTCCAGGTCAGCTGGTTTTCCTTGGCAACAGGCCCCGAAGGGGTCACTCGAAGCGGGTACGCTCGCCCGGATACGTACGACTGTGTTCTGCCCGATCGAGCAACCTGCCTGAGGAGTGACCTGGGGATGACCACGCCCGGTGACAACGGCGCGCGCACGCCCGAGGAAGAAGACCCGTTCGGTTATCTGTACGCCGACGGGCAGGCCGCGGGTGCCACCCCGCCGCCCGGCGGGGGTGGCTACGGCTACCCCGGCCGCAGCTCCTACAACCAGGTCCGCACGGTCGGCGAGCGGCAGTACGGGCAGCAGCCCCAGCAGGCTTACGGCCAGCAGGCGCCCCAGGGGTACGGGCAGCCGGCGCCGCAGGGGTACGACGCCCACTACTCCGCGCCGGAGACCTACCCGGGCGACGCCACCCGGACGATGTCGTCGCAGCAGTCTTCGCACGGCGGGGGCGGCGGGCGCGGCCGTGGACCCAACTCCAAGGGCCTGATGATCGGCGCCGTCGCCGTGGTCGCGGCCGTGGTGGTCGGCATCGGCATCGCGATGCTCGGCGGGGACGACGACAAGGACCCGCAGGCCGGGTCCGGCGGTGACGGCGGGACCACGGCCGGCGAGAGCGTGAAGCCGTCCGAGCCCGCCGAGAACAAGGACGACAAGCCCATCGAGCTGCCGAAGACCGACGCGAAGGTCCTCCAGCTCACGGCGCCCGCGGTGACCGCTTCCGACGTCAAGGGGTCGAAGGCCGGGACGTATGTGGCGGGGTTCAACCAGGTAGGCGCGGCGTTGACCTGGCAGATCGACGGGTTCGAGAAGGCCGGCTCGTACAGCCTGCGGGTGACCTATGGAGTGCCCGGCGAGGACACCACGGGCACGCTGACGGTGAACGGCAACAAGCAGACGCGGCCGCTGAACATGAAGAACTTCGCCAACGCCAAGGCGGGTGACTGGGAAAAGGGCTGGACCTCCACCTACGCGGTGGTCCAGCTCAAGAAGGGCACCAACATCATCACGCTCTCGTGCGAGCAGAGCGACAAGTGCAACGCCAACATCGACCAGATGTGGCTGGTCAAGGGCACGAACGGCTAGCCCTCCAGCTGGCGCAGGAAGTGTGCCACCGTCCCGGCCATCGCCTCGCGGGCCGGGACGAGGTATTTCCGGGGGTCGACGGCCGACGGGTGGGCCTCCAGGAAGGCGCGTACGGCGCCGGTGAACGCGGTGTTGAGGGCCGTGCCCACGTTGATCTTGCGCATGCCGGCGCGTACGGCCGCGCGGATCTCCTTGTCCGGTACGCCACTTGAGCCGTGCAGCACGAGGGGGACGGGGACGGCTGTGGCGAGCCGGGTGATCAACTCGTGGTCCAGTGCCGCCGTCCGCTCCGTCATCGCGTGCGAGGAGCCGACGGCCACCGCGAGGGCGTCCACGCCGGTGCTCTCGACGTAGGCCCGCGCCTCGGCCGGATCCGTCCGTACGCCGGGGGCGTGCGCGTCCAGCGGCGGCTCGCCCTCCTTGCCGCCGACCTTGCCGAGCTCGGCCTCGACCCAGAGGCCGCGCTCGTGGCCCCAACGGACCGCCTGCGCCGTGGCTTTGACGTTCTCGCCGTACGTCAGCTTCGAGGCGTCGAACATCACGGAGCTGAAGCCCTCGGCGTGGGCCCTGCGGAAAAGGTCCGCGCTGACGACGTGGTCGAGGTGGAGGGAGAGCGGGGCGCGGCTGGTCTCGGCGACGGCCCTCGCCGCGGCGGCGACGGCGGTGAGGCTCCCGCCGTGGAACTTCACGGCGTTCTCGGAGATCTGCAGGATCGCGGGGGCGCCGGCCCGCTCGGCGCCGGCGGCTATCGCCTCGGCGTGCTCGAGCGTGATGACGTTGAAGGCGGCGACGGCTGTGCGCTTCTGCCTTGCTTCGGCGATGAGTTCACCGGTCGTGGTGAGCGGCATGGGTCCCTCACTTTCAGCCCCTGCGGCGTTTGAGCAGATCTTTCAGCCCCCGGCGACGGGACATCACGCCGCATCCGCGTGCTGCACCACGGAGACACCCGCCTCGAACTCGGTATACGCATCCGCGTCGAACTCCCCCGCCACCGGGGCGAGTACCGTCGCCGCCGACAGCGCGACCGCCGACGCGAGCCGCTTCGGCCAGGGGTCGCCCGCGACCAGGCCGGCGAGCAGCGCCGCCACCGCCGAGTCCCCCGCCCCCGTGGGGTTGCCCGAGACGATTGCGGCGGGCGTGGCCTGCCAGGTGCCGTCGGGGGTCGCGGCGAGGAGGCCGTTCGGGCCGAGGGAGGCGACGACCGCGTGGGCGCCGCGGCGGCGGGCCGCGCGCGTCGCGGGCAACGGCTCCCAGGAGCCGGTGAGTTCGGCCAGTTCGTCCGCGTTCGGCTTGACGATGTCGGGGCGCGCGGCGATCCCGCGGCGCAGCGGTTCGCCGCTGGTGTCGAGGAGGACGGGGACGCCCGCGGCGCGTGCTCCCCGTACGAGATGGGCGTACGCGCCGACCGGCACCCCGGGCGGCAGGCTGCCGCACAGCGCCACCGCCGACGCGGAGGTCAGGAGGGTCTCGTACGAGGTGAGGAACGTCGACCACTCCGACGGGGTGATCAGCGGACCCGGCTCGTTGAGCTGCGTCGTGTCGCCGGACGAGGAGTCGACGACGGCGACCGTGCGGCGGGTGGAACCCAGGACGGGGAAGAGCGCGTCGCGTACGCCGTTCAGGCCCGCGCGCAGCGCCTCGCCCGTCGCACCGCCCACGAAGCCCGTGACGGTGACGTCGTGGCCGAGGGCGGTCAGGACGCGGGCGACGTTGAGGCCCTTGCCGCCGGGGCGTTCGGTGACGGTGGTGACCCGGTGCGAGGAGTGCGGGACGAGGCGCTCCACGCGATACGTCAGGTCCAGGGCCGTGTTCAGCGTGACCGTGAGGATCACGGGTGCCCCCCGGAGTGCGTGTGCGTGCGCATGCGGGTGCTCGTGTGCGCGCGTTCGTGCGTGTGCCGGGCCTGATCATGCCAAAAAGGAGGCGGTCAGCCCAGACCTCGGGGCCAACCGCCTCCTTAAAGATCGGAGGTCAACAGGGGATCAAATCACCCCAGTTGGGGATCCACCACCCATTCGCCCCTGCGCATCACGCCGACGACCGAGTAGCCGCCGTCGAGGACGACGAGGTCCGCGTACTTGCCCGGTTCGAGCGAGCCGACCTCGTCGTACGCGCCGATGAGCTTGGCCGGGTTGGCCGAGATGGAACGTACGACGTCCTCGATCGGCAGCCGGTCGATGGTGACCGCGCGCTTGAAGGCGCGGTCGAGGGTCAGCGTCGAGCCGGCGATCGAACCCTCCGAGCCGTCCTCGGTGACCAGGCGCGCGACGGAGTCCTTCACCTCGACGGCCAGCGGGCCGAGCATGTACGCGCCGTCGCCGAACCCGGCCGCGTCCATCGCGTCCGTGATGAAGGCGACCCGCGAGGCGCCCGCGCGGTGGAAGGCGAGCTCCAGGGCGGCGGGGTGCAGATGCGTGCCGTCGTTGATCAGCTCGACCGTGACGCGCTCGTCCTCCAGGAGCGCGACGATCGGTCCCGGCAGCCGGTGGCCGATCGGCGGCATCGCGTTGAAGAGGTGCGTGGCGACGGTGGCGCCCGCGTCGATGGCTTCCTTCGTCTGCTCGTACGTGGCGTCGGTGTGGCCGATCGCCGCGATCACGCCGTGCTCGGCGAGCAGCCGTACGGAGTCCACACCGCCGGGCAGTTCGGTGGCGAGGGTGAACATCCGGGCCTGGCCGCGGGCCGCGTCCATCAGCTTGCGGACGTCCGCCGGGTCGGGGTCGCGCAGGAGGGACTCGTCGTGGGCGCCCTTGCGGCACGGCGAGATGAAGGGGCCCTCGAAGTGGATGCCCGCGATCTCGCCCTGTTCGGCCAGCTCGGAGAGCAGTCCGGCGCGCTGCGCCAGGAAGTCCATGTCGCCGGTGACGGTGGAGGCCACCAGGGTCGTGGTGCCGTGCTCGCGGTGGGTTCGAACCCCCTTGAGCACGTCGTCCACGGTGCCGGACGTGAAGGACGCGCCGCCGCCTCCGTGGTTGTGGATGTCCACGAAACCGGGCACCACCCAATGGCCGGACAGGTCGACGGCCGGGGCGTCCGGCTCCGCGGCGCCGGCGATCCGGCCCGCGTCGTCGACGATGACCCGGCCGTCGGTGACGGTTCCGGTGGGCAGCACCACCCGGGCGCCGGTGAGTACCTTGCGTGCGGCCATCAGGCGGTTACCTCCGTGGACTGGGTCGGTACATGGGCGTCGGTTCCAGGTGCGTCGGGCCCGTCGGGCCCGGCTTCGGCTTCGGGACGGCGCCCCTCGGCTTCGAGCAGGTCCCAGGCGAGGAGCCCCGCGCCCAGGCGGCCCGCGGTGTCCCCGAGGGCCGCGGGGACGATCGCCGGCAGCGACTGGAACGTGATCCGCTCCTCGACGGCCGCCCGCAGCGGTGTGAACAAGGTTTCCCCGGCTTCGGCCAGTCCGCCACCGATGATCAGCGTGCGGGGGTCGAGCAGGGTGACGGCCGTGACCAGGCCGTCGGCGAGCGCGTCGATCGCGTGCTGCCAGACCGCGACGGCCCGCGGATCGCCGGATTCGACCGCCTTGGCGCAGTCGGCGGCGTCCGCGTCGGGGTCGCCGCTGGCCTCCGCCCACGCCTCGGTCACGGCGGAGGCGCTGGCGTACCGCTCCAGGCAGCCGCGCTGGCGGCAGCCGCAGGGGGTGCCGCCCGGGCGTACGACGATGTGCCCGATCTCGCCCGCGCTGCCGTGCGCGCCGGGCTCGATGACCCCGTCGATGCCGATGGCGCCGGCGATCCCGGTGCCCAGCGGCAGGAACAGGAACCGGTCGGCGCCCCGGCCGGCCCCGATCCGTCCTTCGGCGAGGCCGCCGGTGCGCACGTCGTGACCGAGCGCCACGGGGATACCGAGCCGTTCGTGCAGCAGATCCCTGAGCGGTACGTTCTCCCAGCCCAGGTTGGCGGCGAAGAGCGCGATACCGCGCTCGGTGTCGACGATCCCGGGGACCGCCACCCCCGCGGCCTCGGCCCGCTGCCCGTACTTCAGTTCGCCGTACGCGCGCAGCTCGGCCGCGAAGTCGAGGATCGACTCGATCACCGCGTCGGCGCCGCGTTCGCGTCCGGTACGGCGGCGGGCCTCGTGCAGCAGTGCGCCGTCCGCCCCGACCAGGGCGGCCTTCATTCCGGTGCCGCCCACGTCCAGGGCGATGACATGTCTCACGGGGACAGTGTGGCGCGTATCCCCAAGAAAGGTCTAGTCCACTTGTCGGCCTGTCTCGTACAAGTCTTGTACTCGATTCGTACTGGGCTCGTACAGGTCTCGTACGGGAACCAGGACCGGGACAGATGCGTTGGAGGGGGTGAGGGTAGCTTCGGGGACGACTCGCAGCACCCGCATACACATTTAGGGGAAAGGGACCTCCATGGCTGTAAGCCTGTCCAAGGGCGGCAATGTCTCGCTGACCAAGGAGGCGCCGGGCCTGACCGCTGTCACCGTGGGCCTCGGCTGGGACGTCCGTACCACCACCGGCACGGACTTCGACCTGGACGCCTCGGCGATCGCGGTCAAGGCTGACGGCAAGGTCTTCTCGGACGCGCACTTCGTCTTCTTCAACAACAAGGCGACGCCGGACCAGAGCATCGTGCACACCGGCGACAACCGCTCCGGTGAGGGCGCGGGCGACGACGAGGCGATCAACGTCAACCTGGCGGCCCTGCCGGCCGAGGTCGACAAGATCGTCTTCCCGGTGTCGATCTACGACGCGGAGACCCGCTCGCAGAACTTCGGCCAGGTGCGCAACGCGTACATCCGCATCGTCAACCAGGCGGGCGGCGTCGAGATCGCGCGCTACGACCTCTCCGAGGACGCGGCCACCGAGACCGCGATGGTCTTCGGCGAGCTGTACCGCAACGGTGCGGAGTGGAAGTTCCGGGCCGTAGGCCAGGGGTACGCGTCGGGGCTGCGTGGTA
>NZ_JAAKZW010000237.1 GCF_011044995.1 Streptomyces mesophilus | reverse complement strand
GGGTGTGGGGATGTCGGGGGTGCCTGCGGTGGGCGGGAGAAATCTGGGTTGACGCAAGATCGGTGGGGCGGCTTGGGTGCAGACATGTCAGACCTGCGTATCGAGAAGCCCGTTCACGATGCCGCACTCGCCGACTGGCGCCGGGTGCACAACACCGTCATCCCCGCCCATCCGCTGTCCCTGGCCGACGCGCGGGACCGGGCGGTCCGCCACCATCTGGAAGTGGCCTATGCGGGCGAGGAGTTGGTCGGCTGCAGCACTGTTCGCCCGCCGGTCGAAGGCTCACGCACGGCGACCGTGATCGCCCGGATCCTGCCGGTGCACCGGCGGCAGGGGTATGGAACCGAGCTGTACCGGCGAGGGCTCGAGCGGGCCAGGGAGCTGGGCGCCGAGACGGTGGAGACCGTGGTCCTGTCCTCCAACGAGGACGGACTCCGCTTCGCCGAGCGGCACGGATTCGTGGTGCTCGAGCGCTACACGCTGCCCGGGTCGCCCGTCGAGTGGGTCGATCTGCGGCTCGCCTGACCGCGCAACGCACGGGGGCCGCCGCCCGAAACGGACAGCGGCCCCCGTACGTGGTGCGGGATCAGTACGTGTAGAACCCCGAGCCCGACTTCCGGCCGAGGCGGCCCGCGTCGACCATCCGCTGGAGCAGCGGGGGAGCGGCGTACAAGGGCTCCTTGTACTCCTGGTACATGGAGTCCGCGACCGAGTGGACCGTGTCCAGGCCGATCAGGTCCGCCAGCTTCAGCGGTCCCATCGGGTGGGCGCAGCCCATCTCCATGCCGTTGTCGATGTCCTCGCGGCTCGCGATCCCCGACTCGAACATCCGGATCGCGGAGAGGAGATACGGGATGAGCAGCGCGTTGACCACGAAGCCCGAGCGGTCCTGGGCGCGGATGGCGTGCTTGCCGAGCACCTTCTCCACCGCGACCTGGGCGCGCGCGAGCGTGCCCTCGGAGGTGGTGAGCGCGGGGATCAGCTCGACGAGCTGCTGCACCGGCGCCGGGTTGAAGAAGTGGATGCCGATGACCTGGTCGGGGCGCGAGGTCGCGACGGCGAGCTTCACCAGCGGGATGGAGGAGGTGTTCGAGGCGAGGATCGCGTCGGGGCGCGTCACCACCTGGTCGAGCACCTGGAAGATCTCCGTCTTCACCTGCTCGTTCTCCACCACGGCCTCGATCACGAGGTCACGGTCGGCGAACTCGCCGAGATCCGTGGTGAAGGTCAGACGCGACAGCGTGGCGTCCCGCTCCTCCTCGCTGATCTTGCCGCGCTCGGCGGCCTTCGCGAGGGAGTTGTGCAGCCGGGTGCGGCCGATCTCCAGGGCCTCGCCGGTGGTCTCGGCGACCATGACCTCCAGGCCGGCGCGGGCGCAGACCTCTGCGATGCCCGCTCCCATCTGGCCGCAGCCGACGACTCCGACGCGCGCGATGTCGCCCGTGCCCAATGCAACGTCTGTCACATCGTCCCTTTCGTGCTCCGGGTCGGCAGGGTCCCGATGGATGTTCGGCACCTGCCCCGATGTACCGACGTTACTCCGCGTTCACTGGTGCACAGTCGGTCGGGGCGGCATGCTGTGGCACGTCCCACGGGACAACAGGTGCTGTCCGGTGCTGTCCGGGCATAGCGAACAATTCGATACAAGAGGTGGCATACGTTGCGTATGACGCGCAGGAGTTTCACGGTGGCGGGTGCCGCTGCACTCTTCGGGGCGGGACTCACCGGGGATGCCGCAGCGGTCGATGTCGCGGTCGAGGAGCGCCGCCGGCCCCGCAATACGGCCTTCCGCGGGATGTGGATCGCGAGCGTCGCCAACCGCGACTGGCCCTCGAAGCCCGCGCTGCCCGCCGCGACCCAGCGCGCCGAGCTGCTCGCGCATCTCGACACCGCGGTACGCCGACGGCTGAACACCGTGATCCTCCAGGTGCGGCCCACGGCGGACGCGTTGTGGCCCTCCGACTACGAACCGTGGTCGGCGTACCTCACCGGAGTCCAGGGCCAGGACCCCGGCTGGGACCCGCTGGGCACCGCCGTCGACGAGGCGCACAAGCGCGGCCTCGAACTGCACGCCTGGTTCAACCCGTATCGCGTCGCGGGCCACGCCGACCCGTCCCTGCTCTCGCCCGACCACCCCGCGCGCAGCAACCCGGACTGGCTCGTCACCTACGGCGGGAAGCTCTACTACAACCCGGGGCTGCCCGAGGTCCGCGAGTTCGTGATGCGGGCGATGCTCGATGCCGTACGCAAATACCCCATCGACGCCGTGCACTGGGACGACTACTTCTATCCGTATCCGGTCGCGGGCCAGGTCTTCGACGACGACGCGGCCTATGAGCGCTACGGCGCGGGCTTCGCGGACCGCGCGGCCTGGCGCCGGGACAACACCGATCAGCTGGTACGCGGGATGGCCGCCGCTATCCCGAAGGTGCGCAAGGGCGTGCAGTTCGGGATCAGCCCGTTCGGGGTGTGGCGCAACAAGGCGACGGATCCGCTGGGTTCGGAGACCACCGCGGGTGTGCAGACCTACGACGACCTGCACGCCGACGTCCGCAAGTGGATCAAGCGCGACTGGATCGATTACGTCGTGCCCCAGCTGTACTGGAACATGGGCTTCGCACCCGCCGACTACGCCAAGCTCGTGCCGTGGTGGGCCGAGACGGTCGCGGGCACGGACGTCGATCTGTATCTCGGCGAGGCCCTCTACAAGGCGGGCGATCCCGCGCAGCCCGCACCTTGGCAGGATCCCGCCGAGCTGTCCCGGCATCTGTCGTACGCGAGCAAGTACCGGCAGGTGCGCGGGCATGTGTACTTCGCGGCGCGTGAGGTGGCGGCCGATCCGATCGGGGCGATGGCGCGGGTCGTGGCCGACCACTACACGCTGCGCTGAGGGGTGTTCAGTCGCGGGTCCTGTGCCGTACGACGGTGTCGGGGCCCGGCGACATCAACGTCTCGTGACCGTCCTCGAAGCGGACCCTGAACGGGGGAGTGCCGTTGGGGCCGAGCACCTCGATGACCTCCGCGACCCGGTCCTGCTGACCGACGACCCTGCCGTGCACCAGCAGCATGTCGCCCACACGTGCGTGCATCGGGAGTGCCCTCCTTGGCCTGCCGGGGAGTTGCGATCCGTGGCGGCAAGTGTACGGCGGGTGGCGGCAGTTGGGACCCCGCGCGGCTCGGCCGGAGTCCCTGTGCGGACCGGCCGGCGTACCCTGTGCGACTCGGCCGGCCCGCCCCGCTTCAGCCGCGGGCCCGCTGGGTCACCGCGATACAGATCAGCACGGCCACGGCGGTCAGCGGCGCGGCGGCCGTCATGCTCTCGCCGAGCAGGGACACCGACCACACCAGGGTGAGCAGCGGCTGCGCGAGCTGGAGCTGGCTGGCCTTGGGGATACCGATCGCCGCCATGCCCCGGTACCAGACGACCAGGCCCACGAACTGCGAACCCACCGCCACCCACAGCAGGCCGGTCACGGCCTTCGCCGTCAACTCCCAGGGCTCGTACGACAGAGCCACCGCGGACGCGGGGAGCGCGAGGGGCAGACAGGCCACCAGGGCCCAGCCGATGACGTGCCAGCCCGGCATCACCCTGGCCAGCCTGCCGCCTTCGGTGTACCCGGCGGCGCAGATCAACAGGGCCCCGAACAGGTAGAGATCGGCGCTGGTCAGGGCGCCGCCGCTCTGCTGGACGGTGAAGGCGATCACCGCGGCGGCCCCGAGACAGGCCGCCGTCCAGAAGGTGCGCGAGGGGCGAACTCCCGTGCGCAGGGCGGACAGCGCGGCGGTGGTGAGCGGCAGCAGGCCGACGACGACCGCGGCGTGCGAGGTCGTGGAGGTCTGCAGGGCGAGCGTGGTGAGCAGCGGGAAACCGATCACGACACCGGCCGCGACGACAGCCAGGGAAACCCAGTGCTCGCGGGCCGGCGGCTTGATGCGCAGGGCGAGCAGACAGCCGCCGGCGATCAGTCCGGCGAGCGCCATCCGCACGGAGACCAGCGACCAGGGGCCGAAGCCGTCAAGTCCCCATGCGGTGGCGGGGAACGTCAGCGAGAAAGCGGTCACGCCGGCGGCGGCCAGGAGGATGCCGGTACGGGTGGAGTCGTGGCCCGTGCTCGGGACGGTGACGGGGGTGCCGGGGGTCCCAGGGGTGCCGGGGGTCCCAGGGGTGCCGACCGCTATCGTGGTCGGGCGAGTAGCGCTATCCTGTGCTGTCATGCAAGAGCGTAGCAGTGTGGGGGAATTGGCGAACAGCCTGCGTGGCGAGCTTCATCGCTACTCACCTGGTGGAAAGCTCCCGTCCAGTCGGACGCTGATCGAGCGCTACCGTGTGAGCCCGGTGACCGTCTCCCGGGCGTTGGCGCAGCTGGCCGCCGAAGGTCTGGTGGTGACGCGGCCGGGCGCGGGTGCGTTCCGCGCGCAGACGCGTACCGCTGTCGAACCGGTGGGTGACACCTCCTGGCAGGAGGTCACCCTCAGCGCGCAGGCGGCCGCCGAGCCGCGGGCCGTGGACGCCTCCGGAGTGCTGGCCTGTCTGGCCCAACCGCCCACCGGGGTCATCGAGTTCAACAGCGGCTATCTGCACCCCTCGCTCCAGCCGGAACAGGCGCTCGCCGCCGCCCTCGGCCGTGCCGGACGCCGTCCTGGCGCCTGGGGGCGGCCGCCCATGGACGGGCTGCCCGAGCTGCGGGACTGGTTCGCACGCGGCTGCGGCGGTGCCGTCACCGCCTCCGACGTGCTGATCACCTCCGGCGGCCAGACCGCCCTCACCACCGCGCTGCGCGCGCTCGCCACGCCCGGCACCCCGGTCCTGGTCGAGTCGCCCACGTACCCCGGTCTGATCGCCATCGCCCGCGCCGCCGGGCTGCGGCCCGTGCCGGTGCCGGTGGACACCGACGGGGTGCGGCCCGAGCTGCTCGCGGACGCGTTCCGGGCGACGGGGGCGAAGCTGTTCGTCTGCCAGCCGCTGTTCCAGAACCCGACGGGCGCGGTGCTCTCGGCGGCCCGGAGGCCCGAAGTGGTGGGTACGGCAAGGGAGTTCGGAGCGTTCGTCGTCGAGGACGACTTCGTCCGGCTGCTCGCCCACGACGACAGTGGTCCGCTCGCGCCGCCGATGATCGCCTCCGACCCCGACGGGGTGGTGGTCCACGTCTGCTCCCTCACCAAAGCGACCTCGCCGTCCTTGCGCGTGGCCGCGCTCGTGGCCCGCGGCCCGGTCCTCGAACGGCTGCGCGCCATCCAGATCGTCGACCACTTCTTCGTCCCGCGCCCGCTCCAGGAAGCCACCCTCGAACTGGTCGGCGCACCCGCCTGGACCCGCCATCTGCGCACCGTCGCCACGGAGTTGCGGACCCGCAGGGACCAGATGGCCACGGCACTCCTGCGCGACCTGCCCGAACTGGCCCTGCCGCACATCCCGTCCGGCGGCTACCACCTCTGGCTGCGTCTGCCCGACGGCGCGTACGGCCGGGGCGGCAGCTCCGTCGAGTCCGCGCTCGCCTCCGCGGCGCTGCGCGCGGGCGTCGCGATCACCCCGGGCCGGCCCTATTTCAGCGCCGAACCCCCGGCCGGACATGTCCGGTTGAGCTTCGCGGGGCTTGCGGGACCGGCGGAGATCACGGAGGGGGTACGGAGGCTGCGTACCGCATGGGACGAGGTGACCGGAGGGTGACCGGCCGCCGGGCAAATCGACTCGCGTCCGCGCGTCCCCCGATGCGAACCTCGTGCCCATGACCGACTACGTGATCTCCACCGACCCCTCGCGCCTCGACCCCGCCAAGATCCACCAGTGGCTCTCCACCGATGCGTACTGGGCGCTCGGACGCAGCCGCGAGAAACAGGATCAGGCCATCGCCGGGTCGCTCAACTTCGGGGTGTACGACCCGGTTTCCGGCGAGCTGGTGGCGTACGCACGGGTCGTCACGGATCGCGCCACTTTCGCGTGGCTCTGCGATGTATACGTGGATCGCGCCGTACGCGGCAAGGGTGTCGGTGTCGCCCTGGTCGCCGCCGTACGCGAGGAGCTCGAACCGTGTGGGCTTCGTCGCATCCTGCTCGCGACCCACGACGCGCACGGGGTGTACGCGAAACAGGGCTTCGCGCCGCTCGAGCACCCCGAACACTGGATGGCGCTGCAGCTGCAACGGCCCTGATCGCGGCCGGGTGGCTCTTGACCTGCGGAGCGGCGCGTTCCAACATCGCCGCATGCATGTTCGGGTCACGCTGATCGCCGCCGCACGCAGCTCACCGCTGCTCACCGAGCGCTTCGACGACGACCGGCCGCTCGACCAGGCCGGCTGGCATGAGCTGCAGCTCGCGGCGCACACCCTGGTGCCGTACGGGCGGGCCGAGCTGCGCTACTGCTCTCCCACGCCGCGCAGCCGGGCGACCGGCGACGCGCTCGGCTTTGCACCCATGGCGCAGCCCATGCTCAGCGACTGCGACATGGGCCGCTGGCGTGGCCGCACACTCTCCGAGGTCACGGCACGTGAACCGGCCGCGGTGGACGCCTGGCTGGGCAACCCCCGCTCGGCTCCGCACGGCGGCGAATCGCTGCTCGCGTTCATCTCCCGGGTGGGCCGCTGGCTGGACACCCGCCCGGTCGGCGACGGCTCGAGCATCGTCGCCGTGGCCGAGCCCGGGGTGGTCCGCGCGGCCCTGGTCTACGCCCTCAAGGCACCCCCGGCGACGTACTGGAACATCGACGTGCCCCCGCTCTCGACAGTCACCGTCACCGGCCAGGCGGGTCGCTGGAGCCTGCGCCTGGCGGGGCGCGCGGCCTGATGCCGCACCGGGGCGCGCGGCCTGATGCCGCACCGGGGCGGGCGGCCTGATGCCACGCTGTGGCGCTCCCTAGGATCGCGCCATGGCCGATGACTTCACGACCGCATGGCAGGCCCTCGATCCGGCGGCGCGCCGCTGCCTCGAGCTCGCCCACACCTCCTTGCGCAGCGGGGGCCTCGCCTGCGGTGCGGTGCTCACCGACGCATCCGGCGCGATCGTCGCCGAGGGCCGCAATCGCGCGTACGACCGGCCTGGCGGCACCGATCCCCTGCAGGGGACTCCGCTCGCCCACGCCGAGACGAATGCCCTGGCCCGGGCGCGTACGGAATGGGACCTCGCCACGCACACGCTCTGGTCCAGCCTCGAGCCGTGCGCGATGTGCACGGCCGCCGCGGAGTTCACCGGCGTCGGCACGGTGCGGTACGTGGCGCGTGATCCCTGGGCCGTCGCCGGCGAACTGCCCGTTTCGCCGGGGCAGCCGCTCAACTCGCCGGTCTGGGCGGTGAGTTCCGCACTCCTTTTCCTGCGGAGCGCCTACGAGCTGCGCGGCCCGGACGCCGAGGTGCTGCGGGAGAACGAGCGCCGTGCACCGAAGGTCGTAAGGCTCGTCGCGGACCCGGAATTCGTGCGGGCCGGTGAGGCGGGCGAGCTGTTCGCCGCGCTCTGGAGCCGTATCCGGGAAGCGGCCGGCGCGGCAGGGTGACGGCGGCCACCCGGGGCCCTTTATGCCGGGGCCGCTCAGTTCGCGGCCGTGCCCACCACCCGCTCGGGCGTGATCCGGATGACGATCCGTACGACCTCGGGCCCCAGCTTCAGCGCCCAGTCGCCCGCACCGGGCCCCTCGTACTGCTCGTCGAGCTCGATGGTGAGCCGGCGGCCGACGTCCTCGGAGACCGTGGCCGTACCGCGCACCTCGACGTACTGCTGCGGATCGGCGGCGTCGTACACGGTGAGGCTCACGCGCGGATCGCGCCGCAGGTTCTTGTCCTTGCGCCGCCCCGCCTGCGAGGCGATCACGAGGTCGTCACCGTCGAGGCCCACCCAGACGGGCGAGGTCTGCGGGCTGCCGTCGGGGTTGAGCGTGGCCAGGATCGCGGGATTCGGAGCTTCGAGAAGCCGGCGGGCGGCCGCGCTGAGGGTGAGAACCATGATCGTCAGCCTAGGTCCGTGCCGGACGCCGCGACAGGGGTGCGCGGACGAATGTTCGCTTCGGGCCGAGGAGGCCCTTTCGGAACCCGGGGTCGAAGGAGATATCTTGATGTCGAGTAATCTCGACCGACGACGCAAGCAGACGACGCTATGCAGACGTGGAGCGGAGCACCCGGTGACTGACTCGACCATCATCTATACGCACACTGACGAGGCCCCGGCCCTGGCGACCCATTCGTTCCTGCCGGTGATCCAGGCGTACGCCTCGACGGCCGGCGTCAGTGTCGAGACCCGTGACATCTCGCTGGCCGGGCGGATCATCTCGCAGTTCCCCGAGTACCTCGAGGAGGGCCAGCGGATCCCGGACGCCCTCGCGGAGCTGGGCGAGCTGGCCAAGACGCCCGAGGCCAACATCATCAAGCTGCCGAACATCTCGGCCTCGATCCCGCAGCTCAAGGCCGCCGTCGCCGAGCTGCAGGGCCAGGGCTACGCGCTTCCCGCGTACCCGGACTCCCCGAAGAACGACGAGGAGCGCGAGATCCGCGCGCGCTACGACAAGGTCAAGGGCTCGGCCGTCAACCCGGTCCTGCGTGAGGGCAACTCGGACCGCCGCGCCCCTGCCTCGGTCAAGAACTACGCCAAGAACCACCCGCACCGCATGGGCGCCTGGACCCCCGAGTCCAAGACCAACGTGGCGCACATGACCGCCGACGACTTCCGCTCCAGCGAGAAGTCGGCCGTCATCGCCGAGGCCGGCGCCCTGCGCATCGAGCACGTGGCCGCCGACGGCACCACGACCGTTCTGCGCGAGTCCGTCCCCGTCCTCGCGGGCGAGGTCGTCGACGCCTCCGTGATGCACGTGGCCGCGCTGCGCACCTTCCTCGGTGAGCAGATCGCGCGCGCCAAGGCCGAGGGCGTGCTGTTCTCGCTGCACCTCAAGGCCACGATGATGAAGGTCTCCGACCCGATCGTCTTCGGCCACGCGGTGCGCGCCTTCTTCCCGAAGACCTTCGCCGCTCACGGCGAGACGCTCGCCGCCGCCGGCCTGTCCCCGAACGACGGTCTGGGCGGCATCCTCAAGGGCATCGAGTCGCTGCCCGAGGCCGCCGAGATCAAGGCTTCCTTCGAGGCCGAGCTCGCCGAGGGCCCCGAGCTGGCGATGGTCGACTCCGACAAGGGCATCACCAACCTGCACGTGCCGTCCGACGTCATCGTCGACGCCTCGATGCCGGCCATGATCCGCACCTCCGGCCACATGTGGGGCCCGGACGGCCAGGAGGCCGACACCCTCGCGGTGCTTCCGGACAGCTCCTACGCCGGCATCTACCAGGTCGTCATCGACGACTGCCGTGCCAACGGCGCGTACGACCCGTCGACCATGGGCTCCGTACCGAACGTCGGCCTGATGGCGCAGAAGGCCGAGGAGTACGGCTCCCACGACAAGACCTTCGAGGTCGCCGCGGCCGGCACCGTCCGCCTCGTCGACACCGCGGGCAACGTGGTCCTGGAGCAGGAGGTCGCCGAGGGCGACATCTTCCGCGCCTGCCAGACCAAGGACGCCCCGATCCAGGACTGGGTCAAGCTCGCCGTCACGCGCGCCCGCGCCACCGGCGACCCGGCCGTGTTCTGGCTGGACGCGGAGCGCGCGCACGACGCGGTGCTCATCGAGAAGGTCAAGAAGTACCTTGCGGACCACGACACTTCGGGTCTGCAGATCGAGATCCTGTCCCCGGTCGAGGCGACGGCGTTCTCCCTGGAGCGCATCCGCCGCGGCGAGAACACCATCTCGGTCACCGGCAACGTGCTCCGTGACTACCTCACGGACCTGTTCCCGATCCTCGAGCTCGGCACCAGCGCCAAGATGCTCTCCGTCGTCCCGCTGATGAACGGCGGCGGCCTCTTCGAGACGGGCGCCGGCGGCTCCGCCCCGAAGCACGTCCAGCAGCTGGTCAAGGAGAACTACCTGCGCTGGGACTCGCTCGGTGAGTTCCTCGCGCTCGCGGTCTCCTTCGAGCACCTCGCGACCACCACGGACAACGCCCGCGCCCAGGTCCTCGCGGACACCCTGGACCGCGCGACGGCCACGTTCCTGGAGCAGGACAAGTCGCCGACCCGTCGCGTCGGCGGCATCGACAACCGCGGCTCGCACTTCTACCTGGCCCTGTACTGGGCCCAGGAGCTGGCGCAGCAGACGGCCGACGCGGACCTCGCGAAGGACTTCGCGGCGCTCGCCGAGTCGCTCTCGGCCAACGAGCAGAAGATCGTCGACGAGCTGCTCGCCGTCCAGGGCAGCCCGGCCGACATCGGCGGCTACTACCAGCCGGACGCCGCCAAGGCGTCCGCCGTGATGCGTCCGTCCGCGACGCTGAACGAGACGCTGGGCACGCTGGCGTAACGCACACGGTTCGTTTCACCGGGACCGCCCCGGCCGGAGTTCTTCTCCGGCCGGGGCGGTCTGCGTTGTCGGGGGCTTTCCCGGTCGACGCGCTGTCGACTTGAGACGAGACGGGTCGTCTTGTAGGGTGGCGCCATGCGTCACTACTTCTTTCTCTGAGTCCGGGCACGGCCCACGCCGCCGTTTCTGCTGCCCGTAGACCCCTCGTATCCAGGGAAAGAACCATGCGCGACCGCGCTCCTACCGCCATGCCCGCTGTCGTGGCGCAGCTGTCCGTCAAGGACGTCACCAAGTCGTACGGCACCCGGACCGTCCTCGACCAGGTCACCTTCACCGTCCGCCCGGGCGAGAAGGCCGCCGTCATCGGCGAGAACGGCTCGGGCAAATCCACTCTCCTGCGGTTGCTCGCCGCGGCCGAGACGCCCGACTCCGGCGAGATCACCCTCAGCTTCCCCGGCGGCGTCGGCCACCTCGCCCAGACTCTCGACCTCGACCCGGACTGCACGGTCCAGGACGCCGTCGACCTCGCCCTCGCCGAACTGCGCGCCATGGAGCGCGGGCTCCGCACGGCGGAGGAGACGCTCGGCGACGCCTCCGAGGCCGAACTGGCCGCGTACGGCGAGCTGTTGATCGCGTACGAGGAGCGCGGCGGCTACGAGGCCGACGCCCGCGTCGACGCCGCCCTGCACGGGCTCGGGCTCGCCGGGATCACGCGCGACCGCGTGCTCGGCACGCTCTCCGGCGGCGAGCAGTCCCGGCTCGCGCTCGCCTGCGTCCTGGCCGCCGTCCCGGAACTGCTGCTCCTCGACGAGCCGACCAACCACCTCGACGTGACCGCCGTGCGCTGGCTGGAGGAACAGCTGCGCGCCCACCGCGGCACCGTCGTCGCGGTCACGCACGACCGCGGCTTCCTGGAGCGCATCGCCACCACGATCCTCGAGGTCGACCGCGATACGCGCTCCGTGCGCCGGTACGGGGACGGCTGGGCCGGCTACCGCACGGCCAAGGCCTCCGCCCGGCGCCGCGCGGAGCAGGACCATGCGGAGTGGGTGGACGAAGTCGCCCGGACTGAGGAGTTGTTGGAGGCCGCGGGGCGGCGCCTCGCCGGCATCGGCAAGGACCCGGGGCAGGGCTTCGGCAAGCACCGCCGCTCCCACGAGGCGAAGCTCGGCGGGCAGGTGCGGGCGGTCCGCGAGCGCCTCGCGCAGCTGCGGCGCAATCCGGTGGCGGCGCCGCCGGTGCCGCTGCGGTTCACCGCGGGGCTGCCCGCCGTGGCCGGTTCTCCGGCCGCCGCCCATGCCCTGGTCGAGTGCGAGGACGTACGCGTGGGCGAACGGCTGTTCCTGGACGGCCCGTTGACCGTCACGCCAGGACAGCGACTGCTCGTCACCGGCGAGAACGGGGTCGGCAAGACGACGCTCCTTCGCGTTCTGGCCGGCGACCTGGAGCCGGCCGCGGGCACGGTCCGCCGCTCCGCCAGGATTGGATACCTGGCGCAGGAGCTGCCCGTACGCACCACCCGGCTGCCACTCCTCGCGGCGTTCGCGGCCGGACGGCCGGGACTGCCCGACGAGTACGCCGACGAACTGCTCTCCCTCGGCCTGTTCCGCGAGGAGGACCTGCACGTCCCGGTGGCGGCCCTGTCCGCGGGCCAGCAGCGGCGGCTGCAGATCGCGATCCTGGTGACGCGGCCCTGCGACCTCCTCGTACTCGACGAGCCGACGAACCACATCGCGCTCGATCTGGTCGAGGACCTGGAGGCCGCGCTCGCCGCGTACGCGGGGGCAGTTGTCGTGGTCTCGCACGACCGGGACTTCAGGGAGCGGTTCGTGGGAGAGCGGCTGGAGCTGCGGGGTGGGCGCAGGGTGTGACGCCGGGGAG
>NZ_JAAKZW010000236.1 GCF_011044995.1 Streptomyces mesophilus | reverse complement strand
CTCCCCTACCCGCCCCTTCCCGAAACCGGGGCTCCGCCCCGGACCCCGCATCCGAACTTCGTTCGGATCTCCTCAAACGCCGGAGGGGCTGAAAGATCTGCTCAATCGCCGCAGGGGCTGACGGTGGGCCTGACCGGCAACCCCCGTACCGCCTCCCGCAGTTGCTCCGCCAGCTGCGCGTACTCCTCCGACCGGGCCGAGCCCGCCCGGGCCACCAAGGCGATGCGGCGCGATGGTGCCGGGCTTGCGAAGGTGCCCGTGACCAGTTGGGACGAGCGGGAGGTTTCCACGTCCAGGGCCGTGCGCGGCAGCAGGGTCGCGCCGATCCCGCCCGCGACCAGCTGGACCAGGGTCGACAGGCTCGCGGCCGTCGTCGTGACGGGGGCGTCGGCGCGGCCCGCCTCACGGCACACCTCGAGCGCCTGGTCGCGCAGACAGTGGCCTTCACCGAGGAGCAGCAGGTCGAGCTCGCGCAGCACCGCGCGCGGGATGCCCTCGCGGCCGCCCAGTTCATGGCCGAGCGGCGCCACGAGCACGAAGTCCTCGTCGAAGAGCGGGAGTTCCACCAGGCCCGGGACACCGAGCGGCACGGCGAGCAGCAGGAGATCGAGGCGCCCCGCCGCCAGACCCTCGACGAGCGAGGACGTCTGCTCCTCGTGGATCTGCAGGTCGAGGGTCGGATAACGCTCGCCTACGAGACGCAGCACCGTCGGCAGCAGATACGGCGCCACCGTCGGGATCACGCCCAGCCTGAGCGCCCCTGTGAAGGGCCCGCGCACCGCCTCGGCCTCCTCGACCAGGGCGTCCATCGCCTCGAGCACCGCCCGCGCCCGCCCCGCGAGCCGCTCCCCCGCCTCGGTGAGGAGCACCTTGCGCGTGGTGCGCTCGACAAGGCGTACTCCCAGTACGTCCTCGAGGGCCGACACCGCACCCGAAAGCGCGGGTTGGCTCATCCCGATCGCCGCCGCGGCATCCCGGAAGTGCAGCTGCTCGGCGACCGCGACGAACGCGCGCAGCTGCGCCGGGCTGGGCTGCCGGGGCCGTCTTCTCACCACCGCGTCCACCTCACTGACAACCGGACCACTGATAACAGGACCACTGATAACAGGACCACTGATAACCGGACTCGATCAACCATACCGAGTCTAGCTATTTCCGTGATCAGTACGCACGGTGGCAAGATCGATCCGTCCACCCCCCCAGGAAAGCCAATAAAACGGACTTTCCGCACTGCAAGGAGAGCGCGCATGCTTACCGTCGGTGACAAGTTCCCCACGTTCGAACTGACCGCCTGCGTCTCACTGGAGAAGGGCAAGGAGTTCGCGCAGATCGACCACAAGACCTACGAGGGCAAGTGGAAGATCGTCTTTGCGTGGCCGAAGGACTTCACCTTCGTGTGTCCGACCGAGATCGCCGCCTTCGGCAAGCTGAACGAGGAGTTCGCCGACCGCGACGCGCAGGTCCTCGGCTTCTCCGGTGACTCCGAGTTCGTGCACCACGCCTGGCGCAAGGACCACCCGGACCTGACCGACCTGCCGTTCCCGATGATGGCCGACTCGAAGCACGAGCTCATGCGCGACCTCGGCATCGAGGGCGAGGACGGCTTCGCCAAGCGCGCCGTCTTCATCGTCGACCAGAACAACGAGATCCAGTTCTCCATGGTGACCGCCGGCTCCGTCGGCCGTAACCCCAAGGAGGTCCTGCGGGTCCTCGACGCGCTCCAGACCGACGAGCTGTGCCCGTGCAACTGGAACAAGGGCGAGGACACCCTCGACGCCGGCTCCCTGCTCGCGGGCGAGTGATCACCGATGGCTCTCGATGACCTCAAGTCCGCCGTCCCGGACTACGCCAAGGACCTCAAGCTGAACCTCGGTTCGGTGATCGGCAACTCCGAGCTGCCCGAGCAGCAGCTCTGGGGCACGGTCCTCGCCTGCGCCATCGCCTCCCGCTCGCCGCGCGTGCTGCGTGAGCTGGAGCCCGAGGCGCGCGAGCACCTCTCCCCCGAGGCGTACGGCGCCGCCAAGTCCGCTGCCGCGATCATGGCGATGAACAACGTCTTCTACCGCACGCGCCATCTGCTCTCCGACCCGGAGTACGGCACGATGCGCGCCGGTCTGCGGATGAACGTCATCGGCAACCCGGGCGTGGAGAAGGTCGACTTCGAGCTGTGGTCGCTCGCCGTCTCCGCGATCAACGGCTGCGGCCAGTGCCTGGACTCGCACGAGCAGGTCCTGCGCAAGGCCGGCGTGGACCGCGAGACCGTGCAGGAGGCCGTGAAGATCGCGGCCGTCGTGCAGGCCGTGGGCGCGACGCTGGACGCGGAGGCCGTGCTGGCCGAGGCGGTCGCCGTCTAGTCGGACGTACCTCGCGTACGACAACGTCCAGGGCCCGCCGACCGGTTCAGGTCGGCGGGCCCTGCGCGTTCACTTCTTCAGATCCTGCATCAGGACCTTCATGTCCTCGATCATCAGCTCCCGCACTCCGCTGAAGTCGGGGTCGGGCGGCTCCACGTACTCGTCGCCCTCCTCCATCTCCCAGTCGTCGTACGACGGGGAGAGGCTCATCTCCAGGACCGCCGGGCCGTCGAGGACTTCGAGGGTCGGCGCGCCGAAGCTGTTCCCCGGGATGTAGAAGGCCCGTTCGCCTAGGCCGGTGACCTCTTTGATCTCTGCGGAGTCGGACTCGTCGTACCAGTCCTTCTGCGTGGCGAGGGTCTTGAACTCCGGCTCGGGATCGACCTTCTTGTGCAGGGCGAGGCGCAGACTCACCACGTACCGGGCCGCACCCTGCCCTTCGTCGCCCAACTGCACCGCGCACCACGCGCGGTCGAGGGCGGGATCCTTGCGCACCGCGCGATGCTCGGGCGTGCGCTTGCCGTACTTGACGGTCAGCGAGGCCAGGGTGGCCGTGGTGCACAGATCGTCGGGCAGCCGGTAGCCCCTGAGATCGGTCTCGGCGCCGGCCCGCACCGCGTACAGCGAACCGGCCCACACCGCCGAAGCCACCAGCGCCCCGCCGAGCGCCCAGAGCCAGGGCCGGCGCGGCCCGGGCTCCCTTCGTACGGGATCGGGCGGGGCCACCACGTCCACGGCGTACGGGGGTATCTCGCCGTCCTCGCCGACCAGTTCGGGTTCGGATATCACGGGCTGTCCTCGGCGGTCCGTGCCGCCGGCTCCTGGGTCGCCGCCGCGGCCTGCTGCAACGCGTTCTCCTGCGCATGCGTGCGCAGATATCCCACCACGGTGTTCGTCACCGCGACCAGGGGTACGGCGACGACCGCCCCGCCGATCCCGGCCACCAAGCCGCCGGCCGCGACCGAGAGCACCACGGCGAGCGGATGCACCCGCACCGCGCGGCCCAGGATGAACGGCTGCAGCACATGGCCCTCGATCTGCTGGACGGCGAGGACGACGAGCAGGGCCATCAGGGCGGTGAAGACGCCCTGGGTCACGAGCGCGACCACGACCGCGAGGGCGCCCGAGACGACCGCGCCGACGAGCGGGATGAACGCGAACAGGAAGATGAACACGGCGAGCGGCACGGCCATCGGGACATCGAGGAAGTAGATGCCGATACCGATGAAGATGGCGTCGATCAGAGCCACTATCACCGTCCCGCGCACATACGCGGTCAGCGTCCGCCAGGCACGCGGCCCCGCGCCCGCGACGCCCGGACGGGCCGCGGCCGGGACGAGCTTGAGGGTCCAGCGCCAGATCCGCTTGCCGTCGTAGAGCAGGAAGAGCGTGGAGAACATCGCGAGCAGGATGCCGGTGAGGATCTCCACCATCACCGTGACGCCGGCCAGGCCCGCGGAGGTGATCTCCTCGGTGTTGGTGCCCACCGCGTCGCGGAGGCTCTTCGAGATGTCCTTGATCTCGTCCCCGGTGACATGGAACGGGCTGTCCAGGAGCCACTTCTGGAGTTCGTCGATACCGCGCTGCACCTGGTTGGAGAGGTCGTCGAGGTTCTCCATGACCTGCCAGACCACGAACCAGCCGACCAGGCCCATGATGACGAAGCCCGCGATGAAGGTGACGGCGGTGGCGAGGCCCCGGGGCAGCCCAAGGCGCATGAGGCGGGCGACGGTCGGCTGCAGCAGAGCGGTGATGAGCAGGGCCGCGACGAACGCGAACACCACCAGCTGCACGGAGGAGATGACCCGCATCAGGACCCACAGCGTGCCCGCGAGCACCAGGAAGCGCCAGCCGGCCTCGGCGGCGACGCGGACGCTCCAGGGCACGGCCGCGACCGGGTCGGGCCTGGGCGCTATGGCCGGCGCGTAGGCGGGGGGCGCGGGGACGGTTCCGTTGCCGTTGTCGGCGGAAACCTCGTCGCCGTCCGCCGACTTGGACACCTTCACGGCGACCGGCTCGGGTGCGGAGTCCTCGGCGTCCTCCGCACGGGCCCGCCGCTCCTCCAGGCGCTCACCCGCCCGGGCGACGCCGGTACCGAGCCGGCTCAGCCAGCCTGGCAGTCTCGACATGATCTTCCTTCTTCCCCCCACTGATCCCCCCGGTTCCCGAACGGCTCGAACTTACACGCGCGAAGCCCCCCACCGAAGGACGGTGAGGGGCTCCGTGAAGTTGAGCGCCGG
Organism: Streptomyces mesophilus; assembly: GCF_011044995.1. Taxonomy (GTDB): domain Bacteria; phylum Actinomycetota; class Actinomycetes; order Streptomycetales; family Streptomycetaceae; genus Streptomyces; species Streptomyces mesophilus. The sequence goes on along the minus strand of NZ_JAAKZW010000236.1, from coordinate 7,640 downwards.
AAGCGGTATCTCTCCGCCGGACCGGATCAGTACCAGTTGTTCGCCTGCCAGAAGTTCCAGGCTCCGCACGGGCTGCCGTAGCGGGAGTCCATGTAGTTCAGGCCCCACTTGATCTGGGTGGCGGGGTTGGTCTGCCAGTCGGCGCCGGCCGAGACCATCTTCGAACCCGGCAGCGCCTGCATCAGGCCGTACGCGCCGGAGGACGGGTTGGTGGCCTTGTAGTTCCAGCTGGACTCGTGGTCCACGATGTTGCTGAAGCACTGGAACTGGTCGGCGGGGACCATCTGCCGCGCCATCGCCTGAACTTCGGCGACGGAGTACGAGGACTGCTGGGCGAAGTCACCCGCGTCGCGGGTGGCCGAGCGGCTCGCGGCGAGCTTGGCCTCGCGCTCCTTGGCCTTCTTCTCGGCCTCGGCCTTCTCGGCGGCTTCCTTCTTCGCGACGGCGTCGGCGGCAGCCTGCTTGCGGGCCTCTTCCTCCGCGGACTTCTGCGCCACGACGTCGGCGGCAGCAGCCTGCGCGTCGGCCTGCTGGGTCAGCGAGGCAGTCTGCACCTCGACCTGCTGGCCTGCGGGTATGTCTGCGAGGAGAGTCCCTCCGTCGGCAGCGGTCGCCTCGAAGTCGTTCGAGGTCTCCTGGGTGCTGCCCGAGGCAACGCCCACAACTGCGCCGACAGTGGTGACCGCGGTGGCCGAGGCCACTGCGAATCCCCGGACCGAAATCCGGCTCACACGGTTTCCTTCCAGCATCGCCCGAGGGGTGACCTTTCGGGCGCAATCTTGCCCCTCGCGCTGGCTTCCGGCTGATACGTGGTCACTGGAAGCACGGACCCGGTGGGGCAACTCCTGTGCGGGAGGAGCCTCTTGTGTCGCGGGTGGCATACGGCGATCGCTATGTAGTTGAGGTCCAACTGGTCCTGTGCCGCTGGGGGTACAGGAGTGCCGTATGCGGGGCCTGACAGGAGCAAGACTCTGCCGGAACCGGACGCCGCGAGGCAATTCCGCGTTGCGTGGGAAAGCTCACACCCCGTTTACCCCACCAGTTTTCCGGAACCCCGGACGCGCAAGGGCGCCGCGCGAGTAAGCTCTTCGGCTTACCTGCGCGGCGCCCAAGTACCGCTTAGTACCGCAGACTTCCCAGTCCTCTCAGACGGCCCAGACCGCTCAGGCGTGACCGTCTTCGAGCATTTCGGTCACCAGCGCCGCGATCTGCGAACGCTCCGAGCGCGTCAGCGTGACATGCGCGAACAGCGGATGCCCCTTCAGCTTCTCGACCACGGCCACGACCCCGTCGTAGCGCCCGACCCTGAGGTTGTCGCGCTGGGCGACGTCATGCGTCAGGACGACACGGGAATTCGCTCCGATACGGGACAGAACGGTCAACAGAACGTTCCGTTCCAGGGATTGGGCCTCGTCCACGATCACGAACGCGTCATGGAGCGAGCGTCCGCGGATGTGGGTGAGCGGGAGCACTTCGAGCATCCCGCGCGCCGAGATCTCCTCGATGACCTCCTTGCCCGTCACCGCCCCGAGGGTGTCGAACACGGCCTGCGCCCACGGGCCCATCTTCTCGGCCTCGGTGCCGGGCAGATAGCCGAGCTCCTGCCCGCCGACCGCGTAGAGCGGACGGAAGACCATCACCTTCTGGTGCTGGCGCCGCTCCAGGACCGCCTCGAGTCCCGCGCACAGAGCGAGCGCGGACTTTCCGGTGCCGGCCCGGCCGCCCATCGACACGATGCCGATGTCCGGGTCCTGGAGGAGATCGAGCGCGATGCGCTGCTCGGCGCTGCGCCCCTTGATGCCGAAGACCTCACGGTCCCCTCGCACCAGCCGGACGTTGCCGTCCGCCGTGACGCGGCCGAGTGCCTTCCCTCGCTCGGAGTTGAGCACCAGGCCCGTGTGCACGGGCATGTCGGCCGCTTCCGGTACGTACAGCCGCTGCTCCTCGTAGAGGAGATCGATCTGTTCGCCGGAGAGGTCGAGTTCGGACATTCCGGTCCAGCCGGACTCCGTGATGGCGAGCTCGGCGCGGTACTCCTCGGCGAGCAGGCCCACGGAGGAGGCCTTGATACGGAGCGGAAGGTCCTTGGAGACGACGGTGACGTCGTACCCCTCGGCCTGGAGGTTGCGGGCGACCGCGAGGATCCGCGAGTCGTTGTCGCCGAGACGGTAGCCGGCCGGGAGCACGCCGGGGTCCGAGTGGTTGAGCTCGACGCGCAGAGTGCCGCCCAAGTCCCCGAGCGGGATGGGGGCGTCGAGCCGGCCGTGGAGGATGCGGTAGTCGTCGAGCCGGCGCAAGGCCTGCCGGGCGAAGTAACCGAGCTCCGGGTGATGCCTTTTCGCCTCGAGTTCCGTGACGACGACGATCGGGAGAACGACCTCGTGTTCGTCGAAACGGTTCAGGGCGCCCGGGTCGGCCAGCAGGACGCTGGTGTCGAGAACATAGGTGCGCCTGTCGGGCATGCGGCGCTTAGTGCTGGTCACCACGGAAGGACGTACCCCCTCAGCAGAGGTCGGGGAGCGACGACGTCGCGGGTTTTCCTGGACCGGCCGGCCTGCATGGGCCGAAAACCGGCCCCCCACGTCGCCGTACGGTGCGTACGGTCCACCTGGTGCAAAGGGCCTCCCGGGTGAGCGGGCTCTGTGCCGCTCACTGAGATACGGCATCCGTTTGTCGGACGCCGACCTGCAAGGGATATTCCCTCGAACACGCGAAGCCATGCAACGGCATATGACGACGCGTCCGTGAACGGTCGGTGACGTGTGTCACGGGGGTCGCACAGGGCGCCCTGCCGGAGCGTGGCTCAGGCCCCGAACCGCCGGTGCCGCGCGGCGTAGTCCCGGAGCGCGCGCAGGAAGTCGACCTTGCGGAAGGCCGGCCAGAAAACCTCACAGAAGTAGTACTCCGACAGGGCCGACTGCCACAGCATGAATCCGGACAGACGCTGCTCGCCCGAGGTCCGGATGATCAGGTCGGGGTCGGGCTGGGCGCTCGTGTAGAGGTGCTTGCCGATGGTCTCGACATCGACGGCCTCCGCGGCCTGCTCCAGGGAGACTCCCCGGTCGGCGGCGTCGAGCAGCATCGAGCGGACCGCGTCGGCGATCTCCTGGCGGCCGCCGTAGCCGATCGCGACATTGACCAGTATTCCCTGGTTGGCGGCGCTGGCCTCTTCCGCTTCCTTCAGTACGTTCTGCAAACCGTCCGGAAGGACGTGGGTGGCGCCGACGTGGTGGACGCGCCAGCGGCCGTCGCGCGCGAGGGAGCGGACCGTGTCCTCGATGATGCCGAGGAGCGGGACCAGCTCCTCCTGGGGGCGGTCGAAGTTGTCCGTCGAGAGCAGCCACAGCGTGACGACCTCGACATCCGTCTCGGAGCACCAGCCGAGGAACTCCGCGATCTTGTCCGCGCCCGCCTGATGTCCCTGGGCGGTGGTGGAGCCGGCGGCCTTGGCCCAGCGTCGGTTGCCGTCCATGATGACGCCGATGTGCTTGGGCACCTGGTCGTGGTCCAGGTGGCCCTCCACGCGGCTCGCGTACAGCCTGACCAGCAGGCCGCGCAGCCCGTCGCGCAGGCTTGTAAAACCAGCCACGTTCGTTTCAGCCCCTCACGTGCAGACGGCGGTCCCCGAGGGCGAAAGCCTACCGCTGGAAAACGGAGGCACCGCCGCCGGGTATGTCACAGGTCTGACGTAGCTTCGTCACCATGAACGACTCCGCCAACTACGCCGCATCGTCCGACCGGTACGACTCCATGGAGTACCGCCGTACGGGTCGCAGCGGTCTGAAGCTGCCCGCGATTTCGCTCGGTCTGTGGCACAACTTCGGTGACGACCGCGGCCTCGACAATCAGCGCGCGATCCTGCGCCGCGCCTTCGACCTGGGCGTCACCCACTTCGATCTCGCGAACAACTACGGACCGCCGCCCGGCAGCGCCGAGTTGAACTTCGGCAAACTCCTGAAGCAGGACTTCGCGCCGTACCGGGACGAGCTGGTCATCTCCAGCAAGGCCGGCTATCTGATGCACCCCGGTCCGTACGGGGAGTGGGGCAGCCGCAAGTACCTGCTGTCGTCCCTGGACAACTCGCTGCGGCGGATGGGTCTCGACTACGTCGACATCTTCTACTCGCACCGCTTCGACCCGGACACCCCGCTCGAGGAGACGATGGGCGCGCTCGCGTCCGCCGTGCAGCAGGGCAAGGCGCTGTATGTGGGCGTCTCCTCCTATACGAGTGAGCAGACGCGGGAAGCGGTCCGCATCCTCAAGGAGATGGGGGTGCGTCCCCTCATCCACCAGCCCTCGTACTCGATGATCAACCGCTGGACCGAGGACGACGGGCTGCTCGATGTGCTCGACGAGGCGGGCATGGGCTGCATCTCGTTCGTGCCGCTCGCGCAGGGGCTGCTCACGGGCAAGTACCTGAAGGGGATCCCGGAGGGTTCGCGCGCGACGCAGGGCAAGTCGCTCGACCCGGACCTGCTGAGCGACGAGGTCGTACGCCGGCTCAACGGCCTGAACGACATCGCGGCCCGGCGGGGCCAGTCCCTCGCCCAGCTCGCCCTCACCTGGGTGCTGCGTGACGAGCGGATGACCTCGGCGCTGATCGGCGCGTCCAGCGTGAAGCAGCTGGAGGAGAACGTGGCGGCGCTGTCCGGAGCGAAGCTCACGGAGGCGGAGCTGGCGGCGATCGACGAGTTCGCGGTGTCGACGCCGGGGACGAACATTTGGGCCGGGCGGCGCTAGGCGCGGGACCCCACAAAGAAAAAACGGGCCGGTCCATGGGGGGGAGATGGACCGGCCCGAGGGGGGGTTTCCACCATAACCCTTCGTAAGGGGTGCTGTGTGCATCGGCGTGGCGTAATTACCCTCCGAAGCCGCCGAGCAACACTCCGGTGGCCGCTCCGGCCAGCATGCAGGGCCCCAGCGGCATGGCGCTCTTGCGGCCCGCTCGGCCAAGCAGGACAAGGGCTGCGGCGTATCCACCGGCGTACATGATGCCCGCGAGGAAGCCCAGGAAAAGGATCTCCCAGCCGTACCACCCAAGGGTTACCCCGAGGACGATCGCCAACTTGACGTCTCCGAAGCCCATGCCGCTCGGGTGGGCCAGGAAGAGGGCGAAGTAGCCGCCGCCCAGGGCGAGTCCGCCGAGCAACGCCCCAGCCCAGCGGCCTTCCGCGGACGCGAAGAGCGCGGCGAGACCGAGGCCCGCGGCGGCCGCCCCCGCGAGCGGCAGCGTGAGGATGTCGGGGAGACGGTGAACGTTTCGGTCGACGGTCGCGAGCACCACCCCGAACGGGGTGAGCAGCAGCCACACCGCCAGCTCAGGGCGCGCCCCGGTCGACGCGGCGAGCGCCGCGCACAGGGCCGCGGTGAGCAGGACGAGGGCCGCGCTGCTTGGCCCGTACCGTCCGGTCTCGCAGCGCGTCGTGCCGAGCCAGCCGCCCCACGGGCCGGTGAGGGCGTGACCGGACGGGCAGACGGCGCGCCAGGGCTGGCCGGCCGGGACGGAGAGCCGGTAGGCGACGCGGCCGGTGAGCGTTCCGGCGAGTGCGCCGTACAGCGCCGCGAGGGCGATCAGAAGGGCAGGCACGGGCCGAGGCTAAGGGGCGCGGGGTGCGCACGTCATGGGTCCGTGGGCCCAACCACCGTCCGGCGTACGGAGGTTCAGTCCAGCGCCAGGTCGAGCAGGATGCCCGCGACGCAGCCGAGGCCCACACCCAGGCTGGTGAGCAGGATGGCCTCGGAGGTCAGGTCCGCCCAGAGCCAGGCGAGATGGAGCGCATGGGCGGCGAGCGGGACGGTGAGCGCGGCCAGCAGATGCTGTACGGGCGATTCGCGGAACGGGGCGCGGTGCAGGCGGCCCGCGACGAGCGCGGTGAAGCCCGCGCAGACGGCGGCGGGCAGCGGGAGCGCGAGGAGGTCGCCCCACGCGGTCCACTCGGCGCCGGCCGGGGTGACGCCGTCACCGAAGGGGCCGTAGCGGTTCTGGTCGGTCAACGGGTCGTGCAGCAGGGCGAGTTGGGGGTAGGCGGCGAGGGCCAGGGCGAGCAGGCCGGCGGTCCAGGAGCGCAGTTGCGCGGTGCCTGCGGCGAGGGGGCCTACGCGTATCGCCTGTCCGGTCATGGCGGCAAGTTACGGGCCGGGCGGGCCCAGTGCCATGAGTCCGGGGGCCCAACATCATCCGAGCGGAAACAGGGCCGGGAGCAAGAAGGGACGGCACCGCGTGGCCCCCTCCACCGCGCGGTACCGTCCACCGCGCAATTTGCCCGCGCGAATTCTCGTTGGTCTGAACTTACGTGACGCCTACATCCCGATGACCCGATTTCGGATAACAATGCGGATTCGAGAGTGATCATTCCGTACGTTATGCCCGAGTTCAGGGCCTTCTGGTGTGGGCGTTGTGGTCTGAATCACGCCGGCGGTGAAGGTCCCGGCGCGATCTCCGAACTCCCGGCGCCACCGCGGAGGGCGGCCGATAATCCGTCCATGACTCGACGCGTCTCCTGGGCTGCGGCCCAGGCCCGGAGATTTGCCCGGCAGTCCCTCACCACCCCTGCCCAGGGTGATCCGTCCGAGCAGCTCGCCCGGCTCTCGGGCGCCATGTGCGGTACGCACGCGCAGGTCGCCTCCGCGGCGGAGCTGTCCCTCGCGCTGCGCCATGCCGACGCGACCCGCCAGGACGTACGCGATGCGCTTCTGAAGACGTCGACGCTGGTCAAGACGTACGGCCCGCGGGGCACGGTGCATCTGCTGCCGAGCGCCGAACTCCCGCTGTGGACCGGTGCGTTGTCGGCGCTGCCGACCGGTGCGCAGCACGCGGAGGGCGTACGGCTCGACGCGCGGCAGACCGATGAGGTCATCGCGGCCATCGCCGACGCGCTGACCGGGCGCTTTCTGACCGTCGACGAGATGACGGAGGAGATCGTGGCGCGTACGGGACCGTGGGCGGGTGAGCTGACCATGCCGGCGTTCCAGACGATGTGGCCGCGCTGGCGGACCGTGCTGCACACGGCGGGGCACCGTGGGGCGCTCTGTTTCGGGCCGAACCGGGGGCGCAAGGTCACGTACACGCGCCCGGTGGCCGGGGATCCGCTGCCGGCCTCGGCGGCGCTTGTGGCTCTCGTGCGGCGGTATCTGCACGCGTACGGGCCCGCGACGCCCGAGTCCTTCGCCAAGTGGCTGGCGATGCCGGTCGGTTGGGCGCGGAAGGTGTTTCACGGGTGTGAAGTGGAGGAGGTCGACTTCGAGGGCTCGGCGGCGTGGGTCGCGGCCGGGGACACGGACTTCTCCGACGACCCGGTGCGCGGGGTGCGGCTGCTCCCGTACTTCGACTCGTTCGGCATCGACGCCTATCCCCGGGAGCGGTTCTTTCCGGGGCGGGCCTTCGAGCGGGCCCTTGCGCGGGGGCAGGCCGGGAACTATCCGCTGCTTGTGGTGGACGCCGAGGTGGCGGGCGTCTGGCACCAGAAGCGCTCGGGCAAACGTCTCGCTGTGACGGTGGAGCCCCTGGACGAGCTCCGCACCGACCACCTGCGCGCCCTCGAGACCCAGGTCGCCCGCGTGGGCACGGCCCTGGAGGGCGAGGCTTCGCTCACGGTGGGCGAGGTGACGGTGGGGGCGCACGCGTAGGGGTTCGGTTGGGG
>NZ_JAAKZW010000235.1 GCF_011044995.1 Streptomyces mesophilus | reverse complement strand
GGCGGGACGGGTCCTTCTCCTCCGCGGCGCGCAACTCTCGTAGGACCGAAATGCCGTCCATGTCCGGCAAGTACACATCGAGAAGGACCAGATCGGGGCGCAGGCGCTCGGCCGCGCGCAGGGCCTCGGCGCCGTTGTGGGCGACTCCCACCACGGTGAAGCCCTCCATCGCGGCGACATAGCGGCCGTGCAGCTTGGCCACCATGAAGTCGTCGTCGACGACCAGGACCGTTGTCGTTGCGGGGGTCTGCGCACTCATCGGCGCAGGTTAAGCGCGTGACCGCAACGACCACAACGTCCGTTGCTTGCGGAAGAGAGACAGCTTGTTAACGCGCAGGCAACATGTGGGCCACCTCACAAGGCTTTAACGCCCGCTTACAAAAACCCCTTACACAAACCGACAGGTGGTGGCACACGTGCGTCTGCGCACTCCCCTCGCCCTGCTCGGGGCCGCGCTCCTCGTCCTCGGGGCCCCGCCGCTGCTCTCGGCGGGCAGCGGTGCCGACGACGGCACCAAGATCCCCAGGCTGCGCTTCATGGTCCCCAACACCCCGGGCGGCGGCTACGACGTCACCGCACGCACCGCCGCCAAGGACGCGGAGGACGCCGGACTCACGCACGGCATCGAGGTGTTCAACATGCCCGGTGCCGGCGGCACCGTGGGCCTGGCCCGGATCGCCGAGGACAAGGGCAACGGACGGCTCGCGATGTCCATGGGCCTCGGTGTCGTGGGCGCCGCGCGCTCCAACGACTCCCCGAAGACCCTCGCCGACACCACCCCGATCGCCCGGCTCACGGAGGAGCAGGACGTCGTGGTGGTCGCCAAGGACTCCCCGTACAAGACGATCGACGACCTCGTCGGCGCCTGGAAGAAGAACCCGGGCAAGCTCCCGGTCGGCGGCGGTTCGTCGCCCGGCGGGCCCGACCATCTCGCGCCGATGCTGATGGCGCGCGCCGCCGGGATCGCGCCCAAGGACGTCAACTACATCCCGTTCGACGGCGGCGGCGAACTGCTCGCCTCGATCCTCGGCAACAAGGTCGCCTTCGGCGTCTCGGGCGTCGGCGAGTACCTGGACCAGATCAAGTCCGGTGAGCTGCGGCTGCTCGCCGTGACCGGGCCGGAGCGGGTTCCGGGCCTGGACGGCCCGACGCTCATGGAGTCCGGATACGACGTGAACTTCACCAACTGGCGCGGCATCGTCGCCCCGCCCGGCCTCGACGAGGACGAGCGGACCAAGCTCATCGAGTTCTTCGAGGAGCTCCATGACTCGCCCGAGTGGAAGAAGTCGCTGGAGACGAACGGCTGGACCGACGCCTTTGTGACCGGGGAGAAGTTCGGCGACTTCCTGGAGAGCGAGGACAAGCGCGTGGTGTCCGTACTGAAGGAGCTGGGGCTGTGACCGCCACCATCGAACCTCCCAAGCCCGAGGCGCCCAAGTCCTGGCTCCGGGAGTACTCCGAACTGGGCGTATCCGTCCTGCTGTTGGCGCTCGGCGTCCTGGTGCTCACCGACGCGCTGACGATGGAGGTGGACATCGAGCAGCGCGGCCCGATCGGGCCGAAGACCGTGCCGATCGTCGTCGGCATCGGGCTGCTCGTGATCGCCGTGCTTCTCGCGATCGACGTGCTGCGCGGCGGCCGCGGTGAGGCCGAGGGCGGTGAGGACATCGACCTGTCCGAACCGGCCGACATGCGCACGGTATTGCTGCTCAGCGGCGTCTTCCTCGGCTTCGCGGTCCTCATCGGCCCGCTCGGCTTCCCCATCGCGGGCGCGCTGCTCTTCTGGGGCGCCGCCTTTGCGCTCGGCTCACGGCGGCTCGACCGCGACCCGCTCATCGCGGCGGTGCTCTCCGTCGTGACGTACGCCGTCTTCAACAACCTGCTCGGGGTCCCGCTGCCCGGCGGCCCGCTGATCGGAGCGCTGTGACATGAACGCTCTCAACTCCCTGATGGACGGCTTCGGTACGGCACTGACGCCCATCAATCTGCTCTGGGCCGCGATAGGCGTGCTGCTCGGCACGGCCATCGGCGTGCTCCCCGGCATCGGCCCCGCGATGGCGGTGGCGCTGCTGCTCCCCGTCACCTACGGGCTCGACCCGACGGGCGCGTTCATCATGTTCGCGGGCATCTACTACGGGGCGATGTTCGGCGGGTCGACCACCTCGATCCTGCTCAACACGCCAGGCGAGAGTGCCGCCGTGGTGGCCGCCATCGAGGGCAACCCGATGGCCAAGTCAGGACGGGGCGCACAGGCGCTCGCGGCCGCGGCGATCGGGCACTTCGCGGGCGGCATGGTCGGCACGATCCTGCTCGTCGCGCTCGCGCCGAAGATCGCGGACCTCGCGGTGGACATCGGTGCGCCCGACTACTTCGCCATCATGGTCCTCGCGTTCATCGCGGTGACGTCCGTCCTCGGCTCCTCCCGTATCCGCGGACTCGCCTCGCTGCTCATCGGTCTCACCATCGGCCTGGTCGGCCTCGACCAGATGACCGGCCAGCAGCGGCTGACCGGCGGCTCGCTCCAGCTCGCCGACGGCGTGGACGTGGTGATCGTCGCGGTCGGTCTCTTCGCGATCGGCGAGGCCCTGTGGGTGGCCGCCCATCTGCGCCGCGGCGGTGCCGAGGCGATTCCGGTCGGCCGGCCCTGGCTCGGCAAGGCGGACGTCAAACGGTCCTGGAAGTCCTGGCTGCGCGGCCCGGTGATCGGCTTCCCGTTCGGGGCGATCCCGGCGGGCGGTGCGGAGATCCCGACGTTCCTGTCGTACGTCACCGAGAAGCGGCTGTCCAAGCACAAGGACGAGTTCGGCAAGGGCGCCATCGAAGGCGTCGCGGGCCCCGAGTCGGCGGCCTCCGCTTCGGCGGCGGGCACGCTGGTCTCGATGCTGACCCTCGGTCTGCCCACCACGGCCGTCGCGGCCGTGATGCTCGCCGCCTTCCAGCAGTACGGGATCCAGCCGGGCCCGCTCCTGTTCGACCGCGAACCGGAACTGGTCTGGGGCCTGATCGCCTCGCTGTTCGTCGGCATGGTGCTGCTGCTCTGCCTCAACCTGCCGCTCGCACCCCTGTGGGCCAAGCTGCTTCGCATCCCGCGCCCGTACCTCTACGCGGGGATCCTCTTCTTCGCGGGAGTCGGTGCGTACGCGGTGGCCGGCGAGGCGATCGACCTGGTGATCCTGCTGGTCATCGGCCTGCTGGGCTTCGGCATGCGCCGTTACGGGCTGCCGGTGCTGCCCGCGGTCATCGGCGTGATCCTCGGCCCGGCCGCCGAACAGCAGCTGCGGCGCGCGCTGCAGATCAGCGACGGCAGCGTGACAGGCCTGGTCGACACACCGTTCTCCGTCACGGTCTACGTGATCATCCTGCTGCTGCTCGCCTGGCCGCTCCTGAAGAAGCTGGTGCTCCGCAAGGGGCGCAAGGCCGCGCAGGACCGCGAGGACGCCGCGGTCTGACCCGGGCTGATACGCGACGGGGTGCGAGGGCTGCTCAGTCCTCGCACCCCGTCGGCGTCTGTCTGGAGGCGCTCACCGGGCTCAGGCCTCGGGCCACCAGGTCTTGTGGATGTCCTCGCGCACTTCCGGACGCGGGCCCACCCTGCGCTGGGCTTCCTCGGAGCGCTCACGCTCACGGCGGATCGCGGGCTTCGGGATCGGCTTGCGGATCGTCTGGCGGCGCATGAGGCCTCCTAGCGTCGAGTCGCCCGGGTGCTGAGTACCGTTCATTCACTCGGTTAGACCCGGGCGAGGAGCCTTTCTCATCGCCGCCCGGTTTGTCAGTGGTGCTTGTCACGCTCCTGACGGGTTTCTTCCCTCCTGGACCAGGGTTCGACCCTCATGTTTCAGCATGTGGGACGACGCGTGAATTCCTTGCGCGGCAAGGGCGTTGGAGCCAGGCCTTCCGGCCAGGGGGAATTGTCAGTGGCGGCTGCGACGATCTCCGTATGAGTGACGAGCAGACACCGGCCGCCACGGTCGACTGGGACGCGGAGGCTGCGGCCTTCGATCTGGAACCCGACCACGGCCTGCGCGACCCGGCCGTCCGCGCGGCCTGGGCCGAGCGCCTCGCGGACTGGCTGCCGCCGACGGCGTCCGACGTGCTCGACCTCGGCTGCGGTACGGGAAGTCTGGCGCTGCTCGCGCGGGAGCAGGGCCACGGGGTGGTGGGCGTGGATCTGTCGCCCCGCATGGTCGAGCTGGCCCGCACGAAGCTGGGGGCCGGGGCCGAGGTGCTGCTCGGCGACGCGGCCCGGCCACCGGTCGGTGGCAGGACCTTCGATGTCGTGCTTGCCCGTCATGTGCTGTGGACGTTCCCTGACCCGTCGGCGGTTCTGGCGCACTGGTGCTCCTTGCTGCGGCCCGGTGGGCGCCTGGTCCTGGTCGAGGGGGTCCGTGGTGCGGAGGGACTGCCCGTCGAGGAGATCACCCGGGCCCTCGCCCCGCTCGTCACCCGCGTGCACACGGAGGACCTGTCGCGGGACGCGCGCCTGTGGGGCCGGCCGGCCGACGGCCTGCGGTACGCGGTGGTGGCGCAGCAGGGGCCGCCACGTCACCGTGAGGTCGTCGACGTCCATCTCCTCGTGCGGCGGGGCGACGAGGTGCTGCTCGCCCGGCGGGCCGGCACCGGCTATGCGGACGGACTGTGGAACCTGCCGTCCGGTCACGTCGAGGACGGTGAGGACGTCCGGGCCGCGGTCCTGCGCGAGGCGTACGAGGAGGTGGGCCTCCGGCTGGAGCCGGCCGACGTACAGATGGCGTTGGTGATGCAGCACCGGGGCCCCGGCGGCGCCCCGCGCGTCGGCTGGTTCTTCGAGACGTCGGCCGGCGGCACCCCCGTCAACCGCGAACCGGACAAGTGCGACGCCCTCGCCTGGTATCCGCTGTCGGGCCTGCCGGACGGCATGGTCGCGTACGCCCGCGCGGGCGTGGAGGCCCACCGCGCCGGCGAGCGCTTCGTCCTGCACTGGCACGAGGACGGCGACGCGATCGCGTACGAGAGTGCCCGCGACCGGTCGGTGCCGCTGCCCCGTACGACCGCGGGGCAGGTCCACCACATCGAGCTGTGGGTGCCGGACCTGGCCGCGGCCTCGGCATCCTGGGGCTGGCTGCTCGGCGAGCTGGGCTACTCCCCGTACCAGTCCTGGGAGTTGGGCCGCAGCTGGCGGCTCGGGGACGCCTACGTGGTCGTCGAGCAGTCCGCGGACCTTTCCGGCAGCCGCCATCACCGCACCGCGCCCGGCCTCAACCACCTGGCGTTCCATGTACGGGACCGGGCAGCCCTCGACGCCCTGGTGGCGCGCGCCGCCTCCCACGGATGGTCCCTGCTGTACGCCGAGGAGCATCCGTACGCGGGCGGCAGGCAGCATTGCGCCGCGTATCTGGAGGACGGCCTCGGCTACGAGGTCGAGCTGGTGGCGCGCGACGGCGCGGGCGGGCCCGGCACAGTCCGCTGACGCGACGGCGTCGGCGAGCAGGCAGTGTCGCCGACCCGCCGACGCCACGGCCTCAGTCGAGCAGCGTCGCCAACCCGCTGACCTGCGCGACCACTTCGAGCTCGTCCAGGGCGCGCACGGCCTCCACCGCCGCCACCGGATCGCGGTCCGTGAGGCCGCTCTCCTCGAACTCGTCCTCGTCCAGGCGCAGCACCGTCGAGCCGTCCGCCGAGACCCACAGGTCCAAGTCGAGGTCCTCGACGACGAGTTCGCCGGAGTCGAGGACCGCAGGGCGGGTCACGTCGCAGTACCAGCCCTTCAGCCAGCCCTGCGCCGTACGCACCTCCTTGACCGAGTACCAGCGGTTGCGCCAGTAGTGCTCGGTGAAGACATCACCCGGCTCGAAGCGTACGAAGCCGAAATCCCGCACCCCGTCGCTCGCCCACGGCGCACGGACCGTCACCTGCGTGCCGTCGTCCGCGAGCAGGAGTGCGGGGTAGCGGATCTTCGTACGGCCCGCCTTCGTCAGATGGACCTTGAGCATGTCGTCCTTGAGGGGATCATCCGAGGTCGCGGACATAGCGCACCTCCGTCGCGCAGATTTCGTAACCGAACCATTTGTTGATCGCCAGCATCGGACCGTTGTCCGAGTCGTTGCCGGTGAACGCCTCGGTGTAGCCGGCCGCACGGGCCCGCCGCAGCGAGTCGGTCTTGGCGAGCTTCGCCAGGCCCCGGCCGCGGAACGCCCTTGAGGTGCCCGTCATCCCGGATCCGTAGCGTGTGCGGCCGTCCGTTCGGGCCGCCGTGAACGCGGCCGGTGTCCCGTCGACCAGGGCGACCGTGCTCAGCTCCTGGTCGAGCAGCGGATGGCGCCAGGTCGAGTCCAGCCACTCCTCGAAGTCGTCGAGCTCGGCGTCGAGATCGCCGGGCTCGTCCGCCGTGCACTCCGCGTCGAGCTCGAACATCGGCCGCGGGTCGTCCGCCCAGGCCGACACCGGTACGAGCTCGACGTCCGCCGGGAGCTCGGGCAGCGGCGGCAGCGTGCCGTTCGCCAGGTCCAGGCGCAGAAAGTGCGCCGAGCGGCTGGCGCGGTAACCGCGGCGCTCGGCGAAGGAACGGTTCGGCACCTCGTCGAGCACCCACGAGTAGACCGTGTCGGCCCCCGCTCCCGCGACATGCTCCTCCGCCGTACGCAGCACGAGGGCGCCTACCCCGTGCCCGCGGTGCTCCGGATGCACGTAGACATTCGCGAAGGCCTGCCCGGGAGTGCTGGCCTCGTGCGCGATCCCTGCCTCGGCGCGCGCCACGATCTCACCGCCCCGTTCGGCGACGAAGAGCTGATAGTGGCTCGCGGGTGCGGCGTGGGAGGTGTCCCACAGGGTCGCCTCGGGCGTGGTCACCATGAACGGAAGGGCGGCGCGGAGCACTTCGGCGGATGCCGAGGCGTCCTCGGGGCGGAAAGCACGGACGATGACGGTCATGGTCACGGACGCTACGTGGCACGCGGGAGGCGCGCCTCCCATTTACGGCGCGGTAGGTATACGGGACTTCGCCCTAGGTATGCGGAACGCGTACCGCCCGCAACGGGCCCCGTACCCGTACGGGAACGCGACCTGCTGCCACAATCGGGCCCGTGACTTTGAAGCTCCGTATCGACCAGGGCGCAGCCGAGGCGCCGTTCGAGCAAGTGCGCGCCCAGATCTCCGCGCAGGCACATTCGGGAGCGCTGCCGGTGGGCTACAAGCTGCCGACCGTACGCGGCCTCGCCGAGACGCTCTCCCTCGCCGCGAACACGGTGGCCAAGGCGTACAAGGCCCTCGAAGCCGATGGCGTGATCGAGACCCGCGGACGCAACGGCACCTTCGTCGCGGCCGCCGGCGGAGCGGCCGAGCAGAAGGCCGCCGAGGCGGCCGCCGCCTACGCGGCCCAGGCCCGACGGCTCGGCCTCGACCAAGAGGCGGCGCTCGCGGCGGTCAAGGACGCGGTGCGGGCGGCGTACTCCTGACGGAGGGCCGGGCTCCTACAGATACAGCCCCGCATCCGCCCCGCCCCGAGGCTCGGGCACCGAGGTCGGCGACACCCCGCGCCGCAGCGCGTACAGCTCGGCGAGCGTCGCGCCCTCGCGGCCGACGGCCGACGCGGCGTCCGGGAAGTCCGCACCCAGCCAGTCCAGGGACTCGCGCCGGGTCAGAGCGCCGATCTCGATCCGGGCGAGACAGCGGCCGGGCCGCACGACCGCCGGGTGCAGCCGCTCCAGGTCCTCGTTGGTGGTGACGCCGACGAGGACGTTGCGACCCTGGCCGAGCAGTCCGTCCGTGAGGTTGAGCAGCCGGGACAGGGCCTGGCCCGCGGTGTGCTTGGCCTCGCCGCGGATCAGCTCGTCGCAGTCCTCGAGCAGCAGCAGCCGCCAGCGGCCCTTGCCCGCGCCGTCCTCCTCGCCGATCGCGATGTCCATCAGGTAGCCGACATCGTTGAACAGACGCTCGGGGTCGAGCACACAGTCCACCTGGCACCAGTCCCGCCACGAGCGGGCGAGCGTGCGCAGCGCCGAGGTCTTGCCGGTACCGGGCGGACCGTGCAGGAGGAGCAGCCGGCCCGCGATGTCCTCGGGCGTGGTCTTCATCAGCCGGTCCATCGCATCGGACACCGAGGCCGTGTAGTTGGGGCGCACCTCGTCCCAGGTGCCGGCGGAGATCTGCCGCGTCGTGCGGTACGGGCCACGGCGCGGCGATACGTACCAGAAGCCCATCGTGACGTTGTCCGGCTGGGGTTCGGGCTCGTCGGCCGCGTCGTCGGTGACCTGCTTGACGACACGTTCCGCGAGTTCGGCCGAGGTGGCGATCACCGTCACGTCGGCGCCGCGGCTCCAGCGCGAGATGAGGAGCGTCCAGCCGTCGCCCTCCGCGAGGGTCGCCGAGCGGTCGTCGTCACGGACCGCGCGCAGCACCTTCGCGCCGGACGGCACCAGATCCAGGCCGGCCTTGACGCGCTCGATGGACACACCGTGCGAGTACGGCTGCTCACCCACGGCGAACCGGGCGAGGAACAGCGCGTCCACGACGTCCGACGGTGAGTCGTTGTCGTCCATGTTCAGCCTGATCGGCAGGGCCTGCCGCGGGTCCTTTTCGGGCATGCGGTACATGATCCGTCACGAATGGCCCCTGCGCACGGAATTTCGGGTGCCGTCCCATGGACCAGGTGCTCTGAACGGGTGTGTTACACACCCGTGGCAACGGAGCCTGTCATTCCGTCAACCGGCCCGATTACCCTTGCCCGTTGATGGGACGTCATGGGTGGAAATCGGGGGCACGGCGGTGGCGGCTCACCGCGTTGCTCGGCGTGGGTCTGGCGGCACTGGCGCTGGTCCTGACGCTCAGCAACCTGCCCGACGGCAATGGTTCGACCGCCGGCACGACGACCGACGGTGACAAGGTGTGGGGTTCTCCCACGATCCCCACCGAACGGCCCGAGGCCGAACTCGGCTGGGGTTTCACGCACACCGAGCACAGTGCGGACGAAGGGGAGGACGGCGCGGTCGAGCGCGCCGAGAAGACCCTCACCGGACCGCGTCTGCCGCAGCTGCAGCACATCATGGGCTGGGGCTCGGACAACCCCGAACCCTCGCCGGGCCGTTACCGGTTCGGTGAGATGGACGCGCGCATGGACTTCATCCGCGCCACCGGCAGCACCCCCGTGGTGACCCTGTGCTGCGCCCCGGACTGGATGAAGGGCGGCAAGGCCGGTGTGGACAACACCGACTGGGACCGGCTCGAGACCCCGCCCGACCCCCGGCACTTCAAGGACTTCGCCAAGCTCGCCGCGACCGTGGCCAAGCGCTATCCGGACGTACGGCACTTCATCGTCTGGAACGAGTTCAAGGGCTTCTGGAACGACGCCGAGGAGCGCTGGGACTACGAGGGCTACACCCAGCTCTACAACCTCGTGTACCGCGAGCTGAAGAAGGTCAACGAGGACATTCTCGTCGGTGGCCCGTACCTGGTGATGGACAGCCTCAACCCGCGCCAGAGCGAGAACGCCTCCGACGAGCTCAAGGGCGACTGGGGGAGCGCGGACCAGCGGGTGCTCGACGCCTTCGACCACTGGAACAAGAACAAGGCCGGCGCCGACTTCGTGGTCGTGGACGGCTCCAGTTACACCGCCGAGGACGAGCTGATCCCCGACGAGTTCGCCGCCACCGAGAAGTTCACCGACGTGAGCGAGTGGGTGCGGGGGCGTTCCGACGGGCTGCCGCTGTGGTGGGCCGAGTACTACGTCGAGCCGGGCGACCACAACGACAACCGCGACGACTGGGCCGAGCCGCACCGCGTCGCCGTGCAGGCCGCCGGCCTGATCGCGATGGCGCGGGGCGGCACGACCACGGCGTTCTACTGGAACCCGCAAAAGCGCGGCAAGGACTGCGCCGGCTGTCTGTGGACCTCCACCGAACTGGACGACGGCGGCGTCGCGTTGCCGATGCTCGGCCTGCTCGAGCGCTTCCACAAGGAGTTCCCGCCCGGCACGTCGTACGAGGACATCGCCGTCTCGCCCGAGGACGCATCGGTCCGCGTCCTCGCCGACGACAAGGCGCTCCTCGTGGTGAACACCGTCGACCGCCCCACGCAGGTGACGGTCGACGGCAAGCGCCTCACGCTCAAGCCGTACGAGGTGCACTGGGCGGGCCGTTGAGGCCCGCCCCGCACGGCTGTGGCCGCAACAGTTAGGCCAGCGTCAGGAACCGCTGCACCAGCGAGGCCAGCAGCACCGCGAGCAGAGGCAGCGAGAACCAGTACGTCGACTGCAGCCACTGCAACTGCCGTACGCTCGGCGGCGCCGCCACCCGCACCACCTCGCGCACGGCCAGCAGGGCGATCAGCGCGATCGCCGCGAGCGCACCCACCACCGACCAGGGCGTCCAGGTGACCTGGGGTCCGATCGGGCCCGGATCCGCCTTCTTGACCTCGTCGTCCGGCTGCTGGCGCAGCGTGTACAGCGTGGCGTCCGCGTTGCTGTACGCGCGTTTCAGCTCGGGCCGGTCGTCGAGGTTGTGCATCAGGCGCTTGTCCCAGTTGCGGGGATAGCCGCCGTCCAGGTTGAGCGTGGTGGTCTGGCCGCGGTTCACCATCAGATACGAGTTGGGCCCGGCGTCCCTGAGCGACTTGATCAGCGAGCCCACGAGGACCGGGTCGAGCGGCGCCAGGGTGGGCGTGTACTCGACCTTCTCCATGTCCTGCTTGCCCCAAGGAGCCGCCGGCGTCACGTTGTTGATCTCGTCGTCGGTGAGCCAGAGCAGCCGCACCGTCGGATCCGAGTGGTCGTACACGTACTCCATCGCCGCGACCTCGCCCGGCCTGACCCGCTCGAAGGGCTCGTTGCCCCAGCGGGCGATCAGGAACCCGCCGACCAGGAGCAGGCCCGCCATCAGGGCCGCGAGCGGCGCGAGCGAGACCCGGTCGCGGTCGCGTTCCTGCGCGGTGATCCCGGTGCGCGGGAACAGGGCGAGACCGGCGAGCAGCGCCGCACCCGGCAGCGCGAACATGAACACGCGCAGCGCCATCTCGCCGCCGTACGACTGCATGCCGAACCCGAGGAACGGCACGAAGGTCAGGATGACCAGAGAACGTTCCGCGTACTGGTATCCGCGCCGGCGCCACCAGCCCCATACGGCGAGCGCCATGACGAGGCCGGCCAGGCCCACCCGCGAGTAGAGGACCAGCTGGTGGATCGAGCTGCCGCCCTCGATCCGTCCGCCGACGGACGAGGTGACATTGCCGCCGACGCCGCCGACGCCGCCGAACAGCTCCTCGAAGTGCCCCGACCAGTAGGGCTCGGCGAGGAAGCCGATCCAGACCACGACCAGGATGCCGAACAGGATCGGCAGGCCGCGCAGTTCGGAGCGGCCGAAGACGACCAGGGCGGCGATCACGCCGAGCATCACGAACGGGGTGAGCTGATGCGCCGGCACCGTCGCCGCGAAGAGCGCTATCAGGACGAGGACCAGCGTCGCCCGCTGCCCGCGCGTGGTCTCGAGCACCTCGGCCTCGCCGGGGCGCCGCTTGGCCCAGAGCACTCTCGGCGCGCGGAACCAGACGAGGAGGATCGCCACGAAGGCGATATAGAGCAGATACGTGAAGCCCTGCGGCGAGAAGTAGTCCTGGCCCACCCAGCCGCTGAGCACGAAGATCCACACGCCTGCCCACTTGGCCCGCCAGCTCGCCCGCATCGAGCGGATCAGCAGGAACATCGGGGCGAGATAGGCGAGTTGGACGGCCATCGGCCACCAGCGGATGACCTCGCGCATATCGTTCACGCCGCAGGCCTCGGCGATGAACGTGGCCGCGGCGAAGAAGCCAGGCCAGCTCCAGCGCGCGTCCAGGTCGGGGACGGCGGAGCCGGTGCGGTCGATGTACTCCATGAAGCCCAGGTGCTGCCAGGCCGTCGCGAACCGCGGCTCCGCCTCGATGACCGCGGGCAGTGCGTGCAGCGAGACGAGGGTGCCCAGCAAGGCAAGAGTGAGGAGCAGCCGGTGCGGCCGCTCGTGCCAGAGCAGCGACGCGAAGGTGACCACGAGCAGCGCCGCGCCGAGCAGGGTCGCGGGCGGCAGCACGGAGATCAGCCCGAGCCCGTTCATGGCGTCGAGATCCGCGTCGCCCATGCCGAGCACCGGCACCCAGTACAGGCCGAGCGCGACGATCAGGAGCAGCCCGAGCCCGTACGAGCGGGAGACGGGTGTTGGCGCGGCCACGGCACTGCGCGGCGGCTCGGGCGGCTCGGCGGCGGGACTCGACGGCGACAGGGCCCGCGCCCGCGGTACGGCCGAGGAACTCGCCACCACCGACGGGAACTTGGACCGCTGCTCCCGCGCCACCGGCGTCCGCTCGGCGCCCGGTTCCTCGCTGGCCTCCCGCGAGGGCTCGGACGCGGCGGCGGAGGCCGCGGACGGGGGTGTGGGCGGCGGCGTGGCCGGGCGCGGGGGGAGCGCCGACGGGAGCCGCAGCGCCCAGGTGGGGCGGTGG
>NZ_JAAKZW010000234.1 GCF_011044995.1 Streptomyces mesophilus | reverse complement strand
GACCCGCCCCCGACCACGGACCCGACCCCGTCGGACCCGCCGCCCAGCGACACCTCGGACCCGAGCCCCACGGGCTGACGGGAAGCCGGCCGGCCCGGGCCTCGGGCCCGGGCTCTCAACCTCTGGTCCTCAGGCCCGTGCCCTCAGACCCCAGGATCCGCCGGATGCGGCGCCACCAACGGCAGCTGGGAAGCCAGCCGCTGCTCGCACATCCCGACCAGGACCTCGTACGCGGCCGGCCCCATCAGCTCCCTCAACTCCGGCTCGTACGACAGATAGACCGGCTTGCCCGCTCCATGGGCGGACGTCGCAGAGGTGCACCACCAGTGCAGATCATGGCCGCCAGGCCCCCAGCCCCGCCGGTCGTACTCGCCGATGGACACCTGGAGGATCTTGGTGTCGTCGGGCCGCTCGATCCACTCGTACGTCCGCCGCACCGGCAACTGCCAGCACACGTCCGGCTTGGTCTCCAGCGGCTCGCGCCCTTCGCGCAGCGCCAGGATGTGCAGCGAGCAGCCCGCGCCGCCCGCGAACCCGGGCCGGTTCTGGAAGATGCACGACCCCTCCCAGCGCCGCGTCTGCCGCTCCCCGTCCTCGTCCTCCTGGGTCCACCCCGAGTCCGTACCGACGGGATGGTGCTGCCAGATGTCCGGCGTGAGCTTGGCCACGAACCCCGCGACCCGCTGCTCGTCCTCCTCGTCCGAGAAGTGCGCCCCGAGCGTGCAGCACCCGTCGTCCGCACGCCCGGCCTGGATCCCCTGGCACCCGCTGCCGAAGATGCAGTGCCAGCGCGAGGTGAGCCAGGTCAGATCGCAGCGGAAGACCTGCTCGTCATCGGCGGGATCCGCGAACTCCACCCAGGCGCGCGGGAAAACGAGCCCCTGCTCGTCGGGGGCCGCCCCCTTCGCGGCCTTTCCGGGCTTGTTCGCCTTGGAGTCCTTCTGTGAAGCCTTCACCGAATCACCTGACTTGCGGGCCTTGCCAACCTTGCCGGTCTTGTCGGGCTTACCCGCCTTACCCGACTTCTCCGGCTTCGCGTTCTTCGTCTTGGGCACGCACCCAGGGTATGCGTGCCGAGCCCCTCGCGTGGACCGTCGATCCCCGAACGCGCAGTAGCGTTTTACGTATGAGACTCGGTGTCCTCGATGTGGGTTCGAACACGGTGCATCTACTGGTGGTGGATGCCCACCCCGGCGCGCGCCCGCTGCCCGCCCATTCGCACAAGGCAGACCTGCGGCTTGCCCAACTCCTCGACCGCACCGGGGCGATCAGCCCCGAAGGGGTCGACCGGCTGATCGCCACCGTCAAGGAAGCCCTCGAAGCCGCCGAGGACAAGGGCTGCGAGGACGTGCTGCCGTTCGCGACCTCCGCGGTGCGCGAGGCGGGCAACGCCGACGAGGTCCTGGCCCGCGTCAGGGACGAGACCGGCGTCGACCTGCAGGTTCTGTCCGGCGAGGAGGAGGCCCGGCTCACCTTCCTCGCCGTACGCCGCTGGTTCGGCTGGTCCGCAGGCAAGCTGCTCGTGCTCGACATCGGCGGCGGCTCGCTGGAGATCGCGTACGGCATAGACGAGGAGCCCGACGCCGCCGTCAGCCTCCCGCTCGGCGCGGGACGCCTCACCGCGGGCTGGCTGCCGGGTGACCCGCCCGACCCGCAGGACGTCAAGGCGCTGCGCCGGCACGTGCGCGCTCAAATCGCTCGTACGGTCGGGGAGTTCAGCCGCTTCGGCAACCCGGACCATGTCGTCGCCACCTCCAAGACCTTCAAGCAGCTGGCGCGTCTCGCGGGCGCGGCGCGCTCCGCCGAGGGCCTGTACGTCCAGCGCGAGCTGAAGCGGAAGTCCCTGGAGGACTGGGTGCCGCAGCTCGCCGCGCGGACCGAGGAGCAGCGGGCCGAGCTGCCCGGCGTCTCCGAGGGCCGGGCCGGACAGCTCCTTGCCGGGGCCCTGGTGGCGGAGGGCGCGATGGATCTGTTCGGCGTCGAGACCCTGGAAATCTGCCCGTGGGCGCTGCGCGAGGGCATCATCCTGCGCCGCCTCGACCAGATGGCGGCCCCGGGCGCCACTGCGCAAGGAGCGACGGTTTGAGCCACGACTTAAGCGACGCAGGCCATACGAGGTCACCTGCCGACAGCCCGTACAGGGCCCGTACGCTGTCTTTCGTGGCAGAACCAGTGGTGCGGATCCCGGATGCGAAGGTCGCCCTGTCGACGGCCTCGGTCTATCCGGAGTCGACGGCGACGGCCTTCGAGATCGCCGCGCGCCTGGGCTACGACGGTGTCGAGGTCATGGTGTGGACCGATCCGGTCAGCCAGGACATCGAGGCCCTGCGCCGGCTCAGCGACTACCACCGGATGCCGATCCTGGCGGTGCACGCGCCCTGCCTCCTGATCACCCAGCGCGTCTGGTCCACCGACCCGTGGACCAAGCTGCAGCGCGCCCAGGCCGCCGCCGAGAAGCTGGGCGCCTCGACGGTCGTGGTGCATCCGCCGTTCCGCTGGCAGCGGCAGTACGCCCGCGACTTTGTGACCGGGCTGTGGCGGATGGCCGACGAGACCGACGTGCGGTTCGCCGTGGAGAACATGTACCCGTGGCGCTACCGCGACCGGGAGATGCTCGCGTACGCGCCCGAGTGGGATGTCACCAAGGACGACTACCGGCACTTCACGGTCGACCTGAGCCACACCGCGACCGCCCGCACCGGCGCGATGGAGATGATCGACCGCATGGGCGAGCGTCTCGCGCACATCCATCTCGCGGACGGCAACGGTTCGGCGAAGGACGAGCATCTAGTCCCGGGCCGCGGCACCCAGCCCTGCGCCGAGCTGTTGGAGCGCCTCGCGCTCAGCGGCTTCGACGGCCATGTCGTCATCGAGGTCAACACGCGGCGCGCGATGTCCAGCGCCGAACGTGAGGCCGATCTCGCCGAGGCGCTGGCCTTCACGCGGCTGCATCTCGCCTCGGCCCTGAACGCGACCTCGAAGCAGTGACGGCCGCCCAGCCCGAGGGCGCGGCGCCCCGCCGCGGGCGCGGGCGTCCCTCGCGTACGGAAACGGAAGCGGAGTCGGGTCCCGGCACCAGGGACCGGATCCTCGCGGCCGCCCGAGAGCAGTTCTCCGAGCGCGGCTACGACAAGGCGTCCATCCGCTCGATCGCCAAGGCCGCGGGGGTGGACTCGGCGCTCGTGCACCACTACTTCGGAACGAAGGACGAGGTCTTCGCGGCCGCCATCGAGGTCACCTTCGAGCCGGCCCAGACCGTCGTCGGCACGGTCGGCCAGGGTCTCGACGGTGCCGGCGAGCGGCTCGCCCGCTTCTTCTTCGCCGTCTGGGAGAACCCGGCCACGCGTACCCCGCTGCTCGCGATCATCCGCTCGGCGGTCACGCACGAAGCGGCGGCCAAGGTCCTGCGCGCCTTCGTCGTGCGCCGCCTGATCGAGCGCGTGGAGGCGGACCTCAAGGTCCCCAACCCCAAGTTCCGCGCCGAACTCGCGGCCTCGCACATGGTCGGCATCGCCATGGTCCGTTACGTGGTGAAGGTCGAGCCGCTCGCTTCGGCGGACCCGGAGGAGATCATCGCGCTCGTGGCGCCGACCTTGCAGCGGTATCTGACCGAGGAGTGAGCCCTCCGTCCCGTATTCCGGACATGCTGTCCAGATCTTGGAGCCCCGGCGTACGCTCGACAGAACCAGCACTGTCTTGAAGGAGCGAGCGACGATGCCCCAGCTGAGGTCCCGCACTGTCACCCACGGCCGCAACATGGCGGGCGCCCGCGCCCTTATGCGGGCGTCGGGCGTACCGAGCGGGGACATCGGCCGCAAGCCCATCATCGCGGTGGCCAACTCCTTCACCGAGTTCGTCCCGGGCCACACCCACCTCGCCCCCGTCGGCCGGATCGTCAGCGAGGCGATCACGGCGGCCGGCGGCATCCCGCGCGAGTTCAACACCATCGCCGTCGACGACGGCATCGCGATGGGCCACGGCGGCATGCTCTACAGCCTGCCCTCGCGCGACCTGATCGCGGACAGCGTGGAGTACATGGTCGAGGCGCACTGCGCCGACGCTCTGATCTGCATCTCCAACTGCGACAAGATCACCCCGGGCATGCTGAACGCGGCCCTGCGTCTGAACATCCCGACCGTCTTCGTCTCCGGCGGCCCCATGGAGGCAGGACGCGCCACCCTCGTCGACGGCACCGTCCGCACGCTCGACCTGGTGGACGCGATGTCGGAGGCCGTGAACGAGAAGGTCTCGGACGAGGACATCCTCCGTATCGAGGAGAACGCCTGCCCGACCTGCGGCTCCTGTTCGGGCATGTTCACCGCCAACTCGATGAACTGCCTCACCGAGGCGATCGGCCTCTCGCTGCCGGGCAACGGTTCGCTCCTCGCCACGCACACCGCCCGCAAGGGCCTGTACGAGGACGCCGCGCGCACCGTCGTGGAGCTGACCCGGCGCTACTACGAGCAGGACGACGAGTCGGTCCTGCCCCGTAACATCGCGACCTTCGCGGCCTTCGAGAACGCGATGGCCCTCGACATCGCGATGGGCGGCTCGACCAACACGATCCTGCACCTGCTCGCCGCGGCCCAGGAGGCGGAGGTCCCGTTCGGCCTGAACGAGATCGACGCCGTCTCGCGCCGCGTCCCGTGTCTCGCCAAGGTCGCCCCGAACGTCGGCAAGAACCGCACGTACTACATGGAGGACGTGCACCGCGCCGGCGGCATCCCGGCCCTCCTCGGCGAACTGCACCGCGCGGGCCTGCTCAACGAGGACGTGCACTCCGTGCACAGCCCGTCGCTCGCCGACTGGCTCAAGACCTGGGACGTGCGCGCCGGTTCGCCCAGCCCCGAGGCGATCGAGCTGTGGCACGCGGCCCCCGGCTGCGTCCGCTCCGCCGAAGCCTTCTCGCAGTCCGAGCGCTGGGAGGCGCTGGACGAGGACGCCGCCGAAGGCTGCATCCGCTCCGCCGAGCACGCCTACTCCCAGGACGGCGGCCTCGCGGTCCTCAAGGGCAACCTCGCCGTCGACGGCTGCGTCGTGAAGACGGCGGGCGTGGACGAGTCGATCTGGACCTTCGAGGGCCCGGCCGTCGTCTGCGAGTCGCAGGAGGAGGCCGTGGAGAAAATCCTCCTGAAGCAGGTCACGGAGGGCGACGTGGTCGTCATCCGCTACGAGGGCCCCAAGGGCGGCCCCGGCATGCAGGAGATGCTGTACCCGACCTCGTACTTGAAGGGCCGCGGCCTCGGCAAGGCCTGCGCCCTGATCACCGACGGCCGCTTCTCCGGCGGCACTTCGGGCCTCTCGATCGGCCACGCCTCGCCCGAGGCGGCCTCCGGCGGCACGATCGCGCTGGTCGAGGACGGCGACCGGATCCGGATCGACATCCCGAACCGCACGATCGAACTCCTGGTCTCCGACGAGGACTTGGCCGCCCGCGAGAAGGCCCTGAACGGCACGTACGCGCCGAAGAACCGCGAGCGCAAGGTCTCCCAGGCCCTCAAGGCCTACGCGGCGATGGCCACCAGCGCCGACAAGGGCGCGGTGCGCGACGTGAGCAAGCTGGGCTGATCGCCTCAGTACCTGTGTGAAGGGCCGGTCCCTAGGGGGCCGGCCCTTCCGCGTGGTCACCCAGGTGGCTCGGCGGTCACTTGGGCGGCTTGGCCGGGTCGAACGAGAACACCGTCCCGCCCGACGAACTGACCACCAGCGCACCCTCGGCCCGCAGCACCTCGGGCCCGCCCCAGGACGCGGCGTCCACGGGTGCGTTGCGCGGCGGGGTCTGCCAGAGCTCTTCTCCCGTACGGGCGTCGAGCGCGAGCACCCGGCCGCTGCTGGACGCCAGATAGAGCACACCGTCCAGGACCAGGGGCGTGCCCGGACGCTCCAGCGAGGTCGGCGTACTCCACAGCTGCCGGCCGCTGTGCACGTCCACGGCGGTCACCGTGCCGTCTGTGCGCCGTACGTACATCGCCGAGCCGAGGATGTCGACGCCCGTGCCCTCGACCGGCTTTGCCAGGCGCACCGTGGCGCGCTTCCGCTTGCCCGTCGGATCCATCAAGGTGAGCGAGGTGTAGCGGGTGACCCAGTCGAACCCGCCCTCGGGGTCCGGCTGTTCACCGCCCGCCACCGGGATCACCAGACGTCCGTCGTCGAGCACCGAGACGGCGCCCTCGGCGTCGGCGACGACCGGAAGCTCATGCGCGTTGCCGTCCGCGGGGTCGAGGCGCTTGAGGGCGAGCCGGTAGGTCTTCCCGTCCTCGGTCTCGGCATCGCATCTCGCGTAGATCGCGCCGCCCAGCTCCACCGGCATGCACATCTGCTCGGGCATGACCGGCGTCGTCCACACCGTCCGGCCGCTCGACAGATCCCGTGCGGTGATCGAGGTGTCGTCCGGATCCAGCGTCGCCACGAGCCCGTCGACCACGGCGGCCGAGGAGACCCCGGTGCTGGCCGGCCGGCTCCACACCCGCTTGCCGGTGGCCGCGTCCAGCGCGGTGATCTGTGCCCGTTCCCCGGGCTGCGCCTCGAGGACGATGACCTTCCCGCCGCCGGCCCCGAGCGGCGACGAGTCGTGCATCCCGGACTCGGACTCCCCGAGTCCGGCCGGTGCGGGCGCCCGCCACAGCACGGCACCGGTCGCGAGGTCGATCCGTACGGTCAGGATGCTCCCGCCCCCGCAGAACGCGGCCGCGCCCTCGACGACACATTCCTGTACGTCGGCGAAGTGCCGCCATCGCTCGGGCGGTCGGCCGCCCCGCTCCGCCGCGCCGACCAGCGAGGTCTGCCACGGCTTCCAGCCCGCGGGCAGTGCGGTACGCGGGGCAGCGGGCGCCGTGGTCGATCCCTTGCCCCCGGTCCGGCCGCCCCCGGAGTCGGGCCCGAAAACGGCCACCGCGGCACCGACGGCCGCCACGACCACCAGGGCGCCGGCCGCGAGCAGGATGCGGGCGCGCCGGCGCGGCTTCGCGGCCGTGGCGGAACCCTCGGACCGTTCCGAGGCCTCGGATTCCGCGGACTCCACCGGACCGAGCGTCCCGACCGGCGGCAGCGACGCCGCTTCCGGCCACGGGGTGTCGCTCGCCGGCCGATGGGCGTCGCTTCCCGGCCCGCGAGCAGGAGTGCTCCGCATGGTCAGCGTCTGCTGGTCCCCGGCCGCCGGCCAGACCACCGTCTGTGCCGTCCGCTCCGGCAGCCGCCGCAGTTCGTGCGCCACGACGTCGAGCGCCGGCCGCTCGCCCGGCTCCTTCGCCAGGCACCCGGCCACCACCTCGCGCAGCGGCTGCGGCACCCCGTCCAGCTCGGGCATCTCGTTCACCACGCGGTACGCGGTCAGATACGGGCTGTCCGCGTCGAAAGGCCCCTTGCCCCGCACCGCGTAGACGAGCAGCGCGGCCAGCGAGAACACATCGGACGCCGTCCCGGTCGACCGCGGATCGCTCAACTGCTCGGGCGACATGAACGGCGGCGTCCCCATCACATGCCCGGTCGCGGTGAGCGCCTGGTTCTCGGCCGCGCGCGAGATCCCGAAGTCGATCACCCGGGGCCCGTCGGCCGCCATCAGCACATTCGCCGGCTTGAGATCCCGGTGCACGACACCGGCCCGGTGGATGTCGCCCAGCGCCTCCGCGAGCCCCAGCGCGAGCCGCCGCAGCTCACCGCCCTGCACGGGACCCTGGTCGCGCAGCCGGTCGGCGAGCGTCGGGCCGGGTACGTACTGCGTGGCCATCCAAGGCCTGCGCGCCTCCGAGTCGGCGTCCACGACGGCCGCCGTGAACGCACCGCTGACCCTGCGGGCCGCGGCCACCTCCTGCCGGAAGCGCGTACGGAAGACCGGATCGCCCGCGTACTGCTCGTGGATGACCTTGATCGCGACATCACGGCCCGAGGGCGCATGCCCCAGGAACACCGTCCCCATCCCGCCCGATCCGAGCCGATCACTCAGCCGATATGCCCCGACAGCATGCGGATCGTCCTCCCGCAGTGGCACAACAGGCCCTCCCCGTACACGAGTTGACGCCTACAACATAACTGCGGACTCTCGTACGCTCGACGGCCCGCGCCCCCACACCGTCCGCCCACGCCCCGAGGTCCGGGATAATCAACCTCGTGAGCGACGAAAACGGCACGAACGAGACACCCACCGCCCCGGCGGGCCCCCAGCCCGAAGAGCTCCCCCTCTTCGGCACCACCTGGCTGAACCACGACGGCGGCTACCTCTGGCGCCGCATCGGAGCCGGCCTCGGCTCCCTCGCCCTCGCCGCCGCCGGCGCCTTCGTCCTCCGCTTCGCGTTCGAGGGCCTGGAGATCGCCAAGGTCGGCGACTTCGTCAACGTCCTGGTCATCGTCGCCTTCTCCGCCTGCAGCGCCATCGCGTTCCGCCGCGCCTGGGAGTCGTACGGCAAGCGCACCGACCCCGATACGACACAGTCCGCGAAGGGCTTGATGGCCATCGGCTTCATCGGCGTCCTGCTCGCGTACTTCTTCCGCAACCTCTACGAGGCCCCCGGCGAAAAGCTCCGCCGCACGGAATACGAAACGGCCCGCACCCGGTACGAACGCCGCTCGTCCCGCCGCGCGGGCAACCCGAAGAAGAAGCGCCGCGGCTGACCGCACTGGCGCGGCCGGTCGAACCGCCGCGTCTCGGTGTGTGACGGGCTTGGGAGTGGGCGTACCCCGGGGTTTCCGGGAGCTCCTATTCGTCGCTCCCGGCAGTCACGATGAAGTCATGACCGACTTCGCGCTTTCCTTCGACGCCGTAGCCGCTCAATACGCCACCGCCCGCCCCGACTATCCGCCGGAGCTCTTCGAGACGCTCGAGGAACTGACCGGCTCGCCCCTCGACGGCCGCCGCGTCCTCGACGTCGGCGCCGGCACGGGCATCGCCACCCGCCTCCTGCGCGCGCGCGGCGCCCACGTCATCGCCGTCGAACCCGGCCCGGGCATGGGCGCCCAGCTCCACACCGCACTGCCGGACATCCCGCTCGTACGGGCGGCCGGCGAGGCCCTGCCGTTCACCGACGCCTGCGCCGACCTGGTCACGTATGCCCAGTCCTGGCACTGGACGGACCCGGAACGCTCATCCCCGAGGCGCTGCGCGTCCTGCGCCCGGGCGGCGCCCTCGCCCTGTGGTGGAACGTGCCCGACAGCCCCTGGTCCGCCGCCCAGGAGAAACGCCTCGCGTCCCGCGTCCCCGGCCACCACGGCTTCGGCGTCGCCGTCGATACGGAACACCTCATCGCATCCGTCGCACCGGCCGCCGCCCGCGCCCACCGCCGCCTCCGGTGGACCCGCGAGGTCTCGCTCGACGCCCACCTGGCCCACTTGGGCAGCCGCTCCTACTTCGCGGCGCTGGGCCCGGACCGCGCGGCACCTCTCCTGGCCCAGGAGCGCGCGGAACTCCTGCGCGTGTTCCCGGACGGACAGGTGACGGAGCACTACACGGTGGAACTGACAGTCGCGCTCAAGCCGGCTGCCGCCGTGAGCTGACCTCCGCGGGCACTTGACTCCGCACCCCTGCGCGACCCATATTCATCACATGATGAATTATGGATCCGGAAA
The DNA here is from genome assembly GCF_011044995.1 of Streptomyces mesophilus. Lineage (GTDB taxonomy): Bacteria > Actinomycetota > Actinomycetes > Streptomycetales > Streptomycetaceae > Streptomyces > Streptomyces mesophilus. The sequence continues at coordinate 2,974 of NZ_JAAKZW010000234.1, read as the reverse complement.
GGCCCCCGAGCCCGGACCAGGCACCCCGGGCCCCGCCATCAAGGCCGCAGACCTGACTGTGGTCCGCGGCCCCCGCACGGTCCTCAAGGGCCTCCGCTTCGACGTACCCCGAGGCCAGATCACCGGCCTCCTCGGCCCCTCCGGCTGCGGCAAGTCCACGCTCATGCGCGCCGTCGTCGGCACCCAGGCCAAGGTCACCGGCACCCTCGACGTCCTCGGCGAACCGGCCGGCTCGGCGCCCCTGCGCTCCCGCATCGGCTACGTCACCCAGGCCCCCTCGGTCTACCTGGACCTCACCGTCCGCCAGAACCTCGAGTACTTCGCCGCGATCCTCATCCCCGGCCGCGGCTACGCCGACCTGCGCCGCGACTACGTCACCCGCGCCATCACCGACGTGGACCTGGAAAGCCACCAGGACGCACTCGCCGGCACCCTCTCCGGCGGCCAGCTCAGCCGCGTCTCACTCGCCGTCGCCCTGCTCGGCACCCCCGAGCTCCTGGTCCTCGACGAACCGACCGTCGGCCTCGACCCCGTCCTGCGCCGCGACCTGTGGAACCTCTTCCACGACATCGCGGGACGCGGCACCACGATCCTCGTCTCCTCGCACGTCATGGACGAGGCCGAGCGCTGCCACCGCCTCCTTCTCATGCGCGAAGGCGAGGTCCTCGCCGACGACACCCCGGACGCCCTGCGCCACCGCATGGACACGGACACCGTCGAAGCCGCCTTCCTCCGCCTGGTCGACGAGGCCACCGCCGCCGAGAAGAGCTCGGCGACCGCGACCGGGAGCAGCAGCACCAAGGAGACCTCGCGATGAACACCTCCCGCACCCTCGCCACAGCCGCCCGGGTCCTGCGCCAGCTCCGCCACGACCCCCGCTCCATCGCGCTGATGCTCTTGGTCCCGTGCGTGATGCTGCTGCTCCTGCGCTACGTCTTCGACGGCAGCCCGCGCACGTTCGACAGCATCGGCGCCTCGCTCCTCGGCATCTTCCCGCTGATCACGATGTTCCTGGTGACGTCCATCTCGACCCTGCGCGAACGCACCTCGGGCACCTTGGAACGCCTGCTCGCGATGCCCCTCGGCAAAGCCGACCTGATCCTCGGATACGCCCTGGCCTTCGGCACCCTCGCGATCGTCCAGTCACTCCTCGCCACCGGGCTCGCCTTGTGGGCCCTGGGCCTCGACGTCATCGGCTCCCCGTGGCTGCTCCTCCTCGTCGCCCTGCTCGACGCCCTCCTCGGCACCGCCCTCGGCCTCTTCGTCTCGGCCTTCGCCGCGTCCGAATTCCAGGCCGTCCAGTTCATGCCGGCCGTGATCTTCCCCCAGCTCCTCCTCTGCGGCCTGTTCACAGCCCGCGACAACATGCAGCCGGCCCTGGAGAAGATCTCCAACGTCCTCCCCATGTCGTACGCGGTGGACGGCATGGGCGAAGTCCTCAAACACACAGACGTAACCGCCAACTTCATCCGCGACGCATTGATCGTGGCCCTGTGCGCATTCCTGGTCCTCGGCCTGGGCGCGGCCACTTTGCGCCGCAGGACGGCCTGACACATTCAGCCCCTGCGGCGATTGAGCAGATCCGAACGAAGTTCGGATGCGGGGTCCGGGGCGAAGCCCCGGTTTCGGGAAGGGGCGGGGCGGGGGAGAAGGCCCGCCGCAGGCGCCCCCACCCGATGCGAGGATGGCCCAACGAACAACGCAACCGGGAGGCCCTCGCATGACCCAGAAAGTCGCCGTCCTCGGCACCGGCAAGATCGGCGAGGCCCTGCTCAGCGGCATGCTCCGGGCAGGCTGGGCCCCCGAGAACCTCCTGGTCACGACGCGCCGCCCGGAACGCGCGGCAGAACTCCGCGAGCGCTACGGGGTCGAGACAGTCACCAACCCCGACGCCGCCAAGCGCGCCGACACCCTCATCCTGGCCTGCAAGCCCCAGGACATGGGCAAGCTCCTGGAAGAGCTCGCCCCCCACGTCACCACGGACCGCCTGATCATCAGCGCGGCGGCGGGCATCACCACCTCCTTCATCGAGGACCGCCTCGCCGAAGGCACCCCGGTCATCCGCGTCATGCCCAACACCCCGGTCCTCGTGGACGAGGGCATGTCCGTCATCTCGGCCGGCAGCCATGCCACCCCCGCCGCCCTCACCCACGCCGAGGAGATCTTCGGCGCGGTCGGCAAGACCCTCCACGTCCCGGAATCCCAGCAGGACGCCTGCACCGCCCTCTCCGGCTCCGGGCCCGCGTACTTCTTCTACCTGGTCGAAGCCATGACGGACGCCGGCATCCTGCTCGGCCTGCCCCGCGACAAGGCCCATGACCTGATCGTCCAGGCCGCCATCGGCGCCGCCGTGATGCTCCGCGACAGCGGCGAGCACCCGGTGAAGCTCCGCGAGAACGTGACGTCCCCCGCGGGCACCACCATCAACGCGATCCGGGAGCTGGAGAACCACGGCGTACGCGCCGCGCTGCTCTCCGCCCTGGAGGCAGCCCGCGACCGCAGCCGCGAGCTGGCCGCGGGTTGACACGGCCCTCGTAGATCCGTAGTGTTCTCCGAGTTGCCCGACGTGAGAGCCGATGAAAGTCGGTCCCCGGACAGCCATTCCGTAAGACCCACTACAAGCATTCCGCGTTCGAACGCGGTCTCGCTTTCGTGCGCTCTTACGAAATGAGGAATAGCCCCCGATTAGCTCGGGAGCGAAGATTCCGCTAAAGTCTCACTTCGTCGGAACGGCCCAACAGCCGCAAAGACAACCCGAGTTGACCGGGAATCAGGCCCGAAAGGATCTGATAGAGTCGACACCGCCGGAAGGGAAACGCGAAAGCGGGAACCGGAAAGCACCGAGGAAATCGGGCCCGAAAGAGTCTGATAGAGTCGGAAACACCGAAGGGAAGCCCGGAGGAAAGCCCGAGAGGGTGAGTACAAAGGAAGCGTCCGTTCCTTGAGAACTCAACAGCGTGCCAAAAGTCAACGC